>NZ_CP032677.1:300000-510000 GCF_003627215.1 Pseudomonas sp. Leaf58
AGCTCGACCTGGTCACCACCCTGGACTTCCGCATGTCGTCCACCTGCATGTACTCCGACATCGTCCTGCCGACCGCGACCTGGTACGAGAAGGACGACATGAACACCTCGGACATGCACCCGTTCATTCACCCGCTGTCGGCGGCCATCGACCCGGCTTGGGAAGCGCGGTCGGACTGGGAGATCTACAAGGGCATCGCCAAGGCCTTCTCAGCCATGAGCGAAGGCCAGCTGGGCGTGGAACAGGACCTGGTCACCGTACCGCTGCTGCACGACAGCCCCGGTGAGCTGGCCCAGCCGTTTGGCGGTAGCGACTGGAAGACCGCAGGCGAGGCCCCGGTACCGGGCCTGAACTGCCCGAACATGACCGTGGTCGAGCGTGACTACCCGGCCACTTACAAGAAGTTCACCTCGCTCGGCCCGCTGCTCGACAAGTTGGGCAACGGCGGCAAGGGCATCAACTGGAACACCGAGCACGAAGTGGAGTTTCTCGGTGAGCTGAACCACACCGTGCGCGACGAAGGCGTGAGCCAGGGCCGGCCGAAGATCGAGTCGGCCATCGATGCGGCCGAAGTGATCCTTAGCCTGGCACCGGAAACCAACGGCCACGTCGCGCTCAAGGCCTGGGCCGCGTTGTCGGCGTTCACCGGCCGCGACCACAGCCACCTGGCGATGCCCAAGGAGCACGAGGCAATCCGCTTCCGCGACATCCAGGCGCAGCCGCGCAAGATCATCTCCAGCCCGACCTGGTCGGGCCTGGAAGACGAACACGTGAGCTACAACGCCGGCTACACCAACGTTCACGAATACATCCCATGGCGCACCATCACCGGGCGCCAGCAGTTTTACCAGGACCACCCGTGGATGCAGGCCTTCGGCGAGCAGTTGCAAAGCTATCGCCCGCCGATCAATACCCGCACCGTGGACTACGTGAAGGGCAAGAAGCCCAACGGCAACCCGGAGATTGCCTTGAACTGGATTACCCCGCACCAGAAGTGGGGTATCCACAGCACCTACAGCGACAACCTGATCATGCTCACCCTCAGCCGTGGTGGGCCGATTGTGTGGATGTCCGAGGTGGACGCGAAAAAGGTCGGTATCGAGGACAACGACTGGATCGAGTGCTTCAACGCCAATGGCGCGCTCACCGCCCGTGCAGTGGTTAGCCAGCGGGTCAAGGAAGGCATGGTGATGATGTACCACGCCCAGGAGCGCATCGTGAATGTGCCTGGGGCTGAAACCACCAAGACCCGCGGCGGCCACCACAACTCGGTGACCCGCGTGGTGCTCAAACCCACTCACATGATTGGCGGCTATGCGCAGCAATCCTACGGCTTCAACTACTACGGCACGGTTGGCTGCAACCGCGACGAATTCGTGGTGGTGCGCAAGATGAGCAAAGTCGACTGGCTGGACGACACCGCTGTCGGCGGCCTGGGCGGCGACGCCTTGCCACAACCATTGCCAACCGACGTTTAAGGAGATAGCCATGAAGATTCGTTCGCAAGTCGGCATGGTCCTGAACCTGGACAAATGCATCGGCTGCCACACCTGCTCGATCACCTGCAAAAACGTTTGGACCAGCCGCGAAGGCATGGAATACGCCTGGTTCAACAACGTCGAAAGCAAGCCCGGCATCGGTTACCCCAAAGAGTGGGAAAACCAGGACAAGTGGAAAGGCGGCTGGGTACGCAACCGCGACGGCTCGATCAAACCGCGCATCGGCGGCAAGTTCCGCGTGTTGGCGAATATCTTCGCCAACCCCGACCTGCCAGCCATCGACGACTACTACGAGCCGTTCGACTTCGACTACCAGCACCTGCACACCGCACCGCAGGCCAAGCACCAGCCGGTGGCGCGGCCACGCTCGCTGATTTCCGGGCAGCGCATGGAGAAGATCGAATGGGGCCCCAACTGGGAAGAAATCCTCGGCACTGAATTCGCCAAGCGGCGCAAGGACAAGAACTTCGACCAGGTGCAGGCCGACATCTACGGTGAGTACGAGAACACCTTCATGATGTACCTGCCACGCCTGTGCGAGCACTGCCTGAACCCGGCGTGCGCGGCCTCGTGCCCGAGCGGCGCGATCTACAAGCGCGAAGAGGACGGCATTGTCCTCATCGACCAGGAAAAGTGCCGCGGCTGGCGCATGTGCATCAGTGGCTGCCCGTACAAGAAGATCTACTTCAACTGGAAGAGCGGCAAGTCCGAGAAGTGCATCTTCTGCTACCCGCGCATCGAGGCGGGCATGCCCACCGTATGCTCGGAAACCTGTGTGGGCCGCATCCGCTACCTGGGCGTGCTGCTGTATGACGCCGACCGCATCCATGAAGTGGCCAGCACCCCGGGCGAGCAAGACCTGTACCGCAAGCAGCTGGAGATTTTCCTCGACCCCAACGACCCCAAGGTCATCGCCCAGGCACTGAAGGATGGCGTGCCGATGTCGGTGATCGAGGCTGCGCAGCAGTCGCCGGTGTACAAGCTGGCTGTGGACTGGCAGCTGGCCCTGCCGCTGCACCCCGAGTACCGCACTTTGCCGATGGTCTGGTACGTGCCGCCGCTGTCGCCGATCCAGAACGCCGCCGCTGCCGGCAGCGTGAGCATGGACGGTGTACTGCCCGACGTCGACAGCCTGCGCATCCCTGTGCGCTACCTGGCCAACCTGCTGACCGCCGGTGATGAAGCGCCGGTACGCCTGGCGCTCAAGCGCCTGCTGGCGATGCGCGCCTACAAGCGTGCCGAACAGGTGGACGGCGTGCGTGACCTGCAAGTGCTGGAGTCGGTTGGCCTGACCCAGGCCCAATGCGAAGACATGTACCGCTACCTGGCCATTGCCAACTACGAAGACCGCTACGTGGTGCCCTCGGCGCACCGCGAGGAGGCCATGAGCGACGCCTTTGCCGAGCGCTCTGGCTGTGGTTTCAGCTTTGGCAGCGGCTGTGGCGGTAGCTCCGACAGCAACATGTTCGGGGCGAAAAAGGCCAACCGCCGCGATGTGCTCAAGACCGTTCAGCTGTGGGAGAAATGAACATGCGCATTCTCAAGGTAATTGCCCTGCTGCTCGACTACCCCGATGAGGCATTGATCCAGGGTTACAAAGAACTGGCAGTGGCCATCGACGCTGCACGCGAGATCAGCCCGGCGCAGCGAGCCGCGCTGCGCTGCCTGCTCGACGAACTGGCTGGCGACGACACCATGGAGGTACAGGCACGCTATGACGGCCTGTTCGAGCGCGGCCGCGCGGTGTCGCTGCTGCTGTTTGAGCACGTGCACGGCGAGTCGCGCGATCGTGGCCAGGCCATGGTCGACTTGATGGCCCAGTACGAGGAGGCCGGCTTTGCCATTGGTGTGCGCGAGCTGCCCGACTACATCCCGCTGTACCTGGAATACCTCTCCACCCGCGACGACCTCACGGCCCGCGAGGGCCTGGCCGACGTGGCACACCTGCTGGCGTTGCTGGCGGCGCGCCTGGAGGAGCGTGAAAGCCGTTATGCCGCGTGCCTGCGTGCGTTGTTGCAGATTGCCGGGGTGAACCCACAGGCGGTAATGGCGGCTGCCCGCGAGCGAGTGGAGGAAGAGCCGCGCGACGATTCGCTGGAGGCCATGGACAAGGTCTGGGAGGAGGAGGCCGTGGACTTCCTCAAGGCCGAGCAGCAAGAGCGCTGCCCCAGCCAGCCACGGGCGCCGGGCAAGGCGCGTGAAGAGGTGCCGGTGCCGCTGCACTGGGTTGATTTCAAGCAAGGCGGGCCGGAGGCTCCGGCCCGGGAGGTACACAATGTCTAACGTCAACCTGCTGGTGTTCGGGGTTTACCCGTATATCGCCCTGGCCGTCTGCCTGATTGGCAGCTGGGCGCGCTTTGACCTGTCGCAGTACAGCTGGAAAGCCGGCTCCAGCCAGCTGTTTAGCCAGACCCCGGCTGACCAGCGCTATATGCGCGTGGCCAGCAACCTGTTCCACGTTGGCGTGCTGTTCATCCTCGCCGGCCACTTTGTTGGCCTGCTGACGCCAGAAGCGCTGTACCACCGCTTCATCGGCACCGCCGACAAGCAACTGCTGGCGATGGTCTCGGGCGGCTTGTTCGGCATCTTGTGCTTCTTCGGCTTGATCATGCTGTTGCACCGCCGGGTGTTCAACCCACGGGTAAGGGCCAGTTCGAGCTTCTCCGACATCATGATCCTGGTGGTGTTGCTGGCGCAGCTGTCGCTCGGGCTGATGACCATCGTCGCCTCCACCCAGCACCTGGATGGCTCGGTAATGGTGATGCTGGCCGACTGGGCGCAGTACACCGTGAGCCTGCAGCCGCAGCTGGCCGCGCAGGCGATCGCCCCGGTGGGCTTGGTGTACAAGCTGCATGTGGCGCTGGGCCTGACCCTATTCGTGCTGTTCCCGTTCACCCGGCTGGTGCACTTCGTCAGTGCCCCGGTGTGGTACCTGGGCCGGCGCTACCAAATTGTGCGGCAGAAGGGCTGAAGAGGAGATACCACCATGCAAGCTTCAGCACTGATTGCCACCAGCGCACAGCAGTGGCCGCAGATTACCGTCAACGGCGTGGCCATTGATGGCGACGCCATTGCCCGCGAGTTGCAGTATCACCCGGCAGAGGACCGCGAAGAGGCGATCTTCCTCGCCAGCCAGGCGCTGGTGGTGCGCGAGCTGCTGCTGCAGCGCATCACCGAACTGGGCCTTGAGGCCGAGTGCACCGACGGCGAGAGCGAGGAAGAGGCCCTGACGCGCCTGCTGATTGAACGGGAGCTGCCGCTGCCAGGCGCCGACGAAGCGATCTGCCGGCATTACTTCGACAGCAACCGCGAACGCTATGCCAGCGCACCACTGCTGGCCGTGCGGCACATCCTGCTGGCCTGCGCGCCGGAGGATGCCGAGGGGCGTAGCCAGGCCAAGGCGCTGGCGGCGGCACTGATCGCCCAGCTGGCCGAGGATGGCTCACGCTTTGCCGAGCTGGCGCTGGCCCACTCTGCTTGCCCGTCCAAGGAGCAGGGTGGGGCGCTTGGGCAAATCAGCCAGGGGCAAACCGTACCGGAGTTCGAGCGGCAATTGCTGCGCTTGCCATTGGGCTTGGCGAAGCAGCCGCTGGAGAGCCGATACGGGGTGCACCTGGTGTGGGTCGACCAGCGCATCGAAGGGCGGGCGTTGCCGTTCGAGGTGGTGCACGAAGCGATTCGTGCCGAGCTGGACCAGCGGGTGTGGCAGGTGGCGGTGGGGCAGTACCTGGCAAGCCTGATTGGCCAGGCGGACATCCGCGGGATCCTGCTCGATGGGGCTGCCAGCCCGCTGGTTCAGTAACACCTTCAAGGGGCCAACTACAGCGGCACATGCTTTTAATGTAGCAGCGGGCTTGCCCGCCAATGGGCCATCAGGAATACCCATATGACCACCCCACTGCTCGACGGCTGCGGCCGCAAAATCGACTACCTGCGCATTTCGGTCACCGATCGCTGCGACTTCCGCTGCATCTACTGCATGGCCGAAACCATGCAGTTCCTCCCGCGCCAGCAAGTGCTGACGCTGGAGGAAATCGAACGCACAGCCCGCCTGTTCGTCGGCCAGGGCGTGCGCAAGATCCGCCTCACCGGCGGCGAGCCGCTGGTGCGGCCCGGCATCGTCGGCCTTTGCCAGCGCATCGCCGCCATGCCCGGCCTGCGCGAACTGGTCATGACCACCAACGGCTCGCAATTGCCCAAGCTGGCCCAGCCACTGGCCGACGCAGGCGTAAAACGCCTCAACATCAGCCTCGACACCCTCGACCCGAAGCGCTTTCGCAGCATCACCCGCAGCGGTGAGCTCGGCCGCGTGCTGCGCGGCATCGAGGCCGCCCGCAAGGCCGGTTTCGCTGCCATCAAGCTCAACGTCGTGGCCCTGCATGGGCGCAACGCCGACGAAGTCCCGGCCCTGGTCGACTTCGCCATTGCCCACGGCCTGGACATCAGCTTCATCGAAGAAATGCCCTTGGGCGACGTCGGCCGCTCACGCCCCGAAAGCTACTGCTCCAGTGCTTGGGTGCGCGAACGCCTTGCCGAACGCTACACGCTCATCGACAGCGCCGAGCAAAGCGGTGGCCCGGCGCGTTACGTGCGGGTCAGTGGCCACCCCGGCACCCGCATCGGTTTCATTTCACCTATCAGCCAGCACTTCTGCGACACCTGCAACCGCGTGCGCATGACCGCCGAGGGTCGCCTGCTGCTGTGCCTGGGCCACGAGCACTCGCTAGACCTGCGTGGCCTGCTGCGGCGCTACCCCGGGGAAGACGCCCCGGTGCTCGACGCCATACGCCAGGCCCTGCAACACAAGCCGGCGCGCCACACCTTCGGCAGTGACGACGTGCAGCTACTGCGCTTCATGAATGCCAGCGGTGGCTGAAACACGTGGCTCGCTGCTGTGGCCGGCGGTGGCGAAGGGTTTTACCTATTCCAGCTGCGCCTTGAATGCGTCGTACGCCGATAACGGCAGGCGGATGCCCTCGCGGAGCGCACGGGCGTAGGCTTGTTCTTTGGCCTTGCCCGGCAGGTAAACGCCCAAGGCTTCAAGCCGCGTCATCTGCTCGCCCAGGCGTGAGGCAAAGCACTCGTCCAGCAACCTGGGGGCAATGCCAATCACCAGCATGCCAGCCCCTGGGGATTCGCTGCCGGCACGGAAATCTGCTGCATCCAATGACCAATTGGCCCCCGTCAGACCCGCCGCGAGCACCTCGACCATCAACGCGATGTTGGCGCCGCGACCGCCGCCAAATGCCAGCAACGTGCCGTGCAGAGCCTCCCGCGCACTGCGGGTTTCATTGCCTTGTGCATCAACTGCCCAGCCTGCCGGTATCGCCTCCCCCGCTTCAGCGGCCCGCAGCAGGTTTACGTAGGCAGTGGCGCTGCTGGCTTGGTCAATTGCCAGTAAACGCCCGTCAGCACTGGCGGCAGCAAAGGCGATGGGGTTGGTGGAGTACAGCGGTCGGCTCTGGCCCGCTACGGTGAGCAGCGGTGAGCCATTGGTGAACGCCAACGCCACCAGCCCTTCGCGCGCCAGGCGACGGGTGTAATAGCCCAGCTCGCCACAGGTGAACGCGTTGAACTGCGCAAACAGGGCGATACCCAGTTGATGCGCATTGCTGCACAGCGCTGGGAAAGCGCGATCAAACCCCAGTTGCGCGATGCCTTGGGCCGCGTCGCAGCGGACCATGGCCGGCGCGACCTGGGTCACGATGGGTTCGGCAGCCATGGCGATTCGGCCGCAGGCAAAGCCGCTGAGGTAGTCAGGCAAATGGCCGAAACCAACTTCGTGTTGGCCATGGGCCTGGGCGGATACCGTGGCGTTGGCAAGCGCCGAGGCTACGGCGTAGCTGGTGCCGTGGGCCAGGCAGAGCTGTTGGGCCAAGGTGGTGGCAGCGGTCAGAGACAAGCGCTTGTTGGGTTTGTCATCGTCCATGGTGGCGTCAGTGTTCTCGGGTTGTAGGTGTGCCGCAGCTTGTGCACCTGCAGGAGCGGCGAAAGCCGCTCCAACAAGATTTGGCGGATTCAGTTGTTACGCTTTACTGAATCATCCTCGGCTCACCCACCTGCGCCGCCTCGCGGGCCAGGCCAAACTGGGCAAGGATTTCAGCGATTTCCCCCGAGGCATGCAAGGCCTGGATGTTGTTGCCCAGTGCTTCGCCCAAGGCAGTGTTGGCCTTGGTGTACGGGAAGGCGCTTTGCCCAGGCTCAAGCGTGGCCTTGACCCGTTGGTCGGGCTCGGACACCTTGATGCTCTTGCCGGGGTACGCGCCCTTTTGCTGCGCAGAAACCCCCACCGCAAAGCTGTCCGCACCAACCTGGATGCGCTTGGACGCCAGGTCTTGGGCCATGGCCACCGGGTTCGGGTAGAGCACCAGATTATCGCCAAAGGCCTTCTTCAAATCGTCCACCCACAGGTAGCCTTGCACGGTGCCGATGCGCTTGCCGTCCAGTTCGGAGATCTTCGAGTAACCCTCATCCGAAATAATCCCCATCACGTCCAGGTACAACGGGGCCGACAAGCCCAACGCCTTGCTGCGCTCGGCCGTGCGGTACCAGTCACCGATGCCGACATCGGCGCGCTTTGCTACCACCGCCTGCACCACCGCTGCGGTGTCCACCACCATGGTCTTGACCTTCAGGCATTCGCGTTCGGCGATGCGCTTGATAATCTCGCCATCGACGCCGCTCAACTGGTTGTTCGGCCCCGGTATCGAGTAAGGCGGGAAGACATAAGCCGCCACGGTCAGCACGCCCGGCGTAATGGTTTCAAACTGGTTCGCCGGGGTGCATTCGGCCAGGGCGTACGGCGCGCCGGCCAGGGTCGAACACAACAACATCCAACGGGTAAAGCGTTTGAATGAGCGGGTCATGACGTCACCTTTGCAATAAGAGAGCAGCAGCCGAAAACGGCGTGAGTGGCATTTGTTGTTAGGGCTGGCTGGGTGCCAGTCTTTTTTCCAGCGCTGCCACGCCCAGGGTCGCCGGAGCACAGACAGCGGCATACATCAAACCGGCCAGGATCAGCACTGGCATGTATTCAAACGTGGAGGAACCAATGGAGGACGCCCGGCTGACAATTTCTGGCAGGGCGATGGTGAAACACAGCGACGAAGCTTGGAACATCATGATCGAGAACCCCAGCAACGACGGCAGCGCTACCCGCAAGGCCTGAGGCAGGATCACAAAACGCAGGGCGTCGAACCGGTTGAGGCCGATGACCTCTGCAGCCTCGGTTTGCCCTGGGGCCACCGCCTCGATACCACCGCGAATGATTTCACTGGTGTAGGCCGCCGTGCAGTACGCCATGGCCAACACCGCAGCCCAGAACGAGGTCAAAGTGAGGTTGACGCTGGGCAAGCCAAAGTAAAAATACTGCAGCAGGATTAACACCGGCGCCCCGCGCCCCAACTCCACAATGACCAAAGATGGGTAACGTACCCAGCGGCTCGGGGCCGAGACGCTAAGCGCCAGCACCAGCCCGAAGACAATACCCAGGCCCAGGCTCACCGCCGTGACCTGCATCGACAGCACAAAGCCTTTCCACAACTCCGGCAGCCATTGCGCCCACATCGTCAGCAGTTCGCTCATCGGGCAATCCTCTGTTTCAACGTGGCCGAGAGCCAACGGGAGAACAAGGCCACCGGCACGCTGAGCACCAGGTAAACCAGCGCCGCTGTGCTGTACACGCTCAGGCCCTGAAAGGTTTGTTGTGAAACCTGATAGGCCTGGAAGCTGACATCGCCAACGCCAATGGTCGAGGCCACCGCCGAATCCTTAAGCAGGCCAATGGCGTAGGTGGCGGAGGTGGGGATGGCGATGCGCACCAACTGCGGCAACACCACATCGAAAAACCGTTGCGATGCCGACAGGTTAAGCACATAGGCGGCTTCGAATTGCCCGGGGGGAATCGCCGCAAACGCACCGCGGTACACCTCGGACATGTGCGCTGCGGTAATCAGCCCCAAGCCAACCACTGCCGCGGTAAACGGCGACAGGCTGATATAGCCGCCACCGATGCCAAAGAAGATGAAAAACAACCAGACAATCGGCGGAATGGAGCGCAGGGTCAGCACCAGCATCGCCGCCAGAAAACGCAGGGGCTTGACCTTGGACAGGCGCAGGGCGCAAATCGGAAAGCCCAGCACCACACCGACGCAGAAGGCGAGCACGGTGACCGCAATGGTCCACGGCACACCGTTCAACAGCATCATCAGGATGTCTTGCATTAGCGATTCCTCACGGCCTGGAGGAACTGGACCACCCGTTCATGCTCGGGCTGGCGCATCACTTGCTGGCTCGGGCCCTGCTCGATGATTCGCCCCTCGGCCATCACCACCACGCGGTCGGACACGGTTTCGGCAAAGTGCATTTCGTGGGTTACGACGATCATCGACATGCCTTCGCTGGCAAGCTCTTTCATCACCGCCAGCACCTCCAAGCCCAGCTCGGGGTCCAGCGCCGAGGTTGGCTCATCGAACAGCATCAGTTCAGGGTCCAATGCCAGGGCGCGGGCGATAGCGATCCGTTGCTGCTGGCCACCGGAGCAGCGCGCCGGGTAATGCTGGGCCTTGTCGGCCAAGCCGACGCGTTCGAGCAGCTGCATGGAGCGGGCATCGGCTTCTTTGGCGCTGCGGCCCAAGGTACGGATTTGCGCCAGGCTGACATTGCGCAGCACGGTCAGGTGCGGAAACAGATTAAACGACTGGAACACCATGCCAATGCGCCGGCGCAGCTTCAGCAGCTCTGCACGGGGCAAGCTTTGGCCGGCTTCGATGTGCACGCCATCCATACTCACCCGGCCCTGGGTGGGCGGCTCCAGCTGATTGATACAACGCAGCAAGGTGCTCTTGCCCGAACCACTTGGCCCAATAATGGCCACCACCTCGCCCTTGCGCATTTCAAAACACACATCGTGCAGCACGGGGTAGGGGCCAAACTGTTTATGAATGCCCTCCAGGCGCAAGAACGGTTCGGCGCTGGCCGCAGGGCGCGGCACCAAGGCGGGCGCGGTTTCGATCACGGTGATACTGCTCATGGTTTTGCTCCAGCTATCGATCGCCGTCGACTAAGGGCGTGCGCGAAAGTTTTATCGGCCCATTGGCGCTGATCAGCACCTGTTCTTCAAGCTTCACCCCTTCGCCACCGCCTTGTTCACCGATGTAACTTTCCACCGACACCACCATGTTTTCCTCGAACAGGCCGTCGTAACCCCACTCGGCGAAATCCACGGCGTAGGCGACGCTGGGGTACTCGTCGACCAAGCCGACGCCATGCAGCATCATCATGTAGCGGTTGTGCTCAAAGCGCTTGGGCACCGGCCAGCAGTGTTCGGCAAACTCGCGAAACGACAGGCCCGGGCGCAGCAGCTCGACGTTGTGGTTGATCTGCTGCGAGGCGATTTCCAGCAAGTCGCGCTGGGCCGTTGTCGGCGCCTTGCCGGGGCAGACGAAGCTGCGAGAAATATCCGAAAGGTAACCACCGGGCCCGACCATGTCGGTGTCAAAACACACCATCTCACCGGCTTGGATGACCTTGTCGGTGGCGTCTTGGAACCACGGGTTGGTGCGCGGCCCGGAGCTGAGCAAGCGGCTTTCGGCCCATTCCCCGCCGTGCGCGACATTCGTCCCGTGCATGATGCTCCACAGCTGGTTTTCAGTGACCCCCGGCACCAGGCTGGCGCGCATCCGGGCTATCGCCAGATCGCACACGCCCATGGACACCTGGTGGCTGGCGACCTCTTCCGCCGACTTGATCAAGCGTGCCTGCTCCATCAACGGCTGCGCATCGAACAGCTCAATGCCCTTCTGGGTCAGGCGCTGCGCGCCCCAAGGGTCACAACGGTCCACCGCCAAGCGGCGGTTGCCGCCACCATGGCGAGCCATCAGCTCCGCCACCTCCTGGGCCCAGCGCTCGGCTTTTTCCTGCACGCGGGGGCCGGCCAGAAAATACAGCCAGGGAATCGCCGGGCGAATTTCATCGATGGCTTCGACGTGCTCGCTGTTGTGCCGGCTGCTGGTGAACTCGAACAACACCACCGGGCCGTCGGTGGCCACGAATACATAGCGGCTGGGCGAATGCATCACCCACAAACCGAGGTTGTTGGTGTCGGTGGCATAGCGAATGTTGATCGGGTCGGCCAACAGAATGCCGGCGTAATCGTGGGCGCGCAGTTGCTCGCGAATACGCCCCAGGCGGTAGTGACGCAGGGCTTTGCGGTCGATGGCGGTATACGCATCGAGTAACGCCGTGTCGACCGGCGCCAGGGCATGGTCAGTGACCTTGGCATCGCTGCGAAAGTGCAGGTCACGTTCGGTTAACGCAGTGAGCAGCTCAATGGAATCAGAACCCGTATGCATGCAACAACCTCCGCTGGGAAGAGTTTGATGTTCATCAAATTCAATCAGGCCAACTGTCGGGGCAGTAACTAAAGGCTTCTAAATCAGGTGACGGCTGTCTTTATTGTTGTGGGTGAAACACCGCAGCTACAGGTCCTTAACCAGCCGCAGGGCATCGTAGATGGCTGCATGGGTATTGCGCGACGCCACGGCATCACCAATGCGGAACAACTGGAAGCGCCCTTCGGGGTTGCTCGCAACGGTTTGCGGCTTGCCGACAATCAGGTCCATGTACTCCACGGCGCCTTCGTTGCTGGCTAAGGGTTTGAGTTCGAAATACAGCTCGTCCAGCGGCCGGGTGCCGTGGTTGACCACCACCTGATCCACCAGGCGGGTTTTAGTCAGGTCGCTGTAATCGGTGCCGATCGTAGCCAGCAATTGGTCGCCTTGTTGCACCACCGCCTTGAGCCGGTAGGTGACGGTAAAGGTGGTGTCCAGCTGCTGCAACGAGCGCATGTAGGGCACCAGGTTCATGCCCATGACTTCTGGCGCGAACGAGCGGTCGGGGGTCATGATTTCAGTCTTGGCGCCACTGCGGGCGATGAATTCGGCGGCTTGCAGGCCGGCATGGTCGCCTGCATCGTCGTACACCAGCACATTGCGCCCAGGCTTCACGTCGCCAGAAATAATGTCCCAGCTTGAAACCAGCAATTGATTGCCATGTTCCAGTACTTCGGTGTGCGGCATGCCGCCGGTCGCCACGATCACCACGTCGGCATTTTCATCCAGAACCATCGCGGTGTCGGCCCAGGTGTTGAAGTGGAACTTCACGCCAAGGCGCTCGCATTGCGCCATGCGCCAATCGATGATGCTGATCATTTCTTTGCGCCGCTCGGACTGTGCGGTCAGGCGAATTTGCCCACCGGGTTTGTCCGCCAGCTCATACACCACCACCTCGTGGCCGCGCTCGCCTGCCACCCGTGCCGCTTCCAGTCCACCCGGGCCGGCGCCGACAATTACCACTTTGCGCTGCTTGGCCGCCTTGGGTATTTCATGCGGCATGGTGGTTTCACGCCCGGTCGCGGCGTTGTGAATGCAGTAGGCAGCACCGGCGTTGTAAATACGGTCCAGGCAATAGTTGGCGCCCACGCAAGGGCGAATATCGTCTTCCCGGCCTTCGATGATCTTGCGCACGATGTGCGGGTCGGTCATGTGCGCGCGGGTCATGCCGACCATGTCGACCAAGCCCGAGGCAATCGCATGCCGCGCGGTGGCCACGTCGGGAATTTTTGCTGCATGGAAGGTCGGGAAGTCGGTCAGCGCTTTGATTTCGCCGGCAAAGTCCAGGTGCGGGGCATTGCGCATGCCCTGGATCGGGATGATATCGGTCAGCCCGGCGTCGGTGGCGATGTTGCCGCGAATCACATTAAGGAAGTCGATCATGCCACTGTCTTTCAACAGCTGGGAAATCTGCAAGCCTTCCTCTTTTTGCAGGCCGCCAGCGAGCACTTCGTCGCCGGTGTAGCGAATGCCGACGATAAACTCCGGGCCCACGCGTTGGCGAATGGCCGTGAGCACATCGAAGGTAAAGCGCAGGCGGTTTTGCAGCGAGCCGCCGTATGGCCCGTCCAGTTCGTTGGTCAGTGGCGACCAAAACTGGTCCATCAAATGGCCGTAAGCTTGCAGTTCGATGCCGTCCAGGCCAGCGGCTTTCATGCGTTCGGCGGCATCGGCGTAGTCGCGAATGATGCGGTCGATGTCCCAGTGTTCCAGCTGCTTGGGGAAGGCGCGGTGGGCGGGTTCTTGATTGTGCGAGGGCGACACCACCGGTAGCCAGTCGCCTTTGTCCCAGCGGGTACGCCGGCCCAGGTGAGTGAGCTGGATCATCACCGCCGCACCGTGTTCGTGGCACTCGTCGGTGAGGTCTTTCATCCAGCCGACCACTTCGTCCTTGTAGGCCAGAATGTTGTTGAACACCGGCGGGCTGTCACGCGAGATCGCGGCGGAGCCAGCAGTCATGGTCAGCGCGACACCGGCTTTGGCACGTTCAACGTGGTAGGCCCGGTAAAGCTTTTTCGGCATCCCGTCTTCGGGGTAAGCGGGCTCGTGGGAGGTGGTCATGATGCGGTTGCGCAGGGTCAAATGCTTGAGGCGATAAGGCTGAAGTAGCGGATCGTTTTTCATATCGGTCTCGCAAACAGGTCATCAGGCACGGCAACAATAGGCCGCTGTGTACACAGGTGTCAACGCTCTTGACGCTAGTGTACAGTTGACCACGAAAAGCGAATTTACACAGGGAAGCAATGCCCATGAAAGCATCCACCTCAACGGCGGAACCGGCAGGCCGAGGCTCACTGGAAGGCTGGCTGAATGCGGCCTATGAAAGTTTGACTGAGTCAGGCGTCGATGCCGTGCGGGTTATGCCGCTGGCGAAAAAACTGAATCTGTCGCGCACCAGCTTCTACTGGTTTTTCGAGGACCGCGATGCCTTGCTGGCGGCCTTGATCGAGCAATGGAAAAACAAGAACACCTACAACCTGGTGACCAAATCCCAGGCCTATGCCGAGTCCATCACCGAGGCGATTCTTAACGTCTTCGACTGCTGGCTGAACAGCGAATTGTTCGACTCGCAGTTCGAGTTCGCCATGCGCAGTTGGGCGCTGCAGTCACCGGAAGTGGCGCAGGAAATCGGCCAGGCGGATGCGCAGCGCGTTGAGGCGTTGCGGCAAATGTTCGACCGGTTTGGCTTTGAGCACGATGCTGCGATTACTCGCGCTCGGACGATCTATTTGACGCAAATTGGCTACATCAGCATGAAAACCCGCGAGCCGTTGGCTCAGCGTATGCGTTATATCTCTGAGTATCTGAAGATTTTTACCGGTAGGGAGCCGGAAGAGCGTGAGCTGGAGCGTTTTTATCAGCGCAATGGTTTTAGTGGGGCTGATTTGAAGGGTTGAAGAAGATTTGAGGGAATTCCAAGGGGGGAGGGCGGCTCGCTGGAGCGTGTGAACGCTGTGCAACGATAGCTTCACGATGAGGTGCGTGAGGGGCGGCCTTTATTTGTGGAATCGAATCGGTGTGCAGCGGCTTTGTCCTTCGTCGGCTTGTGCTCCTAAGCCACTTGTCTGGTGCCCGGAATTACGTCACCGTAAAGACAATTGTCATTACAGTGAGCAAGCCATCATGGCATCCATCAATGTTCGTATCGACGACGATCTCAAAATCCGAGCCTATCGTGAGCTTGAGCGGTTGGGTGTTACGCCCTCCGAGCTTATGCGCCAAGCATTGCAGTACGTCGCCGAGCGCGGGCAGCTGCCTTTTAAACCTGTCCTCTTGACCAATGAGGATGAGGCGCTGCTAGCGACCGTTCGCGAGCGCCTTGCCGACCCTCAGCGAGTGAAAGTTACTCTGGATGACCTATAGCCTTGAGTTCGATGCGCGAGCGCTGAAGGAATGGCAAAAGCTGGGGGATACGGTCCGGCAGCAACTCAAGTAAAAACTCGTCTCGGTTTTGCTGAATCCGAGGGTCGAAGCGAACCGGCTGCATAGCTTGCCGGACTGCTACAAAATCAAGCTGCGCAGTAGCGGCTACCGATTGATCTACCAGGTGATCGATCAGGAGGTTGTTGTTTTTCTGGTAGCGGTGGATAAGCGCGAGCGAGAACAGGCTTATCGCAAGGCGGCAGAGCGAGTGGTAGGTAAAACGTCATAACGAACAAACTGCCAAAGGGTGGGTTGTGGTGGCCTTGGAGGTATTCGTTGGTATGCAGCGGAGCTAGATGCGGCACCAGACGTACGGTGGTTGGCAGTGAGGTCCCAATTTTCGCGGTACTGGAATTCGGTGGATTTTTCGACGTGGCCCAGGGAGTGCTCCTTTCAAGAGCAGCCCCATATCGATTACTTTACTCACGCCTAGATCCCATCTGAGCGGCGACCAAATTGATCTGATTGGGCGCCGCAATCGTGCCTGAATAGCCAATCGCCGAACATGGCTTCCCTGTCACGCACTTGATGAAGATACTTGCGGGATTAGCGGTTGAGGATTTCGCTAATTTCTACAAGTTTCTTGCCATTGCTTTTGGTCAGATCGTACATCTCTGTGATCAGCGTCTGGATTTCATCAATCAGCTCGGAACGTTCGGCTTTGGTAGGCGATTCGCGAAGGGAATTCAGACGGTTTGTGATAATCCGTTTCTTTCCTAGCAAGCTGTAGTCCTTAACGTTTGCATAGATTTCCCAGTAGTCGTAACGGGGATATTTGCTGGCAATTTCCGAAATGTTCATACCGCCTTCCAGCAGTTGGTTCATCTCCGTCAGCTCATGTTTCTCGATAGTCATCAGCGTTTTTCGTCCATGTGCAGGCAAGGCGGGTGCTCGCCAGTATGAATGAAGGATAACCAATGAGTCTGTTAGATGGCTATCTTTTTGCCATTATGCGTTTTGATTTCCAGCGAGCGGTCTTGGGGGCGGAGGCGGTAGGTGCTCGGCAGATTCTCGGGCTTGGCGCCGGTAGATTTAGCAGATGCGGTCATCGCTAAGGTCAAGTTCCGAGCAAAAAAACTCGCCTTTTGCACGTCTGCTAAAAGCAGGACCCTACCCGTTGGGTAGGACGTGTGGCGAGTGTTGCGCTCGGGTCAATCAGGACTGCTGGAACCGTCAACCAAAAATGCTGGGTGGTTACCTACAGAACAAAAAGGCCCACCTTTCGGTGAGTCTTTTTGATACTGCGTATGGTGCGGCACCAGGAGTCGAAAATTTTAATAACTATATGATTTATAATTTTTTTATTTTGTTTTGTGCGGCTCTCTATCTCTAAAACTATCCTTTTGGATTCGCCCAATTTTTCATAGAGGCAAGCAATGCCAAGCTACGATCCATTGCCCTCGAGGCATAGCAGCCTGTCATGCTGACAAGGAGCCATTGCTCCTTTTTAATCGACAGCAAGCGGCTCAAAGCTGTAGGTGCGAAAAGGTAGCTATCCGTTACAAGTGACGTTCAAATCTGTCGATTCAAGCTGGGGCAACTGACGAAGGTGGTGCTCGACGATAAAGCAAGCACCAATACCAAGATTTCAATCGAGGACTTCGCAGCCTATCCTAAGCCAGCAATCTCTCGCTGCTTGTTGCATCCACCGCCGCATCCAGCTCAGCCCCAGCCAAATGCTCTGCGTAGTGCTGCTTCAGTTCCGACTCCCAAGAAGCGACCTGATCCAATATGCCTACCGCCTCATCTTTCGTCAGTGCGAAATGCTTATGTTGGCTAAGCAGGTTATCTCGACTTAGAAGGGTACCGTTTATACCAACATGCATCGACAGCCCTTGTGCAGGCCCCTCTCCCAGTACGGGAAGAACGTCATACATAGGCGAGAGGCGCCAAGCCCCTTCCTGCCAGATCACAGCGTGGTTGCGAGGATGATCGTCACTGTTCCCTACGAGAGCGTTGTAGGCCATTCGCCTGTAAAGCTCTTGCCTATCAGAGTCTGGCGCGCCTCTGCGATACAGCTCATCGGCGAGCGCCGCATAGATCCAACCGTCGTTGCGCTGCGCGTGCCATTCGGCATCGAGAAGAGTTAAGCCACTCATCATTGGGATGCGCCGAAACCTTGCATCAGTCTCTGACCATTTTCGGTCAAATCGCTCCACAAGTAGCGTGTTGCCTTTTTCACCTTGATGGAGCGCAGTTCGGGCGACATTCATCCCCTTAGTAGCCGCAAAGGTCATGCAGGCATACTCAAATTTCGGCAGGTCGTAGTGATCAAATTTATCGCGAGGCTTAGCAAGAATCAGCTTGTGATCAAAGCGGTATGTGCGCTTGGGCCTGGCACCACCAACAGCTGAGCGCTGATCCCGTATTCTTAAAGCCTCCAACTGCTCAGCGCTCAGCTGGCTGTCATAGATCGCAGCGCAAATATCTATGAAGTGGTCGAGCCCTTTGGCTTCAAGCATTTTCATAGGCCTTTCGCCTGTACCCGGCCTCGGTGTGCGAGCTTCGCCAGCCATAATATTTCCGGCGCGATCTTCGTTAGGAGATAACAACAGCAGCTGGATAGGTGTGAGTTCTCCCTTTTGGGTGCGGCGCAGCAATCGTTCTCCCCAGCCATCTGGCATCGCATCATCAATGAACCCGGGAACGCCGCCATTCTTTTGTACCTGAATGGGTCGAGTGGAGAGCGGATATCGTATTGGATCAGGCACCCAACCCTTGGCATCCACGATCTCCGGCGCATAGACGAAGGTTCCCGTGCGGCCAGAAAGGGTCAGCTTACCCAGCGTCACAGTCTCACCCGTTTCCGGACACTCCATGTAAATGTAAGCGTGCGGCATTAGAAGTCCTCCGCGTTGCTGCGCGGCAGTTTTACGCGCTTGGTGGTGTTGGTTTCTAAAGAGTTGAGATCAAGCGCAGGGTCATCGATCAGTGCTTGGAAAACCCGGTCAGAGATCCCCACGGTAAATAGCGCGAGCATGAAATCGCGCAACGAAACACCTTCAGCCTTCCCCCCCTCGAGGTGACGAATAGCTCGGAGAGAAATTCCAGCTAGCTCTGCAAGGTCAGCCTGCCGTATCCCCATGCGCAGACGAGCTTCCTTCATCAGAAGGCCTATACGGTAAAGCACAGAGGTGCTTTGAACAGGGAAAAAGTCTTTCATAAGGTAGCACCTAGCGACATCCTAGAGAGTATAAGATATCACTAATCGCACACTAAAAAATCTTTGAGAGATATTAAAGTGTCACGATATGATACCTTATGTGAGATAAGGTTTCATTAAACGATATCTTAATAATAGGGTAGAACCAGCGCGGGTAAGTCAAATCTCGCGTCTTGGCGGTAATTTTTCTCCAGTTTGGCACTACCCCCGCCAGGCAGCCTTCTGCTGCGACTGGCTGCTTCTGGCCGATTTCTGTCGGCGTGCCCATCAGGATCAGGTCCTCACCTTTTAGTACTCGCTTTACAAGCGCGACTTAGTTGTTGCGCTTGCTGAGGCTGGTGGAGGTTCAATGGACCGCATGACCTTGCCCTTAAGCCTAGGCTAGGGTTCACTGGGCTCGCAGGCGGTCTGATGACGGAGGCGATTGGTACGACGAGCTATGGGCCTTTCTCTCGTTTTTCGCTTTAGCTGTGCTCTTGGACTGATGAGAGTCACCGTCTGGCGGGCACTCAGGCAGCACGAAGATTTGTAGATTAGGATGGGGTAGATGTGAGAATCGTGGATTTTCAGTTGACCCCGATAGGGTATGCCTATAGGATCGCAACGAGTTGCGATCCTATAGGCATACCCTATCGGGGTCAAGCTTGAATGCCGTTTGGCTTATGCTATATTTCCATCACAGCTCAGCACCGCTCGCAGGATATTTTTAGCCCTGTCCAGCAGTCCTGAGTTTTTTTATGCCTTAAGGAAAGACGATGAAGACGGCGGCGGTGCTGATTGATGGCGGTTATTTTGACCGTAGGGTCAACTTTTTCAAGCGGAAGTATTTTAATGATACCCCGTTTACCGCTAAGCAGCTCCAGGATGTGACGAACGCAATCGTTGGTGCTCATCTCCGCAAATTCAAAAGCACGCTCTATAGAACCTATTTCTACGATTGCCCGCCTCTGGATAAAAGTCTCCGTTACGCGATGCCGGACAGCCCGGGTGAGCAGGCACGTACCTGGACGACAAAGAAGCATCCTCCATACGTCCTAAAAAATGAATTTCATGACCTACTAAGAAAAAGTCGTAAGACGGCTCTGCGCCTAGGGGCGCTGTCGGCTTCTGGCGAGTGGAATCTCACCAGCTATGCCCTGAAGGCTCTTCTGAGTGGTGAGCGTCAGTGGACCGACATCACCAAAGATGACTTCTACTACAACGTTACTCAGAAAATGGTTGATACCAAGCTGGGCGTCGACATCTCGAGCCTGGCTCTCAAGAAGCAGGTAGATACCATCATTCTCATTGCTGGAGATTCTGACTTCGTACCCGCAGCCAAAATGGCTCGAAAGGAGGGGGTCGATTTCATCCTTGATCCTCTTTGGGGTAACACGACCAGTACCCTCACAGAGCACGTTGATGGGCTCCACTCGCCAGATCTTGTGAGCATCATCGGCGCAGCCCTGAAGGAAACCCCTTCAACTCGCCCAGCTTGGTGGGGTGAGCCGCAAGCCGCGAATGAGCCTGTATTGCCGGAGCCACAACCCGCAGCGCTTGATGACTAGCGCCAAAGCTGTGAGTTTTGACCATTCGGTTGCCGGCTGAGCTCGTGTGAAAGGTTGAGGTGGTGAAAATCTACGCACAGTGTTAACAGGCAGCTGTTACGACGGTGTGATTTCTAGCTACCTTCATCCTGCGGGATAGCCGAGCGATCATCAGGCGGCGGCGAAACCGAGTGCAAAATATTCAGAGTCCTCAAGCGGAATCTAGAGGGCGTCCAAACTGAGATCGTTTAGCAGGCATAAAGCTGAAGCGAAAATGCACCCACACCACCAAAACAAAAACGCCCGATGCATGATCGGGCGCCTTCGGGCATAAGCACTACTGTCGAGAAATTGGGCATACCATACCCAACGCCCAACCTCTCAGACGAAGTGTCTGGTCCTCTGCAGAACTCTCGCAATCAGGCCTGCGTCGCCGGAGAGGGCTGTGCGGTGCGGGAACGCGACGACGTTATTTTGCGCCAAGGGGTAGGCTTGTGCAGGCTGGATGAAGGCAGGCATTTGCAGATGCGACTGGTCCCCAGCGTCGAACGCTTCGAAAGAGAAGGCCATTTGCGCTTCGCATTCTGGGGTGCCAATTTCATCGACGGGTTTCATAAGTGCTCCAAATGTGGCTGCCATCAAGCCGAGTGATCTCAAATGCCGCGCGAGTCTAGACTCTGTACGATGAGAGATTCAAGTGTAGGAATGGCCTCCATGGTCACTGAGGCGACGGGATGCGCTTCCCTTGTGTGCATATTGCCATCCGAGTCCTTCCGTCCCTTTGGATGGGCTGAGAAGAATCTCAAGAAGCGCGCAGGTGCTACGCCATCGAAGGGCATCACACGCACCTTTTCCAGTTCATTCTCGTTTTCAGTTATAGCATCCTCATGCAGCTTCGTCGCAAGGCTCTTCCTGTATGGCTCTAGGAAATACACCTCCTTTACCCCAGCCGCGACAATGTGACGGGCGCAGGAATGGCAAGGATAGGTGGTGACAAACAGCTTTCCACCACGAATTTTTCCACCATCCGTAGCTCCGGCGCTCAGAAGAGCGTGCATCTCGGCATGTACAGCACGTGAGAACTCGATCAGGCTCTTCAGCTGCGATTTCTTACGAATGATTTTGTACACATCATCCCGCTTCGCTTTTTCAATCAGGCCTTCTTTGATCAGGAGGTCCACGATGGCGTTTGAGATCAATCGCTTTTCCTGATCGTTAGAGCACAGGCCTCCATCCAAATTCCAACAGCGTCGGTCTTCATCTGGCGAGCTGCCATAGGTCTCCGTTTGGTAGAGCCCTCCGAAGGCTTTCGGCACATCATTCCAACCGGTAGCAAGAATCTCGCCCTCGCCGCTGGTTATTGACGCCCCAACTTGGCGGGACAGGCACGCAGAGTTGCGTGCAGCTGAAAAGGCGGCGTACATGGCTCTTTCATTCAAGGTAGGAGTAGCGATTACCGTACCCAGCATGAGGTCCAGGAATCGCTTAACACGCCCCTTCCGATGGGTGTCAGTCGTCTTGTCGACGCGGAGGAAAAAGTCGGCCTGCGGGAAGGTGTCTTCGACGCGCTGGCCGTGGTCAATTTCTTCTCCAGAATCCCGATCGATCAAGTCGTGGATTTGATCCTCGGGCCCTTTAGCTTTTTCCAGACGCGCGATCCGCATCTCAATCGGGGAGTACACGCCAACGACTTGAAGCATGTCTCCGTAAACTGATCGAAGCAGCTTGAGCTCATCGATATGCTTGATGGAGTCGATGATGTGGCAGTAGCGGACAGTAACTTTCGGAATTGTTGCCGCCCCGTCTTCAACCAGCTCGGCAGCCTGGGCTGCCTCGAATGCCGCCTGAGCTTTCTCTCGCTCTAGCGTTATTCGCCGCACCGCAAATCGAGCCAAAATCTCGTTTCCATGCTTTGCGCGCAGCTCGTTGCCTGCCTCAATGAGTCGGCATATCGATTTCTCATCGATCAGTTTCTTGTGGTGACGGATGTCTTCGCTGAGCCTGATGATGTTTACCATTTCATAGTTGTAGTCCGTCCCTTGAAGAAGCTCCTTGAAGGTTTTGGCTACGTCATGAAGGGGAGTTCCCATTGGCCCGCATAGCGCGATCACAATCTCTGGGGTAATGGTCTTGCCGATAGCTCCAACGTCATCGAAATGACCATTGCGATCATTGTTGGCTGATGGTCGAAGCCGAAAATCAGTTTGAGCCATTTTCTGTCCCTAGAATGTGGATACGCACAGGCCGTCGATGATCGCATACTGCTATCAGTTTCGTGTAGCCTGTCGACGTGCGGACTGATCGAGTCTAAGTCCTGAGTGCTGCCTCGACTGCTGCTGGTAGCAGGCTCGATGTCCCCTCCCTGTTACCGAAGTCTAGGCTCTTGAGTCGTTTTCCCCAGCAGAGAGGCACAGTGAGCACTTTGTGCCTTGTTGCTGTTGGTTCTGGCAGTCAAGATCGGGCCGCATTCAGAGAATGAAAACCCATGATGTATTTAGACGTCGCGCTAGCAGGCGAGCCGTCAGTAGATAGTAGTACCGTGTTGCTTCACTGCGGTGGCTCATGCGGTGTTTGAGAAACCAAGCCACATGCTTTTTCTGCCAGGTCCAAGGTGTTTCTCGCTGCCAACGCCCTGCGATTTCGGCCATGATTATTTTTGCCTGTCGCACATGGCGTTGCCGGGTTGCGTGCGAGCCGGTCAGAACGCCAGCCAAGAACAGCTCCATATCGAATGGCTTACTCAAGCACGTCCTCCAATGTAGGCCGCGACCACGTCGATCCGCCCGTGCCCCAGCTCATAGCTGATTTGCCTCCGGGCCTCACGATCAAGGTTCCTATCTACCTGGCAACATTGGCCGCCGTTGATTGGCGCGGGGTGTTGGGTAATCTGCTCGTAGCGCTCACATGCGTACGCCGCTCGTAGCTCATGGAAGCCTTTGAGGTTGTGTGCATGAAGGATGACCCGCGCAGGGTGGATGATTTCTTGCAGAAATGTCAGGTAGCTTTCGTGTGGCGCAATCAGGTTGCGGCTTCCCGCAGGCGACACCTGCCGTCCATGCCTAAGTGCACCTCGAACATAGTCGTCCACCACAATCCAACGTGGCGCCGAAGCCCCCGCGCGGCCACCCTTGGTGCCATCCTGAATGTTAATCCTACCTAGATCGCAAGCCTCACGATTCAGCCTTGGCAGGTCAGCCAAGATGGCCTCACGCAAGCGCATGCCGGTGGCTCGTGCCAACAGAACGATCGCAGCGGCTCGTAACTGATGACGGCTGCAAAGCTCATCGACGATCTGTTTAACCTGTTCGCGGTCTTGGCCCTGCGGTACTGACTGTCGAACCCCGCTTCGCTGCGTACCCAACGCCTTACTCGGATTTGGCAGTTTCACGTACTGATCACCGCGAAGCGCCGCCATGGTTCTGTTAACGCTGGATAGCCGGTTTTGTGCGGTGCTGACGGCGAGATCACCGCGCCCAACCAGGTCACGCAGATACGCCGCATAGTCTGTTAACAACTTCCGATCAATCCGCCGCGCATCATTGACACCGGGGCCCTGATCGGAGCGGCACCACTTCACGAATGCCTGCCACCGATCACAGTGCGCTTTGACCGTGCCGTAGTGGCCGCCGCCGAACATGTCTTTCAACGCCTGCGGGCCTGCATAGCTCAGTTGCCTGCCATAGCCGAAATTGCGGCCATCCCGCCTACCTACTAATGCCATGTCGATCACCTCATCGCCTGTTCTCCGATCCTCGCCCCACGTCATCCCGCCAAGAATGTTGAGTGTTATCAGGGATCAAGGCCCCTGCGACCTGTGGGGATGTCCTCTAACGCGGGACTGGCGGCTCCTTACGACCGGGAGCAAGGGCATCTCATGATCTGGCCTCCTGAGCACCGTTACCGGTGGGCGGGTGGAGGCTGCATTGGCTGACGAGACCAGTGCCGCGAGATCCTGAGTCGGGTGAACGCAGCAATGCGATGACCGGGGCATGTCTGACTGTCAGTCAGGTGCAGTCCATTCCCTGGTCTGCGGCACCATCACCTGCATGGCTGTTGCTGGTGGCATCGGCATTTGTCACGCCAATTGTCACAAGGGGAAATGCGACTGAGCCATGTGCGATCAGGGCTGCAGCAGTTTCAGGAGCGCCCGTCTCTTTCCAGTGAAAGAGACGGGCGCAGGTTGGCGCACGCGAAATGGCCAAGCGAATAGGTTGCTGCTGAGCAGATGGGTAGGGTGGTTGCCGCAGGGGCAACGATATTGAGTTGGCATCCATCACATGGGTAGTGACCGTACGAGCTGCCGGACGCGAATCGTACTTGCGGGTGAACCACCGCAGGAGCGGCGTGACCTTTAAGGTTCGGGTCACCTGGGGGGCTGTCATCGACAGCTCTTGCGACTCCCGGTCTACGCTTGTGGACAATATTCGTCAAGCAGCGCGATATCAGGGATTTAGCGCCTGTGGATAAACTATCCTCCGGTGGACATCAGTGGTTTTCCACACACGTCAGCTGTGCCAGCAGTTTTTTTCTTAGGTATGGTCCTTTTAAACGGGGCGGCTTTGCAGCCCCGTTTGAAAGGACCCGCGCGGAGGAGCTTCATGCGGTGCCGTGGGTAACTTCATAGCAAGTTGAGGTGGTGGTACGGCGGGCTACTCGGTCCTCTTGGCACTGCGAAGGCGCGTGACGTTCTCGCCCGTTTGCTTGGCAAACTCATGCGGCGTCACATGGTCCTCGCGGTTCGCCTCCAGAAACCTGCTCCACCAGGTCATGATCATCCGGCGCTCTTCGAGGAACTCGGCCTTGTGGGTGTAGGCGGCGCGCACGTTGTTGCGTTCCTTGTGGCTCATCTGCCGTTCGATAGCCGTCTCCGACCACAGCCCGGACTCGACCAGCGCACTGCACGCCATGGCTCGGAACCCGTGGCCGCAGATATCCACTTTGGTGTCATAGCCCATCGTCCTTAGCGCGGCATTCACCGTGTTCTCAGACATCGGTTTCCACGGTTTGGCATCCCCCGCGAACACCAGCTCGAACTTGCCGGTGATCGTGTGGATCTGCTCAAGCAAAGCGACTGCTTGTGGCGATAAGGGTACAACGTGAATGTCTCCGGCCATTTTCGTACCCCTTGTGGAAAACGGTACGCCTTCGAGCGCCGGGCGAGTGTCGGGGATCTCCCAGATTCCGCGCTTGAGGTCGAACTCGTTCCAACGGGCAAAACGCAGTTCACTGGAGCGTACGAATACATGCAGCGACAGCATCACCGTGAGGCGCGTGAGCGGGCGACCTCTGTAGTCCTCAATGCATGCCAATAGTTCTGGCAGTCGCGATAAGGGTAGTGCGGGACGGTGAGTTACTCGTGGTGTCTTGATCGAGCCATCGAGGTCGTGAGCCGGGTTCGCCGTGATCAGTCGCAGCCGTTTGGCTTCACGCATGATGCTTTGCAGGTAGTTCTTGATCCTGAGCGCCACGTCGATGGTGCCGCGCTTCGTCACGGCTTCCAGTGGCTGCATGAGGTCGTGGGTGTCCAGCTCAACGATTGCCCTGGCTCCAAGCAAAGGGAATACGTGAGTCTTCAATCGGCTGAGCACAGTCTTGGCGTGGCCGGGCGCCCACTTCGGCACCATGCTCGCATACCAGTCAAGCGCAACGCTTTCGAAGGTGCGGCCGTTGATCACGGCTTGGGTCTTGGTTTGTTGCTTGTACTGGATGGGATCTATGCCGTTGGCGAGCTGCTGCTTGATCTCGAAGCGCTTGCGGCGTGCGTCGCCAAGCCCAACCACCGGGTAACTGCCGAGGGCAGTCAGGCCCTCGCGGCCATCCGGCTTCACGTACCTGAGCCGCCAGCCTTTGCGGCCGTTGGGTTGCACAAGCAGGTAAAGACCGTCGCCGTCGAAGAGCTTGTACTCGCGCTCTCTGGGCTTTGCCGTGCGACAGGCGGTGTCGGTAAGCGGGGCAGTGGTGCGGGCCATAAGGGTAGTCTCCGATATCGAAACGGACCTCTATCCTTAAAACTACCCTTATTAGCGCTGGCTACCCTCGGAATCCGACGGAACGCCAAAACGAAAAAACCCGCCAGAAGGCGGGTTTTTCGGGGGTTCCAGAGATTTTGAAAGCTTTCTATGGAACCTTGAATGGTGCCGGCACCAGGAATCGAACCCGGGACCTACTGATTACAAGTCAGTTGCTCTACCATCTGAGCTATACCGGCAATGGGGCGTCATTATAACGATCGGTTGGCGCCTGTAAACCACTTCCTTGCAAATGTTTGAAAATGACCTAAGTCACCGACCTAAAAGAAGAATTTTCTTACCAGCCGCGGTGGATGGTGGTGACGTTTGGCTCGGTTTTGCCCGGGTTGAAAAACAGCTTGTCGTTGTCGCAGCCGCGCTTGCGGCAGGGGCTGTCGGCGCGTAGTGGCAGGCCGTTGTCGCCGCCCAGCTGCATGCCGGGGTGGTTCCAGCCCAGGTTGCTGGCCGGGTGGGGCGTGGTGCCGCCAGCGCAGCCGGTTAGGGCCAGGGCGAAGGTCAACAGGGCGAGGGGCTTGGCTCGGGTCACGATGGTCGGGTCCGTTAGTCCAGTGTCGATCTGGCGCAACGCCAGAAGGTCGCGGGCTGGCGGGCAGGCGCGCGACGTCACTTTTTAATCATTTGGGGGGCGGATCATACACCGTTGGGTGGGGGGCTGCGGTGGGGGCTTTGGTTTTTTTGTTGTCAGTTGTGGCCTCTTCGCGGGCAAGCCCGCTCCTACACAATGGTGTGTGGCCGCTGGTGATGTAGGCGCGGGCTTGCCCGCGAAGAGGCTATCAGCTGTACGAAGATTCTGAACTAAGAGCTAAAAGCTTCAGGGTTTGGATGCTTCGGACCTATCCTACGCGCGCCGCCGAAGTATCGCTGTTGTCGGGGAAATGGCTCACGGATACCGTTCTCGGGTCGCTCTGGCGACCGGGTGTGAGAACCCGATTTTGAACGTATCGGCTGCTTAATGGCGACCGTGCACGGGCAGACTCCGGTCTGGCCGAGCTTCCTATGTTCACTCGGTTTCTCACCTCGTGTACGGTTGCCGCCTTTGTTCCGTGAGAAAGAATGAACACGGCGACTCCTTTTGAACTAGGAGTTGAACATGAAAAAGATCGATTCTGATCCCAACAGCCCAAAGCCCATCACCACCGCAGGCGTGGAAACCTTCCTCGCCGCCGGTAACCCCTCCCTCAACCTGCTCCGCGTCGAGCCCGGCGTCCCGGTCGATGCTGCCTATGAACATGTCTCGATTCTGATGGGCTACATCAAGCACCTGGTGCGTGAAGGCGATATGGAGGACGACCATAAATTCCTGGGCGCCGCCGATTACCTGTGCGACATGGCTAAGGCGCTGATGAACGATATCGAGATTGCCAAAAACAAGGCGCATTGACCGCCTAAAAGCCTCTTGTGCCAACCATAAGAAAAGTTTATGCACAAGTGGCATCGGCGACTTGCGCGAAAGGCATGCCGAATCGCTCCGCCGCTGGTCTTTGCGCAAATGCCTGTTTTTACTGGGCTTGACGCGCAAGCGGGAATAAGCCAAAGGCTTGAAATAGCGCTTGGATCCAACAGGTAATCACAAGCTTGTTCACAGACTTATCCACAGGTTGTGCTGCGGCTAACGGTCGCGCTCGGCAAGGATCAGCAGGTTGCGCGGGGTGACTGGGTAGTCGCAGAACAGCCCTAGGTGCACGTCATAACCTTGCTCTTCGAGGAACAACGCGCGGTCGAGCACCAACCACAGCTCCAGCGGCCGACGGAACAGGTTGCGCACCCGCTCCAGGTTGCGTACCTCGGCCAGGCGCTGCCAGCCGGCGGCTTCCACGGCTGCCCAATCCGGGTGGCCGGTCAGCTGCAGTTGCTTGAGGTCGGCCAGGTGGCGGCAATATGCCTCGAAAGGCTTCTCCAGCCAGGCCACGGGCAGTGACGGTGTCGGCAGGTATTCGTCGGTCTGGCGCTGCTGGCGTTGCAGCAGGTCGAAGCCCAAGCGCCGGGCCATCGAGGTGTCGCGCTGGCGCCGCACGCGGGCGCCGGCGGTAACGGTTTCGCTCAGGGGGAGGCCCAGGTCGTCCAATGACAGCTGCAGGCTGGAGGCTTGCGCGGCTGTGGACAACGCTTGGTACTGTGCCGCTGCAATGCGGTTGTAGCAGCAGGGCGCCACGGCCAATTGCCGGCAGCCTTGCTGGCTGGCCAGTTGCATCAGGCGTACATGCAGGTCGCCACAGGCATGCAGGGCCACCACGCTTGTGTCGGCAGCCAGGTGGCGGGCGCTGTCGTTGGCCATCACATCCTGATGCAGGTGCTGGGCTGGCAAGTGGTGGTGCGCGCTCAAGGCCTGGCCGGCGGCGACCAGTTCGGCATCGTATTCCAGGCAGGTCAGTTGCTGGCCGGGTTGTAGCAGGCGGCGGCCGAGGTGGCCTTTGCCGGAGCACCAGTCCAGCCAATGATGCGGCTGCTCGCGGAACGCCAAGTGGCTGGCGAAGGCTTCGATCTGCTGCCATTTACGGCCGGGGACGGCGACGTCGAGGCGGTGGGCGGCAGGTGGCAGGTCGGTTGTCGGCAGGGTGCCGAGGGCGCACAGCTGTTGGGCTTGCAGGGCCAGTTGCGGGAACGGCGCGGGCAAGGGCTGGGTGGCGCTTTCGGTTTCGGCGTCTGCCAGGGAGCATTGGCGCAGCGAAGTGGCAAGCTCCGGGTGGGTGGTTTCCCAGGGCAGCTGCAGCGTAGTGAAGGGGCGGGGTTTCCACAGTGGCTGGTGCTCGATCAGGAACTGGTCGAGGGCTTGGAAGCGGGTGCTTAGCGGGTGGCTGTGGAGGTGATTGGGCATGGGGCTGTGTGTTGGGGGTGAGGGCCTCTTCGCGGGCGAAGCCCGCTCCTACACGGTCCTGGATCGGCCTGTTGTAGGGGCGGGCTTGCATGCGAACAAGGCTAGACGGTTTCAGCGGCCTTGGCTGGCATCCACGCGCAACCAGCGCTCCAGCAGCTTGAAGCCCTGTACCAGCAAGAACGAGATCACCAGGTAGAACACCCCGGCCGCAAAGAAGATCTCCACCGGCAGGTAGGTGCGGGCAATGATGGTACGGGCCATGCCGGTGAGTTCCAGCAGGGTCACGGTACTGGCCAGGGCACTGGCCTTGAGCATCAGGATCACTTCGTTGCTGTAGGCCGGCAGGCCGATGCGCGCGGCGCGCGGCAGCATGATGTAGAACAGCGCCTTGCCCCGCGACATGCCCAGCGCCCGTGCCGCCTCGACTTCACCTTTGGGGATCGCCTGCAGCGCGCCACGCAGGATTTCGGCGATGTAGGCGGCGGTGTGCAGGGTCATGGTCAGCACCGTGCACCAGAACGGATCGCGCAGGTACGGCCACAGCGAACTCGAACGCACGGCATCGAACTGCGCCAGGCCGTAATACACCAGAAACAGCTGCACGAGCAGCGGCGTGCCGCGGAAGAAGAAGATGTAGCTGAACGGCACGGCGCGCACGTACCAGTGGCGCGAGGAGCGGGCGATGCCCAGCGGGATGGCCAGGATCAACCCGGCAATCACGGCGATGGCCACCAACTCCAGGGTCAGGGTCGCGCCCTGGGCCAGGCGTGGCAGCCATTTGATGATGACTTCCCAATTCATTATTCGGCCCTCGCAAAGCCGCGAGCGGCGCGTTTTTCCATGAAGTGCATGCCGGTCATGGCAATGATGGTCAAGCTCAGGTAAATGCAGGCCGCGACCATGTAGAAGGTGAACGGCTCTTTGGTCACGGTCACGCCAATTTGCGCATGACGCATGATTTCTTCCAGGCCGATCACCGACACCAAGGCGGTGTCCTTCATCAGGATCATGAACAGGTTGCCCAGGCCCGGCAGGGCCATGCGCCACATCTGCGGCAGGATGATCCGCGACAGGATCCGGCCCTTGGACAGGCCCAGCGCCATGCCCGCTTCACGGTGGCCTTTGGGGATTGCCAGGATGGCGCCACGGAACACTTCAGTGGCATAGGCGCCAAAGCACAAGCCCAGGGCGATCACCCCCGCAGCGAAGGCGCTGAGCTCCAGGCCCGGCAGGTTCAGGGCGTCGCCCAGGCTGCTCATCAGCCCGACCGTGCCGAAATAAATAAGCAGTACCCACAGCAGTTCGGGCACGCCGCGAACCAGGGTCGAGTAGAAGCCGCCAAGCCATTGCAGTGGCTTGATCGAGGAGGTCTTGGCCAGGGCGCCGAGCAGGCCCAGCACCAGCCCCAGCAGCAAGGCGCAAAGCGCCAGTTTTACGGTCATCAGGGTGCCAGCCACCAGGGCCGGACCGAATCCGTGCAGGTCAATATTCATGGGTAGGCGCGTTCTAGGGACTGGCGCGCCACCAGGGCGCGCCGGTCAGGGCGGATCATTCGATGCTGAACGGGAAGTACTTGTCGTTGATTTTCTTGTACGTACCGTCGGCTTTGATTTCTGCCAGGGCTTTGTTCAGGTCGTCGCGCAGCTTGTTGTCACCTTTGCGCACGGCGATGCCGATTTTGTCGCTGTCGACAACCGGCTCACCCTTGAACTCGAAGTTCATGCCGTCTTTGCTCTTCAGCCACTCGTACTGCACGTATTTGTCGGCCAGGATGCCGTCGATGCGCCCGGACACCAGGTCGAGGTAGGCGTTTTCCTGGGTGTCGTAGAGCTTGATGTTGATCTTGTCGCCGTAGGTGTCTTCCAGCCAGGTGCCGGCCAGAGTGGCGCGCTGGGTGCCGATGGTCTTGCCTTTGAGGTAAGCCTCGTCAGTCTTGAAGTCGACGTTTTTCGGCGCGATGAACTGCAGCTTGTTGGAGTAGTACGGCTCGGTGAAGTCCACCGCCTGCTTGCGCTCGTCGGTGATCGACAGCGACGACACCAGGAAGTCGAACTTCTTGGCGTTCAGGGCAGGGATGATGCCGTCCCAGTCGGAGGTGACGACCGAGCACTCGACTTTCATCTTGGCGCACAGGGCGTCGCCGATGTCTTTGTCGAAGCCAACCACGTTACCGCTGGCATCCTTGTTGTTGAACGGTGGGTAGGCGGCTTCGATGCCCATGCGCAGTTTTTCTGCGGCCATGGCGTTTGCCGACATCACCAGCGTGGCAGCAGCTGCCAGGAGGAACTTCTTGTAAGTGTGCATGTATTGCTCCGTTAGCGGTGGCTGGACATGAATTGCTTGCAACGCGCCGAGGTCGGGTTCTCGAAGACCTGCTGCGGCGATCCCTGCTCTTCGACCAGGCCTTGGTGCAGGAAGACCACTTCACTGGACACATGGCGGGCAAAGCTCATCTCGTGCGTCACCAGCAGCATGGTACGGCCTTCTTCGGCCAATGCGCGGATAACGTTTAGCACTTCCTGGACCATTTCCGGGTCGAGCGCCGACGTTGGCTCGTCGAACAGAATGACCTTGGGCTTCATGGCCAGGGTACGGGCAATGGCGGCACGCTGTTGCTGGCCACCGGAAAGCTGGGCGGGGTAACTGTGGCGCTTGTCGTAGATGCCGACCTTGTTCAACAGCGCTTCGGCGGCTTCGATGGCCTCGGCCTTGCTTTGGCCGAGCACGCGGCGTGGCGCCTCGATGATGTTGTCGAGGATCGACATGTGCGGCCACAGGTTGAAGTTTTGGAAGACAAAGCCGATTTCGCTGCGCAGGCGGTTGATCTGGCGGTTGTCGGCGGCGATCAGGTCACCGTTTTTGGCGGCCTTGAGCTTGAGTGCTTCGCCGGCGACCAGAATTTCGCCCTGGTGCGGGTTCTCGAGCAGGTTGATGCAGCGCAGCAGGGTGGACTTGCCGGAGCCGGAAGACCCCAGGATGGAGATCACGTCACCGTCGCGCGCGGTCAGCGAAATGCCCTTGAGAATTTCTTGCTCGCCGTAGCGTTTGTGCAAGTTGCGGATTTCCAGCGCGGGCGTGGCCTGAGCCATGTGCGGTCCTCATGTGTTCGGGTGCGTTCCCAGCTGTTGGCGGCCTTCCTGGCGTGCGCCAAGCTAGCATAGCGGCATTATGACGGCCAACAGGGTCGCCGGGGACTCGGGGTGCTGGTGGGGCAGTTTGTCGCATCGTTGCAGCGCAACGTCGCGCGGATGTCCGCGAAGGTGTCGCCCAGCACCAGAGCCTTGATGAAAAAAGGCGCGATGGTGCCAGCTTTGGCCGGCTCATGGAAGCGCTTTTAGACCATTCGCGGCGTAAACCTGACCTTTAAGCCAAGCCATCCCGGTAGGCGCGGGGCTACCCGCCAAGGCATTCATGAGGTGGCAGGTTGTACCGCAAGGTTGCACTTTTTTGCATTGCGCTGGTGCACAGGTGTTACCGGGGAGCACCTTTGGGGCAATTGTAAGTGAGTATTTCAGTAATCCGATGATTTGGCGGCCTTTCGGTCAGTGCTTGGCCGAATGCCCTCCAAACCCCGCCGTTAAAGGCCTGCTGCTGTTTCTGACGAATGCATTCAGCACCTGGCGCGCTTATTGCCAGTAGGAAACCGCCGATTGCAGCGACGCCTAGGTCAACCCCTGGCGCGCTCTGTACCCGCAGTCGGAGTGGTCCACTCCTTACAAAGGTAGTTTTAATGAGCGGTAACAATTCCAATGACCTCGCTCAGGGGCTCAAACAACGGCATGTGACCATGCTGTCCATCGCTGGCGTCATCGGTGCCGGCCTGTTCGTTGGCTCCGGCCACGCCATTGCTGCTGCCGGCCCAGCCGTGCTGCTGGCTTATTTGGCCGCCGGTACGCTGGTGGTGCTGGTGATGCGCATGTTGGGTGAAATGGCGGTCGCCTCGCCTGACACCGGTTCGTTCTCTACGTATGCCGACCGCGCCATCGGGCGCTGGGCCGGTTTCACCATCGGCTGGCTGTACTGGTGGTTCTGGGTATTGGTGATTCCGCTGGAGGCCAACGCCGCCGCAGCCATCCTGCATGCCTGGTTCCCAGCGGTTGACCTGTGGGCCTTCTCCCTCATCATTACTCTGGCGCTGACCCTGACCAACCTGTGCAGTGTGAAGAACTACGGTGAGTTCGAGTTCTGGTTCGCCTTGCTCAAGGTGCTGGCCATCATCGGCTTCATTGCCGTGGGTTGTGCCGCCCTGTTCGGCTTTGTGCCGAGCAGCCAGGTGAGCGGTGCCAGCCACCTGTTCGATACCCAAGGCTTCATGCCGAACGGCCTGGGCGCAGTGCTGGCAGCCATGCTGACCACCATGTTCTCGTTCATGGGTACTGAGATCGTGACCATCGCCGCTGCCGAGTCGAAGGACCCGGGCAAGCAGATCAGCCGTGCCACCAACTCGGTGATCTGGCGCATCTGCCTGTTCTACCTGGTGTCGATCTTCCTGGTCGTGGCCTTGGTGCCATGGAACGACCCGGCCCTGGCCGAAACCGGTTCCTACCAGACCGTGCTCAGCCGCATCGGCGTGCCGAATGCCAAGTTGATCGTCGACATCGTCGTGCTGGTCGCCGTGACCAGCTGCTTGAACTCGGCGCTGTACACCTCTTCGCGCATGCTGTTCTCGCTGAGCAAGCGTGGTGACGCCCCGGCCATCGCCCAGCGCACCACCAAGGCGGCGACCCCGCACGTGGCAGTACTGCTGTCTACCGCAGCGGCGTTCCTGTGTGTGTTCGCCAACTTCGTGGCCCCGGCCCAGGTGTTTGAGTTCCTGCTGGCCAGCTCCGGTGCCATTGCGCTGCTGGTGTACCTGGTGATTGCCGTGTCGCAGCTGCGCATGCGTACCCAGCGTGAGGCCCGTGGCGAGAAGATCACCTTCAAGATGTGGCTGTTCCCGGGCCTGACCTGGGCGACCATTGCCTTCATCGTTGCGATTTTGGTGGTAATGGCGCTGCGTGAAGACCACCGTGTCGAAATCATCGCGACCGCATTGCTGAGCATTGGTGTGGTGGCAGCTGGCTTGCTGGTGCACCGTAAGCGTGAAGCTGCTGGGCGGGTGGCGCTGGATAACTGATCCGCGCTGGCTGCAATGAGAAGGCCGCGCCCTGTGAGGGGCGCGGCCTTTTTTGTTGCCTGTTCTGGCCTCTTCGCGGGCAAGCCCGCTTCTACAAGGGGCATCGCACGCCCGAATACCAACGTGGGCGTTGCTTGCCCGCGAGAGGGCGCAACAGGTTACGTGGCGCTATCAGCCAAACTGCTTCTGCTGTTGCTGCTGCTTGGCCACAGCCTCCGAGGCTGCCACATAGGCGGCTTGGAACTCGTCGCTCTCCAGCCAGGCCATGGTGGCCTCTTCATTGGCGCCATCGAGCCATGCACGGTAAGCGGTGAACACCAACACGATATAGTCGGTGGCGTGTTCTTCCTTGTGCCCCTTCAGCACCAGGGCCAGCAGCGGGTCCACCAGGAACACCGAGATCATCGGTACCAGGCCGCCTTCCTGGGCTTCTTTCATCTTGTTGAACAGCGCGTCATAGCTGCCCGAGTCCATGGCCTTGTTGTACACCTGCTCGACGCTGGCGCTGTCACCGGCGCTGGCCTTGACCGCCTGGCCGCTGCGCACCATGCGGTTCTGCTTGGCCTTGCTGGCGGCGCGCTTGGCGCGTTTCTGTTGCTTGGTAGGGGTGGCCATGGGTGAATCCTTGGGGGTCGAAAATTGCGCGTATTGAAGCGCAGGCGCAGCAGCGTTTCAACTGCTGGGCGCCGCCGGCTCATCTTCCTCGAACCCCCGCGAGGCGCGCCCCACCAGCAGCTCATCTGGCGCATGCGCGACACTTGGGTCTTTCCCTGGGTAGTCCAGCGAATGCAGGAAGTGCCGAATGCAGTTGATCCGTGCGCGCTTCTTGTCATCGGACTTGATCACCGTCCACGGCGCATCGGCGGTGTCGGTATGGAAGAACATCGCTTCCTTGGCGCCGGTGTAGTCGTCCCACTTGTCCAACGACTTGATGTCGATGGGCGACAGCTTCCAGTGTTTCAGCGGGTCGTCCCGGCGCGAGATGAAGCGGCGTAGCTGCTCTTCGCGGTTCACCGAGAACCAGTACTTGAACAGCAGGATGCCGCTGTTGCACAGCATTCGCTCCAGGTCCGGGGCCTGGCGCATGAATTCCAGGTACTGCAGCGGCGTGCAGAACTCCATCACCTTCTCGACCCCAGCGCGGTTGTACCAGGAGCGGTCGAAGAACACCATTTCGCCTGCGGTGGGCAGGTGCTGGATGTAGCGTTGGAAGTACCACTGGCCTTTTTCCTGCTCGGAAGGCTTTTCCAGGGCAACGATACGCGCGCCGCGTGGGTTGAGGTGCTCCATGAAGCGCTTGATGGTACCGCCCTTGCCTGCGGCGTCACGCCCTTCGAACAGGATCACCACGCGCTGGCCGGTTTCCTTCACCCAGCTCTGCACCTTCAGTAGCTCGATTTGCAGCGCATGCTTGGCCTTTTCGTAGTCTTGGCGATGCAGGCGGGTGGTATACGGATAGCTGGCCGGAAGGCGGGCGCGGGTGCTGTCTTCGTTACTGCCCTTTGGCGCAGTAGCCACTTCAAGGGCTGCAGGTTCTTGGCTGATGCGGGTGATGGTGGGTTCGGGCTTGCGCTGGCGTGGGCGGCGCGTGCGGACTGGGGTGCTGGTGGGTTCGCTGGGGGCGGGGAGCAGGAGGGGGGATTCTTCGCTCATGGAGGGCCTTGTTAATCGATTCGGATGTCCATCTTCGATTGTGAAGGTGAGCGATTGATAGCTGCTTGATGTTGGTCAAGGCGGCGTGATGTGATTTTGAGCGTGAGCTGTAAAAATCACAGGCAACAAAAAACCCGCACTGGGCGGGTTTCTTGTTGTCGCTTCGGGTAACTTTGCAACCACCAGAAGCTTGAAGGTGGTGCCCAGAGACGGAGTCGAACCGCCGACACGAGGATTTTCAATCCTCTGCTCTACCGACTGAGCTATCTGGGCGACGAGGTGAATTAAATAGACTTTCAGACCGCTCGTCAACGACTTTTTGAAAAAATTTTAAATTAATTCCGTCGCTTACGTTCTGTGGGGTCATTCCGAGGGTGGAACGTAGCCTTCCGCCTGGGCGTACTCTTCGCCGGCAAAAAACTTGTCCATCTCGCCTTGGAGGAATTTGCGGTCCTCGGCGTTCATCATGTTCAGGCGCTTTTCGTTGATCAGCATGGTCTGGTGTTTTTGCCAGTCGGCCCAGGCTTTCTGCGAGATGTGTTCGAAGATGTCCTGGCCCTTGGCGCCGGGGTAGGGCGGGCGATCCAGGCCTGGCAGTTCTTCTTGGTACTTGCGGCACATCACGGTGCGGGTCATCGGGCGTCTCCTGCAATCAGTTCGTCGGCCGCGCGTTTCAGCAGCTTTTTCACCGGGGCGGCAAGGCCCAGGCGCGGCGGGGTGGCGAGGTTATACCAGAGCCAGTCGGCCTCGGCCATGTGCTCGCCGACCGGGTCGACGCGCACCAGCCAGGGCTCGATCGCCAGCTGGAAGTGGCTAAAGGTGTGGGTCAGGCTGGCCAGGGCGCGGCTGCCAGCCAGGCGTAGGCCGTGCTGGTAGGCCAAGTCGTCGAGCTGGGCGATGTCGTCCAGCTCCGGCAGGCTCCACAAACCACCCCACAGGCCGCTGGATGGGCGGCGGTAAAGCAGGATGGCGCCTTCAGGGTTGGCCAGCAGCGGCATCAGTGTGCGCCGTTGCGGCAAAGCCTTTCGCGGCTTGGGCTCGGGGTAGCGGGTTTGCTCGCCGTGCAGGTGCGCTTCGCAGCCGTGTTGCAGCGGGCAGATCAGGCAACTGGGCTTGCTGCGGGTGCACAGGGTAGCGCCCATGTCCATCATTGCCTGGGTGTAGTGGTTGGCGCGCTGCTGTGGGGTAAAGCGTTCGGCGGTGGCCCACAGCTGGTTGGCCACCTTGGGCTCACCGGGGTAGCCAGCCTGGGCGGTGTAGCGGGCCAGCACACGCTTGACGTTGCCGTCGAGGATCGGCGCGCGGATGCCCATGCTGATGCTGGCGATGGCACCGGCGGTGGAGCGGCCAATGCCGGGCAGCTCGGTGAGCTGCTCGACACTGCGCGGGAATTCGCCGCCATGCTGCGCCACGACGATCTTCGCAGCCTTTTGCAGGTTGCGCGCCCGGGTGTAGTAGCCCAGGCCCGTCCACAGGTGCAGCACTTCGTCCTCCGGTGCTTCGGCCAGGGCCTGCACGGTCGGCAGGGCCTGCATGAAGCGGTCGAAGTAGTTGAGCACGGTGCTCACCTGGGTTTGCTGCAACATGATTTCCGACACCCACACCCGGTACGGGGTGATGCCCTGTTGCCAGGGCAGGTCGTGCCGGCCGTGTTCGTCATACCAACCCAGCACAGCGCTGGAGAACTGCTCGGGGCTCATCGCTTGAACAGCCCCTTAAGCGCATCTTTCAATTCCGGGCTCACTTTGTCTCCGAGTTTTTCATCGAGTTTTTCATCGATCTTGTCTTGTAGGCGGTTGCCGGCCAGCTTGGCGGCAACCTTGCCCAGGCCGTCCTGGTCCAGGCGGCAGGCTTTGGCGCCTAGTTCCAGCGGGCCGCGGCAGCGCAGCGGTACTTCCACACCGACATAGCGTTCATTGACCTGGCAGGCCGGGTCCGGCATGGCGCGTTGGTCGCCTTCGACGATCACGCCGACGTTGTAGTCCATGCCTAGCACGCGCAGGTCGAGGTCGCCGTGGCCGTTGACGGTAAGGCCCGGGATACGCACCTTGAGGTCCGGGTTACTGGCGATGCCATTGCGCACCACCAGGCTGCCACGCAGTTCCTGGAACGGCGTGTCCTTGCCACGTGGCTCGCCGCTGAGCGACTTGCGGTTTAGCGTGGCGATGGCCTGGCACAGCTGCTGTTCGAGGTTGGCATTGACCAGCACGCCGTCGTTGATGGTGAAGTTTGCGCTGCCGTTGAGGGTGTCGACCAGTGCCTTCTGGCTGTTGCCGGTGGCGGTGAGGTCGCTGCTGAGCGTCAGCAGGCCTTTGACCGGTGGCGCCTGATCCTTGCCGTCGGCCTTGATGAAGTGCTCCACCGGCACCCGCTGGATGTGCGTGTTGATGCCCAGCTGCGGCACCGCAGGGCGCACGTCGACCGTGCCCTTGGCTTCGAAGGTGCCGTTGTAAAGGCCGCCACGCAGGGTTTTCAAGGTCACCAGGCCGCCTTGGCCCGTCACCTGCAGCTGGGCGTCGCTGATCGGTAGCTTGTCCAGGGTTAGTGCACCGAAGGTCAGGTCGGCTTGCAGGTCGAGGGCACGCAGGCGGTCGACCGGTAGCAGCTTGTCGTCGCTCCAGGCCACTTGGGTGGGGGCGTTGGGCAGCGGCGTGGAGCCGGCACCGGATACGGCGCTGGCTTCCTGTTGCTTGACTTCGGCCTGGCGCGCGGCGGTAGCCCCCTTGGCCTCCTCGCTCTTGGCGGGCAGGTAGCGGTCGGCGTCGAAGGTGTCGCCCTTGAGCTGCAAGCGCAGGGCCTGCTTGGCAAAGTCTTCGATAGCCACGCGGCCACTGAAGGTGCTGTCGTCCAGCTTCACTGCCAGGTCTTCCAGGGCCAGGCTGTTCGGCGTGCCTTGCAGGCGGGTGACCAGCTCCAGCTTGGCGAAGGCCGCCGGGTCATTGCTGGCCGGCAGCGGGCGGCCAATGCTGTCAAGGAAGGTGCGCAGGTCGAACTGCGCGATCGACAGGCCACCGCTCAGCTGTGGCGCTTTGTCCAGGTCACGCAGGTTTAGCTCACCCAGTGCGCGCAGTTGGTTGGCCGAGATTTTCAGGCCGCTCCACGAGGCGACATTGGCCGCCAGGTCGACCAGCAGCTGGCCTTGGGCGGCGAAGGTCACCGTTTTGCCGCCGGTGGGTTCACCCGAGGTTTCACCCGACAGGCGCATGTCTTCGAAGTTGTAGCGTTTGAGCTTGCGGTCGAAGCGCAGTTCGCCGGCCAGTTCGGTGCGGGCTTTGATGCTCGGTTGGCTGGCGCTGAGGAAGGCGCTGGCCTTGAGCGGGATGTTGGCGCCTTCGTGGACCGGGCCGGTGCTCAGCTGGATGCTCTCGGCGCTGTAGCTTTGGCCGGTCTTGGCATCGGTGTACTGCACGCGGGCGTTGTTCACGGTCAGGCTGTCGATGTCCAGCTTGACGGCACGGTCGTTGCTGGCAGTAGGCGCCGGTTTCTGGTCGGCAGGGGCCTGGGCCGGTGTCTCGGCAGGGGCGCTGTTCTGCGCCGGCAGGGGCTTGCCGATGTCTTCCCAGTTGCCATGGCCCTGTTCGTCACGGGCCAGGGTCAGGTTCAGGCCTTCGACGCGCACGTCGCTCATTTGCACTTCGCGGCGCAGCAATGGCAGTACGCGCACCGACAGGCCGAGCATCTGCAGGTCGGCAAACGGCTCGGTGGGTTTGTTCAGGGTGGCGATGCTGGCCTCGTGCAGCTCCAGGCCCAGCCACGGGAACAGGCTCCAGCCAATATCACCGTTGAGGGTCAGCTCGACGTGCGCTTTGTCACGTGCCAGCTGGCGGATCTCGTCTTTGTAGTCGTTAGGGTCGAAGAGGTGGGTCAGGGCGAAGCCCAGCGCCACGATGATCAGCAGCAACCCGAGAAGCCCCAGTCCCAGGATTTTGCCGAACGCTTTCATGGGCGAGTCCTTGTAGTCCGATTTTGAAATTCCAGCGCCAGAGTATAGCGCCGCAGTGGTTGTCCCTGCGTATACGACTAGAGATACAGGGTATTTCCTACGTGCACAGCAGATGGTACGGCTTTCTACAGAAAGATGTTTTGCCTGTGCCGGCTCTTCGCGGGCTCACTCGCGAAAGGGCCGGCACAGGCTACATGACCGTTTCAGTCAGGCAAAAAACGACGATATCAGATTGCTTTCACGCTACTTGATGCTGCTACCCTTGCGCCGCTTTGCCTGCACTCTCCCTATAAAAAGGATCAGATTCATGAGCAGTACCGTCACGGCGGGGGCCTTGGCCAGTGCGCCAGGCTTCCTGTCGAAGGAGCGCATCATCGCCCGCCCGGGCTTTAACCGCTGGCTGGTCCCGCCAGCTGCCCTGGCCATCCACCTGTGCATCGGCATGGCTTATGGCTTCTCGGTGTTCTGGCTGCCCCTGTCGCAAGCGCTTGGCATCAGCGCGCCGGTTGCCTGCGCGGCGGACATGGGTTTCATGGCCCGTATGTTCAGTGCTGAATGCGACTGGCCGATCTCCATGCTCAGCTGGATCTACACCCTGTTCTTCGTCTTCCTTGGTTGCTCGGCGGCCGTGTTGGGCGGTTGGCTGGAACACGCCGGCCCGCGCAAGGCTGGCCTGGTGTCGGCACTGTGCTGGTGCGGCGGCATGCTGATTTCGGCCGTTGGCGTAAAAACTCACCAGCTGTGGCTGATGTGGCTGGGTTCTGGGGTGATCGGCGGTATCGGCCTGGGCCTGGGCTACATCTCGCCGGTGTCGACCCTGATCAAGTGGTTCCCAGACAAACGCGGCATGGCCACCGGCATGGCGATCATGGGCTTTGGCGGTGGGGCCATGGTTGGCGCACCGTTGGCCACCGCGCTGATGGGCCACTTCGGCAACGCGCAGGAGGTGGGCGTGTGGCAGAGCTTCGTGGCCATGGCGGCGATCTACTTCGTGTTCATGGTCGCCGGCGCCTTGGCCTATCGCGTGCCGCCGACCGGCTGGAAGCCTGAAGGCTGGAGCGCACCCCTGAAGAAGGCCGGTAACACCATGGTCACCGACCGCCATGTGCACGTCAGCGTGGCCTGGAAGACCCCGCAATTCGCCCTGATCTGGCTGGTGCTGTGCCTTAATGTGTCGGCGGGTATCGGCATTCTTGGCATGGCTTCGCCGCTGCTGCAGGAAGTGTTCGCCGGCAAGTTGCTGGGCAACGAACTGAGTTTCAGCGAGCTGAACAGTGCCCAGCTGGCGCAAATTGCTGCCATCGCCGCCGGTTTCACTGGCCTGTTGAGCCTGTTCAACATCGGCGGGCGGTTCTTCTGGGCGTCGTTCTCCGACTACATAGGCCGCAAAAACACCTACTTTGCCTTCTTCGCCCTGGGCGTAGGCTTGTACAGCCTGGTGCCGAACATGGGCCACCTGGGCAACGTGGCCCTGTTCGTGGCGGCGTTCTGCATCATCCTGTCGATGTATGGTGGTGGTTTTGCCACGGTCCCGGCGTACTTGGCCGACCTGTTCGGCACGCAGATGGTCGGCGCCATTCATGGCCGTTTGCTCACCGCTTGGGCGGCGGCGGGGGTGCTGGGGCCGGTGCTGATCACCTACCTGCGCGAGTATCAGCTGGCCGCCGGCGTAGAGCGGGCGGCGGCTTACGACATGACCCTGTACATCCTCGCCGGCCTGCTGGTGCTGGGCTTTATCTGCAACATGCTGGTGCGCCCGGTGGCCGACAAGCACTTCATGACCGATGCCGAGCTGGCTGCCGAGCGTGCGCTGAGCCATGACAAGGGCGCCGATGCAGCGCGGTCGCTGGAGTGGAAGGCGGCACCTGGGAGCCTGCCGCTGGTAGTGCTGGCCTGGGCGGTGGTGGTCGTGCCGTTGGCCTGGGGGGTGTGGATTACCTTGCAAAAGACCGCTGTGCTATTCCATTGATGAGTGATACCAGCGGCTGATTCGGCTGGCTGTACCGGCCCCATCGCCGGCAAGCCAGCTCCCACAGGTATACCGCAGGCCTGGAGCGCTGTGAGGTCCCTAGAGGAGGTGGCTTGCCGGCGATGGGCTGCAAGTAGCCGCAATTACCCAGTTGTATAGACCTGTAGCGGTATCCAGGCCGCGTAATTCCTCGCTTTGCCATATGTCATCCGCGTTTCAAGCTGGCGCGTTCTGGGCCTATAATGGAACCCTTTTCGCCCTATGATTTTGCGGAGCTGGTGATGGTCGAACGTAAGGCTTCCGTCGAGCGCAATACCCTGGAAACCCAGGTCAAGTGCTCGATCAACCTCGATGGCAGTGGCAAGGCCCGATTCGATATCGGTGTGCCTTTCCTTGAACACATGCTGGACCAGATTGCCCGCCATGGGCTTATCGACCTGGATATCGAGTGCAAGGGTGACACGCATATCGACGATCACCATACCGTCGAAGACGTCGGCATCACCTTGGGCATGGCATTCGCCCAGGCCATCGGTGACAAGAAAGGTATCTTCCGCTACGGCCACGCCTACGTGCCGCTGGACGAAGCGCTGTCGCGCGTGGTCATCGATTTCTCCGGTCGCCCGGGCCTGCAGATGCACGTGCCGTACACCCGCGCTAGCGTGGGTGGTTTCGACGTCGACCTGTTCCAGGAGTTCTTCCAGGGCTTCGTCAACCACGCGCTGGTAACCCTGCACATCGACAACCTGCGTGGCCACAACACCCACCACCAGATCGAAACCGTGTTCAAGGCTTTCGGCCGCGCCCTGCGCATGGCCATCACCCTCGACGAGCGCATGGCCGGGCAGATGCCTTCCACCAAAGGGTGCCTGTAAATGCAGACGGTAGCCGTAATCGACTATGGCATGGGCAACCTGCACTCGGTGGCCAAGGCGCTTGAGCACGTAGGTGCCGGTAAAGTGCTGGTCACCAGCGATGCCGCGGTTATTCGCGAGGCCGACCGTGTGGTGTTCCCAGGTGTGGGCGCAATTCGCGATTGCATGGCCGAAATCCGCCGCCTGGGCTTCGACAGCCTGGTGCGCGAAGTTAGCCAGGACCGCCCGTTCCTCGGTATCTGCGTGGGTATGCAGGCACTGTTGGAGCACAGCGAAGAAAACGACGGTGTCGACTGCATTGGCCTGTTCCCCGGCCAGGTGCGCTTCTTCGGCAAAGACCTGAAAGAAGACGGCGAGCACCTGAAGGTGCCGCACATGGGCTGGAACGAAGTGGGCCAGACCAACGACCACCCGCTGTGGCACGACATCCCTGATCGTGCGCGTTTCTACTTCGTGCACAGCTACTACATCAATGCTGGCAAGCCGGCCCAAGTGGTTGGTCGCGGCCATTACGGTGTCGATTTTGCCGCTGCGCTGGCCGATGGTTCGCGCTTTGCCGTGCAGTTCCACCCCGAGAAGAGCCATACCCATGGCCTGCAGCTGCTGCAGAACTTCGTTGCCTGGGACGGGCGCTGGTAAATGAGCAGGTCGAAGACCAAGGCCGCGGCCATCACCCTGGCCCCCGAACAAGAGCGCGAAGCGCTCGACACACTCAAGCGCTTTCTCGAAGACCGTTTCGAGCTGGAGCTGGGGTCGTTCGAGGTAGCCGAGGTCCTTGAGCTGTTCAGCAAAGAAATTGCACCCCTTTACTACAACAGGGCGATTGCCGATGTTCAGCTGCACCTCAAGGAGCGGTTCGAGAGCATCGAAAGTGATCTGTGGGCGCTCGAGAAGCCCTGAAACCCTAAGAACAGACAGGTTCCCAAGATGCTGATTATCCCCGCTATCGATCTGAAGGACGGTGCCTGCGTGCGCCTGCGCCAGGGCCGCATGGAAGACTCCACGGTATTTTCCGACGACCCGGTGAGCATGGCCGCCAAGTGGGTCGAGGGTGGCTGCCGCCGCCTGCACCTGGTCGACCTCAACGGTGCCTTCGAAGGCCAGCCGGTCAACGGTGAGGTGGTTACCGCCATCGCCAAGCGCTACCCGAACCTGCCGATCCAGATCGGTGGTGGCATCCGCTCGCTGGAAACCATCGAGCACTACGTCAAGGCTGGCGTCAGCTACGTCATCATCGGCACCAAGGCGGTCAAGCAGCCAGAGTTCGTCGCCGAAGCGTGCAAGGCCTTCCCAGGTAAGGTGATTGTTGGCCTGGACGCCAAAGACGGCTTCGTTGCCACCGATGGCTGGGCTGAAGTCAGCTCGGTGCAGGTCATCGACTTGGCCAAGCGTTTCGAGGCCGATGGCGTCTCGGCGATCGTCTACACCGACATTGCCAAGGACGGCATGATGCAGGGCTGCAACGTGCCCTTCACCAAAGCCTTGGCCGAAGCCACGCGCATTCCGGTGATCGCCTCGGGCGGTATTCACAACCTGGGCGACATCAAGGCCCTGCTGGACGCCAAGGCCCCGGGCATCATCGGCGCCATCACTGGCCGTGCCATCTACGAAGGCACCCTCGATGTCGCCGAGGCCCAGGCCTTCTGCGACAACTACCAAGGCTGAGGACTGAACCATGGCACTGGCCAAGCGCATCATCCCTTGCCTGGACGTGGATAACGGCCGGGTGGTCAAGGGCGTCAAGTTCGAGAACATTCGTGATGCCGGCGACCCGGTAGAAATCGCCCGTCGCTACGATGAGCAAGGTGCCGATGAAATCACCTTCCTCGACATCACCGCCAGCGTCGATGGCCGCGACACCACCTTGCATACCGTCGAGCGCATGGCCAGCCAGGTGTTTATCCCGCTGACCGTGGGCGGTGGTGTGCGCACCGTGCAGGACATTCGCAACCTGCTCAATGCCGGTGCCGACAAGGTCTCGATCAACACGGCTGCGGTGTTCAACCCGGAGTTTGTCGGCGAGGCTGCTGACCGTTTCGGTTCGCAGTGCATCGTCGTGGCTATCGACGCCAAGAAGGTGTCCGGGCCGGGTGACGCGCCGCGCTGGGAAATCTTCACCCACGGTGGGCGCAAGCCGACCGGGCTGGATGCCGTTGAATGGGCGAAGAAGATGGAAGGCTTGGGCGCTGGCGAGATCCTGCTGACCAGCATGGACCAGGACGGCATGAAAAACGGCTTCGACCTGGGCGTGACCCGCGCTATCAGTGATGCGCTGGGTATTCCGGTGATTGCCTCGGGTGGTGTGGGTAACCTGCAGCACCTGGCTGACGGCATTCTGGAAGGGCATGCCAGTGCGGTGCTGGCGGCCAGTATCTTCCACTTTGGCGAATACACGGTGCCAGAGGCCAAGGCTTACATGGCTGCACGCGGCATCGTCGTTCGCTGACTGATTGACTGGGGCTGCTTCGCAGCCCTTCGCGGGCGCGCCCGCGAAGGGCCGCAAAGCGGCCCCAATTGCTTCAACCGTGATTTTTACCCAGCAAGGCGTGGTAAAGCTCGGTATCCCCAAGAATCCCCACCACCTTGTTATTTTCCTGCAGCACCAGCTTGTTGCCCGTCTGGTAACGAATTTGCAGCGCCTCGCGCATGCCGATATCCACGTGCACCAGCGTCGGCCTGCGCCCCAACGCTTCTACCGCCTGCCCAGGCGCCCAGTTCTGCATGTCCATGCCGTTCTGCCCCTGGCGAGCACGCTTGATCGAGTTGCCTTCACCCAGGTCCAACCATGAATCAACACCCGGGTCCAGGCACACCGAGCCATTCACCCGCTTGCAGTTGTCCAGGGTCCGCATCAGGCTGCGGCCGCACAGCACGTTCAACGGGTTGGTGTGGGCAACGAAGGTCCGCACATACTCGTCGGCCGGGTTCAGCACGATCTCTTCCGGCTTGCTGTATTGGATGATCCGCCCGTCTTTCATGATGGCGATGCGGGTACCCAGCTTCAGCGCCTCGTCCAGGTCGTGGCTGACGAACACGATGGTCTTGCTCAGCTTGGCTTGCAGGTCCAGCAACTCGTCTTGCAAGCCTTGGCGGATCAACGGGTCCAGGGCCGAGAACGGTTCGTCCATCAGCAGGATGTCGGCGTCCATCGCCAGCGCCCGGGCCAGGCCGACGCGCTGCTGCATGCCGCCGGACAGCTCGTCCGGTTTTTTGTTGCGCCACTGCGTCAGGCCCACCAGTTCAAGCTTATCGTCGACCAGCTTGCGCCGTTCCTTTTCTGGCCGGCCCTGCATTTCCAGGCCAAAGCTGATGTTCTCGCGCACCGTCAACCAGGGCATCAGGGCAAACTTCTGGAACACCATGGCAATGCGCTTGGTGCGCATCATCTTCAGTTCGGCCGGGGTGCAGTGGGCAATGTCGATGTGCTTGCCTTCATGCTCGACAAACAGCTTGCCGCGGCTGACCGTGTTGAGGCCGTTAATGCATCGCAGCAAGCTGGATTTGCCCGAACCGGACAAGCCCATCAGCACGCAGATCTCGCCTTTGTTGATGTCCAGGTTGGCCTTTTCGACACCCACCACCAGCCCGGTCTGCTTGAGGATCTGCTCGCGAGTCTTGCCTTGGTCGAGCAGTGACAGCGCTTCGCGCGGCTTGTTGGAGAAGATGACGTCGACGTCTTCGAAACGAATGATGCTCATGCTTCACCCCTTACCGGCAGTTCCGGTTGCTTGCAGATACGGTCGAGCATGATCGCCAGCAGCACGATCGCCAGGCCCGCTTCGAAGCCCAGGGAAATATCGGCGGTGTTCAGTGCGTTGACCACAGGTTTGCCCAGGCCATCAGCGCCGACCAGGGCGGCGATCACCACCATCGACAGCGACAGCATGATGCACTGGGTAACGCCGGCGGCGATGCTTGGCATCGCGTGCGGCAGTTCGATGCGGGTTAGCAACTGGCGCCGCGAGCAGCCAAAGGCCTTGCCGGCGTCCATCAGCTCCTGGGGTACATCGCAAATGCCCAGGTAGGTAAGGCGAATAGGCGCGGCGATGGCGAACACCACGGTGGAAATCAGCCCTGGCACCACACCCAGGCCGAACAGGGTCAGGGTAGGGATCAGGTAAACGAAGGTGGGTACCGTCTGCATCAGGTCGAGGACCGGGCGCATGGCGGTATAGAACATCGGTTTATGCGCGGCGACGATGCCCAGCGGCACGCCGATGGCTACGCACACCACCGTGGCGAAGGTTACCTGTGCCAGGGTTTCCATGGTTTCCTGCCAGTAACCCAGGTTGAGGATTAGCAGGAACGACAGGGCGACGAACGCGGTCAGCGCCCACTTGCGCTGGATCAGGTGCGCCAGGGCGGCGAACAGGGCGATGAGGACGAAGGGGTTGAACCAGGTCAGGGCACTGGTGACGCCATGAATCATGAACTCCAGGCCTTGCGCGATGGCGTCGAAATATTCAGCGCCGTTCTGGGTCAGCCATTCGACGAACGACGCGATGTACTGGCCCAGGGGTATTTTCTGATCGATAAGCATGATAGCGAGCTTCCACCTGCATAGATTGAAATCAACCCGGGGCAGGCACGGCCGGCCCCGAGGTAGCGCTATTGCGTAGTTCGTTATTGCGCGAGCTTGGCCTTGGCCGCCTCAAGGCCGGGTTTGCCATCCACGGTAGTAACGCCGGCCAGCCAGGCATCCAACTTGCCAGGGTTGTCCTTGAGCCACTTCTTGGCGGCCGCTTCGGGTTTCATCTTGTCGTCCAGGACATAGCCCATCATGGTGCTTTCATCCTTGAGCTCGAACGACAAGTTCTTCAACAGCTGGCCAACGTTGCTGCATTCCTGCACATAGCCCTTGCGGGTGTTGGTCAATACGGTCGCCTTGCCAAAGTCGGGGCCGAAGTACTCGTCCCCGCCAGTCAGGTACTGCATCTTGAAGCGGGTGTTCATCGGGTGCGGTTCCCAGCCCAGGAACACCAGTGCATCGCCGCGCTTCTGCGCCCGGTCGACCTGCGACAGCATGCCGGCCTCGCTGGACTGGACGATCTTGAAACCGGCGTCCTTCAGGCCGAAGGCGTTCTTGTCGATCATCGCCTGGATGGTGCGGTTGCCATCGTTGCCCGGCTCGATGCCGTAAATCTTGCTGTCGAGCTCTTTCTTGAACTTGGGAATGTCGCTGAAATCCTTCAGGCCCTTGTCATACAGCGCCTGGGGAACGGCCAGGGTGTACTTGGCGTTTTCCAGGTTGGCGCGCACGGTTTCCACAGTGCCGGCGTCGCGGTACTGCTTGATGTCGTTCTCCATGGTCGGCATCCAGTTGCCGAGAAACACGTCCAGGTCCTTGCCGGTGGCCAGCGACTTGTAGGTCACCGGTACCGAGATCATGGTGGTGTGGGTTTTGTAACCCAGTGCTTCGAGCACAACGCTGGTGGTCGCGGTGGTGACCGTGATGTCGGTCCAGCCGACATCCGAGAACCTTACCGTCTGACACTGCTCGGGCTCGGCGGCCTGGGCCAGCAAGGGCGTGGACAGCAACGCAGCCAGCAACAGCGAGGGTGAACCTTTCATGGATGGACTCCTGAGGATTTTGTCTTCGGGTTCGCGTGGGTCGCCGGGCGTTCTAACGGTCCGGTCGACCAGGCCTGCAGAGGGCAGGATGCGTGGCCGTGCTTTACGAGTCGCTTTCGATAATCCTCCAGCGCCGGGCAATCGCCTACTGGTGGAGTCGTAACCAGTACGGAACGGGTCGTATCCAGTATGGGCGATGTCGCTTATGGATTTTTCCACCCCCTCCACCGCATTTTTGCGTCACCAGGCCCCTCGAAAACGGCGTTTAGCGGGCTAAAAACAGGGCGGCGCTGCTGGACAAAAGTACGTCGGTTGCAGACGGCGGGGGGCTACGCAAAAGCCTGATGATGCGTGCATTCACGGCGGCTCGCAGCTTCAGCCTAGCAGTTGCCCCGCCCTGCGCATGGCGCGCAGAGACAAGCCCAGCAAGAGGTGATTCGACAATGGCCATCAGCGTGTTCGACCTGTTCAAGATCGGTGTCGGGCCCTCCAGCTCCCACACCGTCGGCCCCATGCGTGCTGGCGCCCTGTTCGTTCAGGGCCTGCGCGAGCGCGGCGAGTTGGAACGTGTGAAGCGGATCGAAGTGCGCCTATATGGCTCGCTGTCGGCCACCGGTATCGGCCACGGCACCGACAACGCCACCATCATGGGCCTGATGGGCGAGTGGCCGGACGCCATCGACCCCACCCAGATCGTGCCGCGTATCGCTGACCTGCGTGAAACCAACACCCTGCAGTTGGACAGCCGCCTGCCCATCGAATTCGTCTGGGCCCGCGACATGCTGCTGCTGGACGAAAACCTGCCCTACCACCCCAACGCCATGACCTTGATCGCCGAAGGCGAGCAGGGCGAGCTGCACCGCGACACCTACTACTCGGTGGGCGGCGGCTTTGTGGTCGATGCCGCACAGGCTGCCAGCGGCGTTTTGGATGCTGATCAAACGGTGCTGCCGTACGACTTCAACAGCGCCGCCGAACTGCTGCGCCTGTGCAAGCAAAACGACCTCAGCGTGTCGCAATTGATGATGGCCAACGAGAAGGTCTGGCGCAGCGAGGAAGAGATCCGCGCCGGCCTGCACAAGCTCTGGGAAGCCATGCAGGAATGCGTCAACAACGGCCTTAAGTACGAAGGCACGCTGCCCGGCGGGCTGAACGTGCGCCGTCGCGCCGCCAAGCTGCACCGCAGCCTGCAAGAAGTCGGCAAGCCCAACGTGATTGGCTCGACCATGAGCGCCATGGAGTGGGTCAACCTGTTTGCCCTGGCGGTCAACGAAGAGAACGCCGCTGGCGGGCGCATGGTTACCGCGCCGACCAATGGCGCGGCCGGCATCATCCCGGCGGTGTTGCACTACTACATGCGTTTCAGCGATGCGGTTAACGAATCCAACGTGGTTGACTATTTCCTCGCCGCTGCAGCGGTGGGCATCCTGTGCAAGAAAAACGCATCGATCTCAGGTGCCGAAGTGGGTTGCCAGGGTGAGGTCGGTTCGGCGTGCGCCATGGCTGCTGCCGGCCTTGCCGAAGTGCTTGGTGCCACTCCGCCACAGGTGGAGAACGCTGCCGAGATCGCCCTGGAACACAACCTCGGCCTGACCTGCGACCCGGTCGGTGGCTTGGTGCAGGTGCCGTGCATCGAGCGCAACGCAATTGCCGCAGTCAAAGCCATCAACGCGGTGCAGATGGCCTTGCGCGGTGACGGCGAGCACTTCATTTCCCTCGACCAGGTAATCCGCACCATGCGTGACACCGGCGCCGACATGCACGACAAATACAAAGAGACTTCGCGCGGTGGCCTGGCGGTCAGCGCTATCGAGTGCTGATCGTCTCTTGACCTCACCGGCCTCTTCGCGGGTAAACCCGCTCCTGCATGTAGGAGCGGGTTTACCCGCGAAGAGGCCGGTGAATTTAAATACGGTGCAAAACCACTACCAGTGCTCCCTTATGGTGCAGTGCGGCGCATACCGATCGTCGGGTGTCGTTATCAATGCGGGCATTGTCGGTGACACTCAAGAGTGTCGTTTCTGGGCAACTTACACTGCGCGTGTCACCAAATTGCTCAGCGGTTACATGCACGGCGCCTAGCACGCGCGTTTGCGAAATCTGGCCGACTCGATCAAAGCACCTGATTTGCCGAATAAAGGCGTCGTTTTCAGGTTTTTTCGGATAGCCGTTCAATTTCCGGCACGGCGTTTGCGTTGAGTTTGGCAGTAAGCCCCTGCGAACGACACGGGGGTCAATAACAAGAAATCAGTGCCCGCCTGAGGCATACCCTGCATTTGTGTGAGGAGAAACCGCGATGACGTCCTACACCTCCGGGAACCCAACCCAGAACCGCACAGCTCCCCAGTCCATCGGGTTTCTTCTCCTGGACAATTTCACCCTGATTTCCCTGGCATCAGCCGTCGAGCCGCTGCGCATGGCCAACCAGCTGTCCGGCCGCGAGCTGTACCGCTGGCACACGTTGACCGTCGATGGTGGCCAGGTGTGGGCCAGTGATGGCTTGCAGATCACCCCCGATGCAGCCATGCACAGCGCCCCGCCCATCGACACGGTGATTGTGTGCGGAGGCGTCGGTATCCAGCGTACCGTTACCCGTGAGCATGTCACCTGGCTGCAGGCCCAGGCGCGCCAGTCGCGCCGTCTGGGGGCCGTGTGCACCGGCAGCTGGGCGCTGGCTTGTGCCGGCCTGCTCGACGGCTTCGACTGCAGCGTGCACTGGGAGTGCCTGGCAGCCATGCAGGAAGCCTACCCGCGGGTCAACATGAGTACTCGCCTATTCACCCTCGACCGCAACCGCTTCACCAGCTCCGGCGGCACTGCGCCGCTGGACATGATGCTGCACCTGATTAGCCGCGACCACGGCCGTGAGCTGTCGGCGGCGATCTCCGAAATGTTCGTCTACGAGCGTATCCGCAACGAGCAGGACCACCAGCGCGTGCCGCTCAAGCACATGCTCGGCACCAACCAGCCGAAGCTGCAGGAAATCGTCGCGCTGATGGAGGCCAACCTCGAAGAGCCGATCGACCTGGATGAACTGGCGGTTTACGTGGCGGTGTCGCGTCGGCAGCTCGAGCGCCTGTTCCAGAAGTACCTGCACTGTTCGCCGTCGCGGTACTACCTGAAGCTGCGCCTGATTCGTGCGCGGCAGCTGCTGAAGCAGACGCCGATGTCGATCATCGAAGTGGCGTCGGTGTGCGGCTTCGTGTCCACCCCGCACTTCTCCAAGTGCTACCGCGAGTACTTCGGCATTCCGCCGCGTGATGAGCGCGTGGGTTCCAATACCGCGCAGCAGGTGGCGATGATGCCTATCCCGCAGGCCCTGACCCTATCGCCGCACAGCGGCCCGATGGCGGCCCTTAGCCAGGCGCGCAACGAGTCGACCTTTGCCAGCGTAAGGCTCTGAAACGCAGCTGGCCTCTTCGCGGGCTTGCCGCGAAGAGGCCAGTGCAGGAGAAATCAGTCAGGCGCGCTTATTGAATTGCGCCAACGCCGGCAACAGCTGTTTGTCGATGGCCTGGCGCACCGCCGGCAAAATTGTCGCGCTACCGGTATACATCTGTTCCACCATCCCCTTCAGGGCCCGCGCATTAGGCTCGTTCAGCCCTCGTACCACCGCCTCGCAGGCCTGCTCGGCACTGGCCCCGGCCGGAATGTCGAACCCGCGCGCGCGCAGGTGGCCTGCCAGATCGTCCTGGTCAATCAAATCCGCATGCATCATGGCTGTTGTCCCTTTTATTGCGAAGAGAGTGCTGCTGTGATTTACGACCGATTCTGTGACGACGGCGACATGCCCGCAACCACTGAATGGCCTCATGGCTGCTTTGGCTAAGAACAGGTCGTTTCCGGCTAAATCCACCTGCTGGGAAGTGCGCACACTCAAGCCATCTACCGCAACGGAGGGTTTGGTCACCCTCGTTCGTGCACAGTGGATGTTGCTCGCTCTTGGCCCCGGATGCTCACGGCTTTCCGGGGTTATTTTTTGCCTGCAAAATCGCCGCACCCCACCTGTAGGTGCGGCCATGGTCGCTTTCAGGGTTTGCTATTCAAGCCCATTACCCGGGCCACGAAATCGGCCAGTGGCAGGTCCTGTTGTTCATCCACCAACCCCTGCAGCAGCTCGATACTGCGTTCACTGAACAGCGCCGACCTCGGCCCCGCCAGGTCCACGTGCAGCAGCATTTGCTCGCTGGCCGCCAGCACCTCGTCGAACCCGGCCCGGTGCAAGCTGTGGTAGACGTGCAGGCGCTTGCGATCGAAGCCGAGGATCTGCGTTTGCACCCATACCTCAGTGCCCAGCTTCACTTCGTGCAGGTAGTTGATGTGTGCTTCCAGGGTGAACAGCGAGTTACCGCTCTGCTCACGGTCGTCCGCATCCAGGCCGATGCGCGCCATCAGCGCGTCGGTGGCGTAGCTGAAGATCAGCAAGTAAAAGGCATCGCGCAGGTGCCCGTTGTAGTCGACCCAGTCCTGCTGGACCGGGGTGCGGTAAGTGATCAGTGCGGGCATCGTGTGTTCCTCAATCGCCAAAGGCCATGCCGTGCTGTGCTTTGCTGGTTTTTACCGCTTCCAGTACCGCCAACAGGGTGTCATCACGATAGCGCTCCAGCGCGGCGATGCTGCGTTCGCCCAGTTGTTGCGAGGTGCCATCGACCACGTCGTCGATCAGCTTGTCGGTCAACTGCGGTGCTGGCAGGTAGGTCCAGGGCAACTGCAGCGCGGGGCCGAACTGGGCCATGAAGTGGCGCATGCCAGCGTCGCCCCCGGCCAGGGTATAGGTGAGGAAGGTGCCCATGAACGACCAGCGCAAACCGGCGCCAAAGCGGATGGCATCGTCGATTTCACCAGTACTGGCCACGCCGTCGTTGACCAGGTGCAGGGCCTCGCGCCACAGCGCTTCAAGCAGGCGGTCGGCGATAAACCCCGGTACCTCCTTGCGCACGTGCAGCGGGCGCATGCCCAGCGCGGTGTAGATGGCTTTGGCGGCTTCGATGGCCTCGGGTGCGGTGCGTTTGCCGCCGACGATCTCGACCAGCGGCAGCAGGTACACCGGGTTGAACGGGTGGCCGACCACACAGCGTTCGGGGTGGGTGGCCGACTCGTAGAACTCACTGGGCAGGAGGCCCGAGGTGCTGCTACCGATGATAGCGTTGGGCTTGGCAGCGACGCTGATTTTCGCATGCAGGTCAAGCTTCAGGTCCAGCCGTTCTGGTGCGCTTTCCTGGATGAAATCGGCGTCGCGTACGCATTCCTCAACGGTTGCCACGAACCTCAGGCGGTCTTGTGCCGCACCTGGGGCCAAGCCTTGTTTTTGCAGCGCCGGCCATGCGTTGGCGATACGCTGGCGCAGCGCCTGTTCGGCGCCGGGTGCCGGGTCCCAGGCGACCACGTCCAGGCCGTGGGCCAGCGCGCGCGCTACCCAGCCGCTGCCAATTACGCCACTACCCAGGGCGGCGAAGGTCTTGATCTCGGTGATGAAAGGCATATCGAGTCCTCAGGCTAAGTTGAATTCTTCGGGTGAGCGCCAATCCCTGTGGGAGCGGGCATGCCCGCTCCCACCAGGTTCTCTGCTGCAGCCGAGATTGTTGAAAGGATCAGCGGCGTTTGAAGTTCATTTTTTCCCGGCCTTCGGCTGGGGTCAGCACACGGGCGCCCAGGCGCGAAATAATCTCCACTGCGCGCTCGACCAACTGGCCGTTACTAGCCAGCACGCCGCGGTCCAGGTACAGGTTGTCTTCCAGGCCTACCCGCACGTTGCCGCCGAGCAGCACGGCTTGAGCCGCCATCGGCATCTGCATGCGGCCGATACCAAAGCCGGCCCAGGTGACGTTGGCCGGCAGGTTGTCGACCATTGCCTTCATGGTGGTGGTGTCGGCTGGGGCGCCCCACGGTATGCCCAGGCACAGCTGGAACAACGGGTCGTCGAGCAGGCCTTCCTTGATCATCTGCTTGGCGAACCACAGGTGGCCGGTGTCGAAGATCTCCAGTTCGGCCTTTACCCCCAGCTCGGTGATGCGCTTGGCGCCGGCACGCAGTTGCGCCGGGGTGGAGACGTAGATCGAGTTACCATCGCCGAAGTTGAGGGTGCCGCAATCGAGGGTGCAGATTTCCGGCAGTAGTGCTTCGACGTGGGCCAGGCGCTCCAGTGGGCCGATCAGGTCGGTACCTGAGCCGAATTCCATTGGTGTTTCGCCTGGGCCGATTTCCAGGTCGCCGCCCATGCCGGCGGTGAGGTTGACGATGATGTCTACGTCGGCTTCGCGAATGCGTTCCATGACTTCGCGGTACAGCGCCACGTCACGGCTGAAACGGCCAGTTTGTGGGTCACGTACGTGGCAGTGCACCACAGTGGCGCCGGCCTTGGCGGCTTCTACGGCGGCTTCGGCGATCTGTTTGGGGGTGACTGGCACCAGGTGGCTTTTCGAGGCGGTGTCGCCGGCGCCAGTGAGGGCGCAAGTGATGATGACGTCGTGGTTCATGGCGGGGTTCCTCGTGGTGTCTGTGCTGGCCTTTTCGCGGGCAAGCCCGCTCCCACAGGATCAAGTTGATCTTGAGTGCGGCGCTGTACCTGTGGGAGCGGGCTTGCCCGCGAATGGGCCGGATCAGTTGGCGGTGAGCTTGAGGTTGTCGGCAGCCGGCTTGCCATCGAAGGTGGTCACACCTTGCAGCCAGCGGGCCTTGTCCTCGGGGTGGTCGTTGAGCCATTGGCGGGCTGATTCCAGCGCGTCCTTGTGGTCGAGCAGCGGCTGCATCATGCGGCTCTCGTCCTCGGCGCTGAAGGTCAGGTTGGCTAGCAGGCGGTGGGCGTTGGGGCAGCGTTCGGCATAGTCGGGCGCGGTCACCGTCCACACCGTCGCGCGGCCTTCATCAGGGCCCAGGGCGTCCTGGCTGTCGCCCAGGTAGACCATGTCGATGTTCACGTTCATCGGGTGCGGCGCCCAGCCGAAAAACACCACGGCCTCGTTGCGTCGCACCGCGCGGTCGACGGCGGCGAGCATGCCGGCCTCGCTGGACTCGACCAGCTGGAACTTGCCCAAGCCGAACTGGTTCTTGGCGATCATCGCCTTGATCTGGGTGTTGGCGCCGGAGCCGGGCTCGATGCCGTAGATTTTGCCGCCCAGTTGCTTTTCGAACCGGTGGATGTCGGCGAAAGTCTTCAAGCCCTTGTCAGCCAGGTACTTGGGCACTGCCAGGGTGGCCCGCGCATCTTCCAGGCTGGGCTTGTCGAGCACCTTGACTTGCTTGGCGTCGACGAATGGGGTGATGGTCTGGGTCATGATCGGGTTCCAGTAACCGAGGAACAGGTCCAGGCGTTTGTCGCGGATGCCGGCGAAAATGATCTGCTGCGAAGCGCTGGTTTGTTTGGTCTGGTAGCCCAGGCCGTCCAGCAGCACCTGGGCCATGGCGCTGGTGGCAATGACGTCGGTCCAGTTGACCACGCCCAGGCGGACGTTCTTGCAGGCCGCAGGTTCGGCGGCGAACAGTGGGGAAGTGGCGATGCTGCTCAGGGCAAGGGTCAACAGGCTGCGGCGGATCAAGCTGTGCATGGTGGCTCTCCATCGGCAGTGCATATTGTTATGGGGATTCGACCTCTCTGGGCCGTGTTAAGAAGCTACCCTGCTGGCAGGGTGGAAAATCGCACCCTGGCGACCAACTCTTGCACGGAGGCGACCACCTTTGCCGTGGAGCATGCAATGCCGCAAATCATTCATTTCCTGTTGTTGCCCGGCTTCTCGGCCATGGGTTTCATCAGTGCCCTGGAGCCTCTGCGGGTGGCCAACCGCTTCAAAGGCCCGTTGTACCGCTGGCAGGTGCTAAGCCTGGATGGCGGCGCGGTGCAGGCCAGCAATGGCATGTCGGTGAACGCTGATGCGGCGCTGGCGGCGGGGGAGGCTGGTAGCATGTTGCTGATCGTGGCCGGTTTCGACCCCCTGGCCTGTTATGGGCCGGCGCTGCACCAGGCGCTACGCCGCCTGGACCACGACGGGGTGATATTGGGCGGCATTGACACCGGCGCAGTGCTACTGGCCGAAGCCGGACTGCTCGATGGCCACCGGGCCACCGTGCACTGGGAGGCGCTGGAAGCGTTCAAGGAGAATTACCCGAGCCTGCAGGTGACCCAGGAGTTGTTCGAAATCGACCGGCGGCGCATTACCTGTGCCGGGGGCACCGCTTCGATCGACCTGATGCTCGACCTGATTGCGCAAGCCCATGGCAATGAGCTGGCGGTGCAGGTGTCGGAGCAATTCGTGCTCGGTCGCATCCGGCCGCGCCAGGATCACCAGCGGATGCAGATTGCCTCTCGCTATGGCATCAGTAATCGCAAGCTGGTGCAGGTGATTGGTGAAATGGAAAAGCATACCGAGCTACCACTGAGTACATTGGAGCTGGCAGCCCGCGCCAAGGTCACCCGGCGTCAATTGGAGCGCTTGTTTCGTTTGTATTTGAATGACACGCCAAGTGGGTTTTATCTGGGCCTGCGTCTGGACAAGGCGCGACAGCTGCTGTGTCAGACGCAGATGAGCATCACCCAGGTCAGCGTGGCGTGCGGTTTTGAGCTGCCGTCGTACTTCACGCGCTGCTACAAACGGCGCTTCGGCTGTTGCCCACGGGCAGAGCGGCAGGCACTCAAGCCTCAACTGGCTGATCAGAATTGATCGAGGTCTGCCAGCGCCCGGAGTTGGGTCTCGATCCGTACTCGCTGGGCCTCGAAGGCCTCGGGCATGAGTTTGCTGCCCAAGTGATCCAGGTGCAGGGCCACGCGCGTCCGTGGGGTATCCGCAGCGGTCTCGCACCACAGGTGGAACACAATCGCCACTGGCCCGTTATGGTCATCCTCATCAAATTCGATGCGCATGTGCGAGCTGGCCGATGTACTGCACAGTAGGGCGAGGTCCGGCTGTTTCAAGCCGTTGAGGACATCGCTTGCCACCCGCCTGAACCTTTGGTTGCGACCCTGAGGTGCCGGAATCCAGCCGGCGAAGACCTCCTGAAACACAGCATCCGTGGGGGTGCAGTCGAAACTCCTGGTTGTTCGGTCGAACAGTTCGACACCGCAATCCTCCAGGGTTTTCAGAAAACGGCTGAACCAGCGCTGGCCGTCTTGCTGGCGGTCGTGAGCCAGGTTTGCATCCAATTGCGACAGGCGCAGGCAGGCGTGGAGGTCTTCGAGGTGTTGGGCGGCAGGTATTGCGGGCATGGTTAAGCCCTTGTGTGCACGTAAAAATGGAAAATGGCGCCGCAGGGCGGCGCCAAGTTTGGCTCAGATGTCCAGCGCCAGGATGTCGGCCGCTTGACTGGCCAGCTTCAGCCTGACGGCTTCGCGCATGGCACCGAAGTGGCGAACACTGAACGAGCCCTGTTGCGAGGCCCGGTACACACGGGTGTTCGATTTGTCGATGATGCGGCCGGCAGAGCCTGCGGCCTTCTCGGCTTTGTCATAGCTCAGCTGAACGCTGGTCATGTGCATGATCGGCAGCCCTTGTGGCGTCATTTCGCAGGCCGAAATCTGAATGGTGCTGGATTTGCCCGAAACGCTCACGCTGCTCTCTTCGAGCAGTTGCTGTGCCTTTGGCGTTTTCACGATCACTTCGAAGGAGCGCTTTACGCAACGGCTCAGCCGATGGTTGCTGCCGATCTGCACGGTGACAATTTCAGGCGCCAGGGTTGCCAGCGTGTGGGTGTCCTTGTCCAGCGCTTCTTCTACATGAGCGGCGCCGGTCAGTGTCCAGCCGAACTTGCCCAGGCCGTCGTTGTAGAAGTTGTACCACTCACGCTGCTGGGTTTCCTTGTCGAACTTCTTGTTTGCCGACAGGTTCATCAGGCGCATGCCGTCCAGGACGTCTTCCGCAATCGAGGCGGGTACGTCGGGGGCAAAGATGCAGATGGTGTTGGCGACCATTACGGCGCGCTCTTCGCCTTCTTTTTTCAGGGCGGCAATGGCGCTGTCCATGTCGGTTTTGCTGAGGTTGGAAGTCATGTCTTGGTTTCCGATTGAGGTCATTCCAGCGCCTCGGCTGAGGCGCTTGGGATGCACTGTGGTTCGAATTGCCAAGACAAATAAGGCGTAAGCTTTTCCTGCCCAGGTAATGCGGCTACTGCTGCCCAATGGATTGCAGATACTCCGAGCGGTCATCACTGCGCTGCGCCACGCAAGTATCCCAGGCCGCCTGGAAGGCCTTGCTGCCGGGTTTCTCGGCATAGGTTTCGACCTTGCAGTCGGCATCGCGCAGCTGCGCCCACAGCTTTTCGGCCGTGTCCATGCGCCCAACCAGGGCGGCGGCTTGGTCGCCTTCGTCGGCATACTGGTCGCGAATGCGCTGGATCAGGTCGTCATACGCCGCTTTCAGTTCGCGCTCGGCGGTCTGCTTGTTGAACGCAGCGCAGGCGTAGGTCTGCTGGTCGGTCTCGACGTTGTCACACGGGGTGCTTTCTTCCTCGCCGGCTTGCGCGCCCGATATGACAGCCAGCAGTACCAGCCATGCCATTGATCTCATCCCTTTTCTCCTCACCAGGCTGACGAATCGCTGGATTCTCGCTCAGCCGAAGGCCAGGCGGTAGCTCTCTGACGAAATGTTCATAAAGCGGCCAGAAATGTCGTTATCGAGACTCTCTCTCATCGCCAGGCGGCATGCCAGAGGGCGTGTTGTCGCGCATTGACGCTTTCGGCAAACCCCCTGTCGTTTTTGCATCGGGGCGCCTTTGGGCACAGGCATATGCTGGCCCCAAAGCGCCGGCAATAAGGTTTGGCGCCAACCCATTCAATAAAAGGGGACAGCCTGATGAGCCCAGCCGAACTTCACGCCGACAGTATCGTCATCGACGGCCTGATCATTGCCAAATGGAACCGCGAGCTGTTCGAGGACATGCGCAAAGGCGGGCTGACTGCAGCCAACTGCACGGTATCGGTCTGGGAAGGCTTCAAGGCAACCGTCGACCAAATCGCTGCCAGCCAGAAGCTCATCCGCGACAACGGTGACCTGGTAATGCCGGTGCGCACCACCGCCGACATCCGCAAGGCCAAGGAACTGGGCAAGACCGGCATCCTCTTCGGCTTCCAGAACGCCCATGCGTTCGAAGACCAGATTGCCTACGTCGATGTGTTCAAGCAGCTGGGCGTGGGTATCGTGCAGATGTGCTACAACACCCAAAACCTGGTAGGCACCGGTTGCTACGAGCGTGATGGCGGCCTGTCGGGCTTCGGCCGCGAAATCGTCGCCGAAATGAACCGCGTCGGCATCATGTGCGACCTGTCCCACGTCGGCTCCAAGACCTCCGAAGAAGTCATCCTCGAATCGAAAAAGCCAGTGTGCTACTCGCACTGCCTGCCATCGGGCCTGAAAGAACACCCACGCAACAAGTCGGACGAAGAACTGAAGTTCATCGCCGACCACGGCGGCTTCGTCGGCGTGACCATGTTTGCGCCGTTCCTGGCCAAGGGCATCGACTCGACCATCGACGACTACGCCGAGGCCATCGAGTACACCATGAACATTGTCGGTGAAGACGCTATCGGTATCGGTACTGACTTCACCCAGGGCCACGGCCAGGACTTCTTCGAGTACCTCACCCACGACAAGGGCTACGCCCGTCGCCTGACCAACTTCGGCAAGATCATCAACCCGCTGGGCATCCGTACCGTGGGCGAATTCCCCAACCTCACCGAAACCTTGCTCAAGCGCGGCCACTCCGAGCGCGTGGTGCGCAAGATCATGGGCGAGAACTGGGTCAACGTCCTCAAGGACGTGTGGGGCGAGTAAGCCGCTCTCCAAGCCTGAAAGCCCCTGCCAGCAACGCCGGGGCATCCCAACAAAAAATTTTTATGGAGTTGAGTTTCCATGGCCAAGATCGCCCCGCAATTGCCAATCGAAGTGGATACCGAAACCGGTGTATGGACCAGCGACGCCCTGCCGATGCTGTATGTGCCGCGCCATTTCTTCGTCAATAACCACATCGGCATCGAGGAAGTGCTGGGCGCTGACGCCTACGCCGAAATCCTCTACAAGGCCGGCTACAAGTCCGCCTGGCACTGGTGTGAAAAAGAAGCCGAGTGCCACGGCCTGGAAGGTGTGGCGGTGTTCGAGCACTACATGAAGCGCCTGAGCCAGCGTGGCTGGGGCCTGTTTGAAATCCAGGACATCGACCTGGACAAGGGCACCTGCAGCGTCAAGCTCAAGCACTCTGCGTTCGTGTACGTCTATGGCAAGTGTGGCCGCAAGGTCGACTACATGTTCACCGGCTGGTTCGCCGGCGCCATGGACCAAATTCTCGCTGCCCGTGGCAGCTCGATCCGCACCGTGGCCGAACAGGTCTACGGCGGGTCGGAAGAAGGCCACGAAGATGGCCTGTTCGTTACAAAGCCGTTGTAAGCCGGAGATAGCGTCATGGCATTCGAAGCAATGTTCCAGCCGATTCAGATCGGTAAACTGACCATCCGCAACCGTGTGCTCAGCACCGCGCACGCCGAGGTCTACGCCACTGACGGCGGCATGACGACCGACCGCTACGTGAAGTACTACGAAGAAAAGGCCAAGGGCGGTATCGGCCTGGCGATTTGCGGCGGCTCGTCGGTGGTGGCCATCGACAGCCCGCAGGAATGGTGGGCATCGGTCAACCTGTCGACCGACCGCATCATCCCGCATTTCCAAAACCTCGCCGACGCCATGCACAAGCATGGCGCCAAGATCATGATCCAGATTACCCACATGGGCCGTCGCTCGCGCTGGGACGGCTTCAACTGGCCGACCCTGATGTCGCCGTCGGGTATTCGTGAACCCGTGCACCGCGCCACCTGCAAAACCATCGAGGTGGAAGAAATTTGGCGCGTGATCGGCAACTACGCACAAGCTGCCCGCCGCGCCAAAGAAGGCGGCCTGGACGGGGTTGAGCTGTCGGCCGTGCACCAGCACATGATCGACCAGTTCTGGAGCCCGCGGGTCAACAAGCGTACCGACGAGTGGGGCGGTACCTTTGAAGGCCGCATGAAGTTCGGCCTGGAAGTGCTAAAAGCCGTGCGTGCCGAAGTCGGTGATGACTTCTGCGTGGGCATGCGTATCTGTGGCGACGAGTTCCACCCCGATGGCCTCAGCCATGAGGACATGAAGCAGATCGCTGCCTACTACGACGGCACCGGCATGCTCGACTTCATCGGCGTGGTCGGCTCGGGTTGCGACACCCACAACACCCTGGCCAACGTCATCCCCAACATGAGCTACCCGCCGGAGCCGTTCCTGCACCTGGCGGCCGGCATCAAGGAAGTGGTCAAGGTCCCGGTGCTGCACGCGCAGAACATCAAGGACCCGAACCAGGCCACGCGCATTCTTGAAGGCGGCTACGTGGACATGGTCGGCATGACCCGTGCGCACATGGCCGACCCGCACCTGATCGCCAAGATCAAAATGGGCCAGATTGACCAGATCAAGCAGTGCGTCGGTGCCAACTACTGCATCGACCGCCAGTACCAGGGCCTGGATGTGCTGTGCATCCAGAACGCCGCGACCTCCCGTGAATACATGGGCGTGCCGCACATCATCGAGAAGACCACCGGCGTCAAGCGCAAGGTGGTGGTGGTTGGCGCCGGCCCTGCTGGCATGGAAGCGGCCCGGGTGGCTGCCGAACGTGGCCACGACGTGACCCTGTTCGAGAAAAAGGACCAGATCGGCGGGCAGATCACCATCGCCGCCAAGGCCCCGCAGCGTGACCAGATTGCCGGTATCACCCGCTGGTACCAGCTGGAGCTGGCGCGCCTGAAGGTTGACCTGCGCCTGGGCACTGCCGCTGACGCGGCCGCCATTCAGGACCTGCGCCCCGACGTGATCGTGTTGGCAGTGGGCGGGCATTCGTTCCTGGAGCAAAACGAACACTGGGGCGCCGCCGAAGGGCTGGTGGTCAGCAGTTGGGACGTGCTCGACGGCAAGGTTGCGCCGGGCAAGAACGTGCTGGTGTACGACACCATCTGCGAGTTCACCGGCATGTCGGTGGCCGACTTCATCGCCGACAAGGGCAGCCAGGTCGAGATCGTCACTGACGATATCAAGCCCGGGGTGGCCATGGGCGGTACCACCTTCCCGACCTACTACCGCAGCATGTACCCCAAAGAAGTGATCATGACCGGCGACATGATGCTGGAAAAGGTCTACCGCGAAGGCGACAAGCTGGTGGCGGTGCTGGAAAACGAATACACCGGCGCCAAGGAAGAACGCGTGGTCGACCAGGTGGTGGTAGAGAACGGCGTGCGCCCTGACGAGCAGCTGTACTACGCGCTGAAGGAAGGTTCGCGCAACAAAGGCCAGATCGATGTGGAGGCGTTGTTCGCCATCAAGCCACAGCCGATCCTCAGCCAGCCGGGCGAGGGCTACCTGCTGTACCGCATCGGCGACTGCGTGGCCCAGCGCAACGTGCATGCGGCGATTTACGACGCCTTGCGCCTGTGCAAGGACTTCTGATCGCACTGTCGGCACACACCGGCCCCGGTGGGAGCGGGCGGGCCCGCGAATGCGTAGGCATGAACAACAAAGTTGTTTGAACTGACGCATTCGCGGGCCCGCCCGCTCCCACAAGGTCGGTGCAGGATTCCAGGGGCCTGATCCCCTTGCAACCGCTGTTGTGGGAGCCTCCCATGTTGAACACCCTTCTACCCATCCTGCTGTTCGCTGCCCTTGGTCTGGCAGTGCTCGGCGCCCTGCGCCGGGTGCGCATGTGGCGGCGTGGCCGGCCCTCCAAGGTCAACCTGATCGGCGGCCTGCTGGCCATGCCGCGCCGTTACCTGGTGGACCTGCACCACGTGGTCGAGCGCGACAAGTACATGTCCAAGACCCACGTGGCCACCGCTGGCGGCTTCGTGCTGTCGGCCGCGCTGGCGATCCTGGTGCACGGCTTCGGCCTGCAGAGCAAGATTCTTGGCTACGCGCTGCTGGTGGCCACGGTGATCATGTTCACCGGTGCCATCTTCGTCTTCAAACGCCGCCTCAACCCGCCTGCGCGCCTGTCCAAAGGCCCGTGGATGCGCCTGCCGAAGAGCCTGCTGGTGTTTGCCGCAAGCTTCTTCATTGCCACGTTGCCGGTCGCCGGCATCCTGCCGGCCAATACCGGTGGCTGGGTAATGGTCGCCATTCTCGGCCTGGGGGTGCTGTGGGGTGTGTCGGAGCTGTTCTTCGGCATGACCTGGGGCGGGCCGATGAAACACGCCTTCGCAGGTGCCCTGCACCTGGCCTGGCACCGCCGTGCCGAGCGCTTCGGCGGCGGCCGCTCCACTGGCCTCAAGCCGCTGGACCTGGAAGACCCGAACGCACCGCTGGGTGTGGAAAAACCGGTGGACTTCACCTGGAACCAGCTGCTGGGCTTCGATGCCTGCGTGCAGTGCGGTAAATGTGAAGCCATGTGCCCGGCCTTTGCCGCCGGCCAGCCGCTGAACCCGAAAAAGCTCATCCAGGACATGGTCATCGGCCTGGCCGGTGGCACCGACGCCCAGTTTGCCGGCAGCCCGTACCCGGGCAAGCCAATCGGCGAGCATGGCGGCCACCCGCACCAGCCGATCGTCAATGGCCTGGTCGACGCCGAAACGCTGTGGTCGTGCACCACCTGCCGTGCCTGCGTCGAGGAATGCCCGATGATGATCGAGCACGTCGATGCCATCGTCGACATGCGCCGCCACCTCACCCTGGAAAAGGGCGCTACCCCGAACAAGGGCGCCGAGGTGCTGGAAAACCTGATCGCCACTGACAACCCGGGCGGTTTCGCCCCTGGCGGGCGCATGAACTGGGCCGCCGACCTCAACCTGCAACTGCTGTCGGAGGTGCAAACCACCGAGGTGCTGTTCTGGGTCGGTGACGGTGCCTTCGACATGCGCAACCAGCGCACCCTGCGTTCGTTCGTCAAAGTGCTCAAGGCTTCCGGCGTGGACTTTGCCGTGCTCGGCCTGGAAGAACGCGACAGCGGCGACGTGGCACGTCGCCTGGGTGACGAAGCGACCTTCCAGCAGCTGGCCAAGCGCAATATCCAGACCCTGGCCAAGTACAAGTTCCAGCGCATCGTCACCTGCGACCCGCACAGCTTCCATGTGCTGAAAAACGAGTACGGCGCTTTGGGCGGCGACTACCAGGTGCAGCACCACAGCACCTACATCGCCGAACTGATCGCAGCCAAGAAGTTGAACCTCGGCCAACACAAGGGCGGCAGCGTCACCTACCACGACCCGTGCTACCTGGGCCGCTACAACGGTGAGTACGAAGCCCCGCGTGAAGTGCTCAAGGCGCTGGGTATCGAAGTACGCGAAATGGAACGTTCGGGCTTCCGCTCGCGCTGCTGCGGCGGTGGCGGCGGAGCGCCGATTACCGACATCCCGGGCAAGCAGCGTATCCCCGACATGCGTATGGACGACATTCGCGAGACCGAGGCCGAGTTGGTGGCTGTGGGTTGCCCACAGTGCACCGCCATGCTCGAAGGTGTGGTTGAGCCGCGCCCACAGATCAAGGACCTGGCCGAATTGGTCGCCGACGTGCTGATCGAAGAGGACACCCCTGCCGCCCCAAAGCCGCAAACGGCTAAACGTGAACCTGCGGAGGTGCACTGATGAGCGACATTATCCGCCGCGACCCGCGCGCCGAGTGGATCGCCCGTAACCGCCTGCACCCGTTGCACGCGGCCATGCAAACGCAACAGACCAGTTGGATGGGGCCTAACGGCGTCATCCGCAAGAACCCCCATGCGCTTGCTGCGGGCTTCATCGGCCCGGCCGGCATCAAGCGCATCGACCGCAGCGGCGCCCAGCAGGGCACCGGTGTGGGCGGGCGGCGTACGGCGGCGGCGGAGGTCAAGTTGCCGCTGCACCAAGTACCGGCACCGGCGTTCTACATTGCCGTGGTGCCAGACATGGTTGGCGGCCGCCTGAGCAGTCACGACCGCGACCTGCTCGGCCTGGCCCACAGCCTGGCCGGCAGCGACGGCGCGGTGCTGGCGGTGGTGTTTGGTGAGCACAAGGAAAGCAACTTTTCCACAGCCGGGGTCGACCGCCTGCTGGTCATCGAGGGCGAGGCCTTCGAGGGTTATGCACCGGAGCAACTGGTGCAGGGCCTGCGGGCTGTGGATAACCAATTCACCCCCCGTCACTGGTTGCTGCCCGACAGCCGCACTGGTGGCGGCGAACTGGGCCGGCGCCTGGGCGCAGCGCTGGGCGAACGCCCGGCAACGCGGGTATGGCAGGTCAAGGACGGCCAGTGCATCGGCCGTGCCGGGGCGGGCCAGCAAGACCTGCAGCGCACCGTACCGCGGTTGATCCTGGCGGCGGCAGAGTGTGCCGAGCCGGTCAGCGAAACCCGTCACGAAGCGCTGCCAGTGGAGTTGTCCACAAGCGTGGCGCGCAGCCTGTCGCGCATCGAAGACCTTGGTTCGGTGGCCGTGGACCCGGCTACCATTGCCATGGCCGAGGCCGAGTTCATCGTCTCGGGCGGTAACGGCGTCAAGGATTGGGACCTGTACCACCAGGCCACCGCGGCCCTGGGCGCCACCGAAGGCGCCTCGCGGGTGGCAGTGGACGACGGTTTCATGCCGCGCAATCGCCAGGTGGGCGCCACCGGTACCTGGGTTACCGCACGGGTTTATGTGGCTGTGGGTATCTCTGGGGCCATCCAGCACCTGCAGGGCATTGGCGCCTGCGACAAGGTGGTGGCGATCAACATGGACCCGGGCTGCGACATGATCAAACGGGCCGACCTGTCGGTGATTGGCGACAGCTCGGCGATTCTCAAGGCACTGATCGAGGCTGTGGATAACTACCGCAGCGGCGGCCAGCGCGACGCGGCATAAGGGCACGAGCATGAGTACTAAAGTGATCAGCCTGGTTTCCATCGGTGCCCACCCCAGCTCCGGCCGCGCCCGCCGCGCCGAGCAGGACGCGCGCGCCGTGGAGCTGGGTTTGCAGCTGGCTGGGGATAACTTGCAGGTGGTGCATGCCGGCGACCCGCGTGAAGAAGCGCTGCGTGCCTACCTGGGCATGGGCCTGGACCACTTGGACGTGCTGGAGCAGCCGGCTGGCGCCGATGTGCTGGGCGTGCTTGGGGATTACCTGCGCGACGCCGGGGCGCAGCTGGTATTGACTGGCAGCCAAGCCGAGACGGGCGAGGGGTCCGGCATGTTGCCGTTCCTGCTGGCCGAGAAGCTTGGTTGGCCGTTGATCGTGGGTTTGGCCGAGGTGGAGTCGATCGACAACGGCACCGCCCAGATACTGCAGGCCTTGCCGCGTGGTCAGCGGCGTCGGCTGAAGGTGCGCTTGCCGTTGCTGGCAACTGTGGATAACGCTGCGCCCAAGCCGCGCCAGAGCGCCTTCGGGCCGGCTCGCCGGGGTGTTTTGGCGGCGCGCAACGTGGCAATTGTCGACGACGAACTGCTGGCGGAGGCCGAACTGCAACCGGCTCGCCCACGGCCCAAGCGGCTTAAGGTGATCAAGGCCAAGAGCGGTGCCGACCGGATGAAGGCCGCAACGGCCAAGGCCAGTGGCGGCGGTGGCAAGGTGTTGAAGGACGTTACTCCGCAGGAAGGCGCCGAAGCCATCCTCAAGCTGTTGCTGGAAGAGGGCGTCCTCCGCTAGACGCAGAGCTGTATAGGAGCGGCCTTGCGTCGCGATGGGCTGCGCAGCAGGCCCCAGGGTCTTGAGTCCCACTCAGGATTGCCGGGGCTGCTACGCAGCCCGTCGCGACACAAGGCCGTTCCTATATTCAATTCACAGCATTGACTGCGACGCTTTTGCCCACCAAATCTGTTCGTCACCCTGTGGGTAAAGTGTTGGCGCATGGCCGCAGGCCTTGTACCACGCCGCTTCCATGTATTTGATCAAAAACCGATCAGCTTCTCTCACGGCATGCGCATCAGCATCTTGGTGTTTTTGCCCACAATCGCTGTTAGCCCCTCTGTGGATAATCTGTTCGATAGTGGCTGCGAGCCGCGTATTCAAAGGCCTCGAAGAATTTGTTCAAAAAATGATCAAAGGCGCCTTTTTACCAGTCAAACCTTGATAATCAGGACCTTGAAGCGCTTATCCACAGCTGTGGTGCAAAGGCTTTCGCGATTGCTCACAAACTCTGTTGGTGGCTCTGTGGATAAGGTGTATGAATACCGCTGCACGCGAGGGACCACGCGGGATTGACCAAGTTGATCAAATTGTGATCAGGGATCTGTTGAGGGCGAGTGCTGCAGGGAAGGGGGGAAACGCATTTCAGGCGGGGAATGAAGATGGGGAAGACCCCGCCACCAAGGTGTTCAGTGGCGGGGGTCGGGCTTATTGTGCCTGCACTTCCTTCAGGTAAGGCGCAGGTTCCGCTCCCAGGTTGTTCAGCACTCGCTGGCTGTACCAGTCAATGAAGTTGACCACACCAAACTCGTAGGTTTTCGAGTACGGCCCAGGCTGGTACGCGGTGGAGTTGATGCCACGCTGGTTCTCTTCGGCCAGGCGACGGTCCTGGTCGTTGGTGGCGTCCCATACCTTGCGCATGTGCTCGGGGTTGTAATCCACGCCTTCCACGGCGTCCTTGTGCACCAACCACTTGGTGGTGACCATGGTTTCCTGGGCGCTGATCGGCCACACGGTGAACACGATCATGTGGTCGCCCATGCAGTGGTTCCACGAGTGCGGCAGGTGCAGGATGCGCATCGAGCCGAGGTCTGGGTTCTGAATGCGGCCCATCAGCTTCTGGCAGGCCTGTTTGCCGTCCATGGTCATCGACACGGTGCCTTTGAGCAGCGGCATGCGCACAATGCGGTTACGCAGGCCGTGGCTCTTGTGCAGGTACGGGATTTTCTCGGCTTCCCAGGCGGCCGCAGAGCTGGCCACGTGGTCCTTGAATTCCTGGCTGGCACGCGGGTCGTTGGTGTCGTCCCATTCCAGCAGGGTTTGCAGCAGCTCAGGGTGCGAACCGGAGCAGTGGTAGCACTCGCGGTTGTTTTCCAGCACCAGTTTCCAGTTGGCCTTTTCCATCAAGGTGGTTTGCACCGCCACCTTGGTGTTCTCCATGTCGTACGGTTCCATGTAGTGTTCCAGGGTAGCCAGGAACTCGTCGATGGCAGGCGGGTTTTCCGCCAGGCTGATGAAGATGTAGCCGCCGGCAACCTTCACGTTGACAGGCTTGAGGCCGTACTCCTTCATGTCGAAGTCGGCGCCCATTTCGGTGCCGGCGAACAGCAGGCGACCGTCCAGTTCATAGGTCCATTGGTGGTAGTGGCAAACCAGCTTGGCCACTTTGCCTTTGTCGCTCACGCACAAGCGCGAACCGCGGTGGCGGCAAACGTTATGGAAGGCGTGCACCTTACCTTCGGCGCCACGTACCACCAGGATCGGGTTATTGCCGATCTGCAAGGTGATGTAGTTGCCTTTCGCCGGGATTTCGCAAGTCATGCCGGCGATCAGCCATTCTTTCTGGAAGATCTCCTGCATGTCGATCTGGAACAGACGCTCGTCGGTGTAAAAAGGCTGGGGCAGCGAGTAGGTGCGCTCGCGGGTCTGCAGCATCTCGGCGGTAGCCTTGCGTGCAGCTTCCAGTGGATCGCCCAGGCTCAGGGTTGCGGTGACGTCCATCGTGTATTCCTCGGGGCCGTATGCGGCCGGCAAAAGGTGGCTAATCGTTGTTGTGGTGCCGCAAGGCTGCTCATCAAGAAACAGCATGTTGTTTTGCCGTGGAGTGTGCGTCCGAAGGCGTCACGAACCGTATCCATGGGCGACATGGCCGAATTGAATTACGACTACGCAGCCCTTGTGGTGCGGGGCTGGTCGCGATAAGCACGTCGATGTCGCTGGCAGGAATGTACGCAGGCGCAAGCTTGCGCATTATCCAAGCCATAAAAAGGCCAATTGTCGGCTGCTGGAGATGAACATGTCCGATACCTTCCTCAATCCGGTCACTACCCAGACCTGGGCCAACGGCCGCCACATCGTGCGCTGCGTCAAGGTCATCCAGGAGACCTGGGACGTGCGCACGTTCTGCTTCATGGCCGACCAACCGATCATGTTCTTCTTCAAGCCAGGGCAGTTCGTTACCCTGGAGCTGGAGATCGAAGGCAAGCCGGTGATGCGCTCCTACACCATTTCCAGCTCGCCGTCGGTGCCCTACAGCTTCTCGATCACCGTCAAGCGTGTACCGGGCGGCCTGGTGTCCAACTTCCTCCATGACACCATGCACGAAGGCGCCGAGCTGCCGGTGCACGGCCCAGTCGGGTTGTTCAACGCCATCGACTTCCCCGCGGGCAAGGTGCTGTACCTGTCCGGTGGCGTGGGCATTACCCCGGTGATGTCCATGGCGCGCTGGTTCTACGACACCAATGCCAACGTCGACATGGTCTTCGTGCACAGCGCCCGTTCGCCGAAGGACATCATTTATCACCGCGAGCTGGAACAGATGGCGTCGCGCATCCCCAACTTCAGCCTGCACATCATTTGCGAGAAGCACGGGCTGGGTGAGCCTTGGGCGGGGTACCGTGGCTACCTGAACCAGCGCCTGATGGAGCTGATTTCGCCGGATTACATGGAGCGCACGGTGTTCTGCTGCGGCCCGACGCCGTACATGAGTGCAGTCAAGCGCATGCTCGAAGCGGTTGGTTTCGACATGAAGAACTACCACGAGGAGTCGTTTGGTGCGACGCCGCCGGAAGCCAAGGCCGACGCGGTCGAGCACGCCGAGCAGGCTGCCGACGCGCCGGAGCTGGACGCCTCCGACCTCAACCTGGTGGAGTTCATCGGCAGCGAGAAGAGCATCCGCATCGCCCCAGGCGAGACCGTGCATGCGGCGGCGGCCAAGGTTGGCTTGATGATCCCGAAAGCCTGCGGTATGGGCATTTGCGGCACCTGCAAGGTGCTCAAGCTGGGCGGCGAAGTGGAGATGGAGCACAACGGTGGTATTACCGAAGAGGACGAAGCCGAAGGCTACATTCTGTCGTGCTGCAGTGTGCCGAAAGGGGATGTGCGGATCGATTACTGATCCGAAATTGCAGGGGGCTGCTTTGCAGCCCCAGGTTGTTCTGGTCAGGTACGGAAGCGTGCCACCAACCCATTCAAATCCACGGCGAGGCGCGACAACTCAGCACTCGCCGCACTGGTTTGATGCGCCCCGGTGGCACTTTGCACCGAGAGGTCATTGATGTTCACCAGGTTGCGGTCCACTTCGCGTGCCACCTGCGCCTGCTCTTCCGCCGCACTGGCGATCACCAGGTTACGCTCATTGATCTGCGCCACCGCCCCGGCAATTGTGTCCAGCGCCATGCCCGCGCCACGGGCGATGTTCAGGGTCGATTCCGCGCGGTCAGTGCTGGTGCGCATCGATTCCACAGCCTTTTCGGTACCGCCCTGGATGGTGCCAATCATCCGCTCGATCTCGCTGGTCGACTGCTGGGTGCGGTGGGCCAGTGCCCGCACTTCATCGGCCACCACGGCAAACCCACGGCCCGCCTCACCGGCCCGCGCCGCTTCGATGGCCGCGTTTAGCGCCAGCAAGTTGGTCTGGTCAGCCAGGCCGCGGATCACGTCGAGTACCTTGCCAATGTCCCGCGACTGTTCGGCCAGGTGAGTAATCAGTGTGGCAGTAGCTTGCACGTCACCGCTCATGCGCTCGATGGCACCTACGGTTTCCATTACCAGGTCCCGACCATCGCCGGTCGAGCGGCTGACTTCGCTGGATGCTTCGGAAGTGCTCACTGCATTGCGCGCCACTTCTTCCACCGCGCTGGTCATTTCGGTAACGGCGGTGGCAGCTTGTTCAATTTCGTTGTTCTGTTGTTGCAGGCCCCGGGCGCTTTCATCGGTGACTGCATTCAGCTCTTCGGCAGCCGAGGCCAGCTGCGTAGCGGAGCCGGCGATCAATTGCAGGGTGTCGCGCAGCTTGTCCTGCATGCGTGCCATCGCACGCAGCAGGCGGGCAGCTTCGTCGGTGCCTTCGGCGCGGATGATGTGGGTCAGGTCACCGTCGGCGACCTGCTCGGCTGCCGTTAGCGCTTCCTCAATGGGTTTGACGATGCTGCGGGTCAGCAAGTAGGCGCACAGGAAGGTCAGGACGCTGGCGGCGATCAACAAGCCGATGACCAGGGCGAAGGCGGCTGCGTACTGGTTGGCGGCTTTTTCGTTGGTGGCGCGGGTCTGCTCGGTGTTGATGCGCACCAGGGTATCCATGACCTTGTTGATCTGCTCGGAGTTGGCCAGCAGGTCGCGGTTGAGCAGGTCGCGCAGTTCATCGATGCGGTTGGCCTGGCTCAGGGTGCGCATGCGCGACTCCAGTTGACGGTACTGGTTGAGCAACTGGCCGTATTGGTCGAACGCAGCCTGTTCGTCGGTGGCGCTGATCATCGCCAGGTAGGCTTGGCGAGCGCGGTCGATCTGGGTGTTGCGCTGGTCCAGCAGGCTCAGGGTGTCGCGCTGGGTTTCCGGCTCGCGGTTGAGCAGCAGGCGGTAGGAAAGGGTGCGCATGCGCAGGTTCAGCGCGGTGAGCTCGTCGAGCAGCTTGATGCTGGGTACGCTGACCTGCTCGATGGCGACGCCGGCTTGGCGGATGTTGCCCATCTGCACCAGGGAGAAGATGCCAAGGCCGAGCATCAATAGGCCGATAAGCGCGAAGCCGAGGAGCGCGCGCGGGGCGATATTCATATTGCGAAGAGACATGGAGGGGAGGATCCAGACAAGGGAGCAAGGGTGCGCAAAGTGCGACGAAAAAAGGCTTGCCGAGCTATCGGTCGTGACTGATCAGTCTTGAGCGCGACGGGTTAAAAATGTGAGGTGGCTAACCTTTTCCTGACCGGCGGTTGACGCAGATCGGAACAAGGCGGGGGTTACTCTGTCAATCTGCGGGTCAGACACCTTGTGAATCCGATATTTAATGGCGATGGGCCGCACTTTTCTTTATCGTGTGCGCCCCTCGCAACAACCTGAGATAGACCCATGCTGGAAGCATCCCTGAATCAAATCGAGCAACTGGTCAGCGACCTGATGCAGAAAAACGCTCAACTTACTGAGCAAAACGCCACCCTCGGTCAGCAACTGGCCCAGGCCAAGGAAGAGAACGAAACCCTGCAGCTGTCGCTGATGGAGCAGGAAGAGAAGAACGGTGCTACCGCAGCACGTATCCAGGCCTTGGTTGAGCGCGCCAGCGCGGGCGTTGTCGGCGCATGAGACTGCTAGAGCAGCCGATCAATGTCGTGTCGATACTCGGCATCGACTATTCGATCAAGGCGCCCGAAGGCCAGGAAGAAACCCTGGCCCAGGCGGTACGGATGCTCAACACTGCCCTGAACGAGACCAAGCGTCAGTACCCGACCTTGATCGGTGACAAGCTCCTGGTGCTGGCTGCCCTTAACCTTTGCTCCAAGCAGGTTGAGTTGCAGAAACAGCATCAACAGACTCTGGCGCGTACCCAGGCGCAGATCGACGCAACCGTGGACGCCATCGTACGGACCATTGCCGAGCAATAACGTTCTGCACCGACTCTTTGTAGGAGCGGGTTCACCCGCGAATGCGGCGGTGAATGCTACATCGCATTCGCGGGTAAACCCGCTCCCACAAGGTGCATCTGATTGCTTCAGATCACTGGATTAACTGGATACGCAAGTGTATACACTTTCCGCAAAACAATAATGTTGCGGGGAGCAGGGCATGGGTATCTGGCGTAAGAGCATCCAGTGGCAATTGATCACCAGCATGGGCGCTGCCCTGCTGGCGAGCATCCTGGTCGTGGTCATCATCTTCACCGTGGCGCTCAACCGCCTCACCGAGCGCTACCTGGTCGACACTGCCCTGCCAGCCAGCATCGAAGCCATTCGCAACGACATCGAGCGCATGCTCGGCCAGCCACTGGTGGCGGCGGCCGACATTGCCGGCAACACACTGCTGCGCGACTGGCTTGCCGCCGGTGAAGACCCTGCCGAAGCGCCACGCTTTGTGGAATACCTGCAGGCTGCCAAACAGCGTAGTCACGCCTTCACCACGCTGTTCGTTTCGACTGAAACCGGCCATTACTACAATGAGAACGGCCTGGACCGTACGCTCAGCCGCAGCAACCCCAAGGACAAATGGTTCTACGGCTACATCGATAGCGGCGCCGAGCGCCTGATCAACATCGACATCGACGGTGCCACTGGCGAGTTGGCACTGTTCATCGATTACCGTGTGGAAAAGGCCGGCAAGCTGATCGGCGTGGCAGGCATGGGCCTGCGCATGACCGCGCTATCGCAACTCATCCACGACTTCAGTTTCGGCGAGCGCGGCAAGGTGTTCCTGGTGCGTAATGATGGCCTTATCCAGGTGCACCCGGATGCAGCCTTCAGTGGCAAGCGCCAGCTCACCGAGCAGCTCGGTGCAGAGGCTGCCAAGGCGGTAATGAGCGGTGGCGAGGGCTTGCGCAGCAGCCGCTTCAACCGAGATGGCGAAAGCTACCTGGCGCTTGGCCTGCCGCTGCGCGACCTCAACTGGACCTTGGTGGCCGAGGTGCCGGAACAGGAAATTTATGCGCCAATGCACCAGGCGGTGTGGCTGACCAGCCTGATAGGCGGCGGCGTGGCCTTGGTGTCGCTGCTGCTGGTGGTGCTGCTGGCGCGTGGCCTGGTACGCCCGATCCGCCGCGTCACTGGCGCGCTGGTGCAGATTGGCAGCGGCGCGGGTGACCTCAGCCACCGCTTGGACGATTCGCGTCAGGATGAACTGGGCGACCTGGCCCGCGGTTTCAACCGTTTCCTCGACAGCCAGCGTAGCCTTATCGGCGAGGTGCTGAGCACTTCCGAGCGGTTGCACCGAGCGGTCGAGCAAGTAACGCAGGTGGTGGACAACACCGCCGAACGTTCCGGGCGCCAGCAGGAGATGACCGAAATGGTCGCCACCGCTGTGCATGAGATGGGCCTGACCGTTCAGGATATCGCCCGCAATGCCGGTGACGCGGCCCAGGCCTCGCAATCGGCGCGGGATGAGGCCTTGCAGGCGCGCGAGGTTGTGCAGCGCTCGATTCGAGGTATCGAAGGTATGTCGGGCGATATTGGCAAAGCGGCTGACGCGGTTAGCCAGTTGGCGGACGAAGTCGCCTCGATCGATGAGGTTTTAGCGGTGATCCGCAGTATTTCCGAACAAACCAACCTGCTGGCGCTGAATGCTGCCATCGAGGCCGCACGGGCAGGGGAGATGGGCCGCGGGTTTGCCGTGGTGGCTGACGAAGTGCGCACGCTGGCCCGACGCACGCAGTCGTCCACCGATGAAGTGCAGCAGATGATCCAGCGCCTGAAGCAGGGCGCAGGTTCGGCGGTGAGTTCGATGCAGGCGGGGCAGCAGGCGACCGGCAGTGGTGTGGAGTCGAGCCAGCGTACCGGGGCGTCGCTGGGCGCGATTACCGACCAGGTGGAGCATATCAGCGACATGAACCATCAGGTAGCCACGGCCACAGAGGAACAGTCGGCTGTGACCGAGGAGATTAACCGCACGGTGCAGGGCATTTCCGACTTGGCGCGGGACACGGCGGCAGAGGTGCAGGGGTGTCGGCAAGAGTGCCAGGCGTTGCGTGGTTTGGCCGAGGACCTGGCGCGGCAGATGGGTGGGTTCAAGCTTTAGAGCGGTGTGGGCGTCTTCGCGGGTAAACCCGCTCCTACAGGGGCATCGCTGGCCTTGAACCCAGCGAGATCCCTGTGGGAGCGGGCAAGCCCGCGAATGCGTTCTGTCAGGCGGTGATGATGTTGCGGATATCCGCCGCCAATTCGCGCACCCGTTCCTCTTCGGTATCCCAGGAACACATGAACCGCGCCCCGCCGCTACCAATAAAGGTATAGAACCGCCAGCCCTTGCCGCGCAGCGCTTCGATGGCGTGCTCCGGCATTTGCAGGAACACCCCGTTGGCTTCCACCGGGAACATCAACTTGACCCCTGGCAAATCACTCACCAGTGCGGCCAGCAGCTGTGCGCAACGGTTGGCATGCGCGCCATGGCGCAACCAGGCGCCATCTTCCAGCAGGCCCACCCACGGTGCCGACAGGAAGCGCATCTTCGACGCCAGTTGCCCGGCCTGCTTGCAGCGGTAGTCAAAGTCTTCGGCCAACTGGCGATTGAAGAACAGGATCGCCTCACCCACCGCCATGCCGTTCTTGGTGCCGCCAAAGCACAGTACATCGACGCCGGCTTTCCAGGTCAGTTCGGCCGGGCTGCAGCCGAGGAAGGCGCAGGCATTGGTAAAGCGCGCGCCGTCCATGTGCAGGTTCAGCCCCAGCTCCTTGCAGGTGGCGCTGATCGCCTTCAACTCGTCGGGTCGATAGACGGTGCCGACCTCGGTGGCCTGGGTGAGGGTGACCACACGTGGCTTGGGGTAGTGGATGTCCTGGCGCTTGAGCGCCACTTCGCGGATCGACTGCGGCGTCAGCTTGCCGATGACGCTGGGTGCGGTCAGCAGCTTGGAGCCGTTGGAGAAGAACTCCGGCGCGCCGCATTCGTCGGTTTCGACGTGGGCGGTCTCCGAGCAGATTACGCTGTGATAGCTCTGGCACAGTGAGGCTAGGGCCAGGGAGTTGGCGGCGGTGCCGTTGAAGGCGAAAAACACTTCGCAGTCGGTTTCGAACAGGTTGCGGAAGTATTCCGCGGCGCGTTCGGTCCATTGGTCGTCGCCGTAGGCACGGTCGTGGCCGTGGTTGGCCTTTTCCATGGCCGCCCAGGCTTCGGGGCAAATACCGGAATAGTTGTCGCTGGCGAATTGTTGGCTTTTATCTGTCATGACACTGTCCTGTGAACGACGCAGAACAGCACTCTAAACCATCGCAGTGGGGTTGCCTATACAAGTGCGGACGGCGCTGCCGCCAGTCCGCAGGTGTGGTCGGCTTCTTGTATCGAGCATCTGACACTCAAACGGCAACTAGATAAATATCCCAATACACCGCTGTAAATTCATGGGTAACTTCATCCAGAAAGGCATTGATGTAGCGGAAGTCGATTTTATAGCGCGTGGAATTAAATAGCAGTTCTGAGGTTGCCGCCAGGGCAATTTGGCCAGATCGTGAATTTTTGTCATCGAAAATAGCGATGGTTTGGTTGGAGGCATACAGCTGAACATATGTAAAGGTTGCGGTTTGCTGTCTTGAAATAGTTGAAAGTTCTCTTTCAGTGATCCTTTGCTTATCAAGCACGGCTGCGTTGGCTGGGTGAAGGGTAAGGAAGTTACCCTGGCGACTCAACTGTGTCTCGCTACTTTGGACTTTATCGTAAACCCGTTGATGATCAAACGTTACCATGTCAATAAAGTCACCAGGCCGCGCCAAGACCAGTGAACCCCATGCGGCAGGGTCGAAGTTGAAATTCAACTTGCCCCAGCTGCCTTTGTTTAGTGAGTGTTCAGGCATTTTCTTGAACTCCGAATTACGCCGATAACGGTTATCGACGTGTCGAAAGCAAGGATATGAGGGCGCCGGCTTTTGGCCCACTGGCAGAAATGATAGGTGACGCACGATTTGGCAACGGCGGCTCCAGACGAAGCCCTTGAGAAAATGTGCGGTGCGAATGTCGTAAACGCGCCATTGCAAGGCGTGCGCAGGCATCTGACCTGCCCCGGCCAGTCATACCATCGCCACAAAGGGCCACAGTGCCCCACGACAAGAAACGATCGCTGCCGGGAGATACACGATGTTCAGCAAGCAAGACCAAATCCAAGGTTACGACGATGCACTGCTGGCGGCGATGAATGCCGAAGAACAGCGCCAGGAAGACCACATCGAGCTGATCGCCTCGGAAAACTACACCTCCAAGCGCGTGATGCAGGCCCAAGGCAGCGGCCTGACCAACAAGTACGCCGAAGGCTACCCGGGCAAGCGCTACTACGGTGGTTGTGAGCACGTGGACAAGGTCGAGGCCCTGGCCATCGAGCGCGCCAAGCAGCTGTTCGGTGCCGACTACGCCAACGTCCAGCCGCACTCCGGCTCTTCGGCCAACGGCGCGGTCTACCTGGCCCTGCTGCAGGCGGGTGACACCATCCTCGGCATGAGCCTGGCCCACGGTGGCCACCTGACCCACGGCGCCAAAGTGTCGTCTTCGGGCAAACTCTATAATGCTGTGCAGTACGGCATCGACACCAAAACCGGCCTGATCGACTACGACGAAGTCGAGCGCCTGGCGGTCGAGCACAAGCCGAAAATGATTGTTGCTGGCTTCTCGGCCTATTCCAAAACCCTCGATTTCCCACGCTTCCGCGCCATTGCCGACAAGGTCGGTGCGCTGCTGTTCGTCGACATGGCCCACGTGGCTGGCCTGGTTGCTGCTGGCCTGTATCCGAACCCGATCCCGTTCGCTGACGTGGTCACCACCACCACCCACAAGACCCTGCGCGGTCCACGTGGTGGCCTGATCCTGGCCAAGTCCAACGAAGAGATCGAAAAGAAGCTGAACGCTGCGGTGTTCCCGGGCGCCCAGGGCGGCCCGCTGATGCACGTGATCGCCGCCAAGGCCGTGTGCTTCAAGGAAGCGCTGGAGCCAGGCTTCAAGGCCTATCAGCAGCAAGTGATCGAAAACGCCCAGGCCATGGCCCAGGTGTTCATCGACCGTGGCTACGACGTGGTTTCCGGTGGTACCGACAACCACCTGTTCCTGGTCAGCCTGATTCGCCAGGGCCTTACCGGTAAAGACGCCGACGCCGCCCTGGGCCGCGCGCACATCACCGTCAACAAGAACGCCGTGCCGAACGACCCACAATCGCCGTTCGTCACTTCGGGCCTGCGCATCGGCACCCCGGCCGTCACCACCCGTGGCTTCAAGGTTGCCCAATGCGTGGCGCTGGCCGGCTGGATCTGCGACATCCTCGACAACCTCGGTGACGCAGACGTCGAAGCCGATGTGGCGAAGAACGTCGCAGCCCTGTGCGCTGATTTCCCTGTTTACCGCTGAGTGGAGTAAACGACCATGCAACGCTACTCGGGCTTCGGCCTTTTCAAGCACTCCCTCAGCCACCACGAAAACTGGCAGCGCATGTGGCGCACGCCAACCCCTAAAAAGGTCTACGACGTGGTCATCGTTGGCGGTGGCGGCCATGGCCTGGCCACGGCCTACTACCTGGCCAAAGAACACGGCATCACCAACGTTGCTGTGATCGAAAAAGGCTACCTGGGCGGCGGCAACACCGCCCGTAACACCACTATCGTGCGTTCCAACTACCTGTGGGATGAATCGGCCCAGCTGTACGAACACGCCATGAAGCTGTGGGAAGGCCTGTCCCAGGACATCAACTACAACGTGATGTTCTCCCAGCGCGGCGTCTACAACCTGTGCCACACCCTGCAGGACATTCGCGATTCCGAGCGCCGGGTTAGCGCCAACCGCCTCAATGGCGTTGATGGTGAGCTGCTGAACACTGCCCAGGTTGCGGCCGAAATCCCGTACTTGGACTGCTCCAAGAACACCCGCTACCCGATCCTCGGTGCCACCGTACAGCGCCGTGGTGGCGTGGCTCGTCACGACGCCGTGGCCTGGGGCTATGCCCGTGCCGCCGACGCCCTGGGCGTGGACTTGATCCAGCAAACCGAAGTGATCGGCTTCCGCAAGGAAAACGGCGCGGTGATCGGTGTGGAGACCAACAAGGGCTTCATCGGCGCCAAGCGCGTCGGCGTGGTCACTGCCGGTAACTCCGGGCACATGGCCAAGCTGGCCGGCTTCCGCCTGCCGCTGGAGTCGCACCCACTGCAAGCGCTGGTATCCGAACCGATCAAGCCGATCATCGACAGCGTGATTATGTCCAACGCCGTACACGGTTACATCAGCCAGTCCGACAAGGGCGACTTGGTGATCGGTGCCGGTATCGACGGCTGGGTCGGCTACGGCCAGCGCGGTTCGTACCCGGTGATCGAGCACACCCTGCAGGCTATCGTCGAGATGTTCCCCAACCTGTCGCGGGTACGTATGAACCGCCAGTGGGGCGGCATCGTCGACACCTCGCCGGACGCTTGCCCGATCATCACCAAGACCCCGGTCAAAAACATGTTCTTCAACTGCGGTTGGGGCACCGGTGGCTTCAAGGCGACCCCGGGTTCGGGCAACGTCTTCGCCGCGAGCCTGGCCAAAGGCGAAATGCACCCACTGGCCGCGCCGTTCTCCATGGACCGTTTCTACAACGGCGCATTGATCGACGAACACGGCGCCGCCGCCGTCGCCCACTAACCGGAGCCACCGTCATGTTGCATATATTCTGTCCCCATTGTGGCGAGCTGCGCTCCGAAGAAGAGTTCCACGCCTCGGGCCAAGCGCACATCGCCCGCCCGCTGGACCCTGCCGCCTGCTCCGACGAGGAGTGGGGTACCTACATGTTCTACCGTGACAACCCGCGCGGTATTCACCATGAACTGTGGGACCACGTTGCCGGCTGCCGCCAGTACTTCAACGTCACCCGTGACACCGTGACCTACGAGATTCTGGAAACCTACAAGATTGGCGAGAAGCCGCAAGTGACCGCCAACGGCAAAGCTGCGAACGCACCGTCGACCGTCAAAGGCCAAGGGGAAAAAGTATGAGCCAGACCTATCGCCTCGCCAGCGGCGGCCGTATCGACCGCAGCAAGGTCCTGAACTTCACCTTCAACGGCAAGACCTACCAGGGTTATGCCGGTGACAGCCTGGCCGCCGCGTTGCTGGCCAATGGCGTCGACATCGTTGGCCGCAGCTTCAAGTACTCGCGCCCACGCGGCATCATCGCCGCCGGTACCGAAGAGCCGAACGCCATCCTGCAGATCGGCTCCAGCGAAGCCACCCAGATCCCTAACGTGCGTGCCACCCAGCAGGCACTGTACGCGGGCCTTGTAGCCACCAGCACCAACGGCTGGCCAAACGTCAATAACGACGTCATGGGCATCCTCGGCAAGGTCGGTGGCAGCATGATGCCGCCGGGCTTCTACTACAAAACCTTCATGTACCCGAAATCGTTCTGGATGACGTACGAGAAGTACATCCGCAAGGCAGCCGGCCTGGGCCGCGCGCCGCTGCAGAACGACCCGGACAGCTACGACTACATGAACCAGCACTGCGACGTGCTGATCGTCGGTGCCGGCCCTGCTGGCCTGGCTGCGGCATTGGCCGCTGCGCGCAGCGGTGCCCGCGTGATCCTGGCCGACGAGCAGGAGGAGTTCGGCGGCAGCCTGCTCGACACCCGCGAAACCCTGGACGGCAAGCCTGCCGCTGATTGGGTCAGCGCCGTGGTCAAAGAGCTGGAAGGCCTGCCGGAAGTGACCCTGCTGCCACGCGCCACGGTCAACGGCTACCACGACCATAACTTCCTGACCATTCACGAGCGCCTCACCGACCACCTCGGCGACCGCGCCCCGATCGGCCAGGTGCGCCACCGCGTGCACCGTGTTCGCGCCAAGCGCGTAGTGCTGGCTGCGGGTGCCCACGAGCGCCCACTGGTGTACGGCAACAACGATGTGCCGGGCAACATGCTGGCCGGTGCTGTTTCCACTTACGTTCGCCGCTACGGCGTGGCCCCTGGCCGCAAGCTTGTGCTGTCGACCAACAACGACCACGCCTACCGCGCCGCGCTGGACTGGCACGATGCTGGCCTGCAAGTGGTCGCCATTGCCGATGCCCGCCACAACCCGCGTGGTTCGCTGGTTGAAGAAGCACGTGCGAAAGGCATTCGCATCCTTACCTCCAGCGCCGTGGTCGAGGCCAAGGGCAGCAAGCACGTCACCGGCGCCCGCGTGGCCGCCATCGACGTGCAAGCGCACAAGGTCACCAGCCCTGGCGAAACCCTCGAGTGCGACCTGATCGCAACTTCCGGCGGTTACAGCCCGATCGTTCACCTGGCTTCGCACTTGGGCGGTCGCCCGGTATGGCGTGACGACATCCTTGGCTTCGTGCCGGGCGATGCCCCGCAAAAGCGTGTGTGCGTGGGCGGTATCCATGGCGTCTACGCCTTGGGCGACGTTATTGCCGATGGCTTCGAAGGCGGCGTACGTGCAGCCACCGAAGCCGGTTTCAAGGCCACCGCTGGCAGCCTGCCGAAAACCGTAGCGCGCAAGGAAGAGGCCACCGTGGCGCTGTTCCAGGTGCCGCACGACAAGGGTACCAAAGGGCCGAAACAGTTCGTCGACCAGCAAAACGACGTGACCGCTGCCGGTATCGAACTGGCTACCCGTGAAGGCTTCGAGTCGGTCGAACACGTAAAACGCTACACCGCACTGGGCTTCGGTACCGACCAGGGCAAACTGGGCAACATCAACGGCCTGGCCATCGCCGCCCGTTCGATCGGCATCACCATTCCGGAAATGGGCACCACCATGTTCCGCCCCAACTACACGCCGGTCACCTTCGGCGCGGTAGCGGGCCGTCACTGTGGTCACCTGTTCGAGCCCGTACGCTTCACCGCCCTGCATGCCTGGCACGTGAAGAACGGCGCCGAATTCGAAGACGTCGGCCAGTGGAAGCGCCCGTGGTACTTCCCGAAAGCCGGTGAAGACATCCATGCCGCGGTGACCCGTGAGTGCAAGGCCGTGCGTGACAGCGTGGGCCTGCTGGACGCCTCGACCCTGGGCAAGATCGACATCCAGGGCCCAGACGCCCGCGAGTTCCTCAACCGCATCTACACCAACGCCTGGACCAAGCTCGACGTGGGCAAGGCCCGCTACGGCCTGATGTGCAAGGAAGACGGCATGGTCTTCGACGACGGCGTAACCGCCTGCGTCGGCGACAACCACTTCATCATGACCACCACCACCGGCGGTGCCGCCCGCGTGCTGCAGTGGATGGAGCTGTACCACCAGACCGAATGGCCGGAACTGAAGGTGTACTTCACCTCGGTAACCGACCACTGGGCCACCATGACCCTGTCCGGTCCTAACAGCCGCAAGCTGCTGAGCGAGCTGACCGACATCGACATGGACAAGGAAGCCTTCCCGTTCATGACCTGGAAGGAAGGCAACGTTGGCGGCGTACCTGCCCGCGTGTTCCGTATTTCCTTCACCGGTGAACTGTCGTACGAAGTCAACGTGCAAGCCAACTACGCCATGGGCGTGCTGGAAAAGATCATCGAGGCCGGCAAGAAGTACAACCTGACCCCGTACGGCACCGAGACCATGCACGTACTGCGTGCCGAGAAGGGCTTCATCATCGTCGGCCAGGATACTGATGGCTCGATGAACCCGGACGACCTGAACATGAGCTGGTGCGTGGGTCGCAACAAGCCGTACTCGTGGATTGGCCTGCGTGGCATGAACCGCGAAGACTGCGTGCGCGAGAACCGCAAGCAGCTGGTCGGCCTGAAGCCTGTGGATCCGAACCAGTGGCTGCCGGAAGGCGCCCAGCTGGTATTCGACCCCAAGCAACCGATCCCGATGGACATGGTTGGCCACGTCACCTCCAGCTACGCATCCAACTCCCTGGGCTACTCGTTCGCCATGGGCGTGGTCAAGGGCGGCCTGAAGCGCATGGGTGAGCGCGTGTACTCGCCGCAGGCCGATGGCAGCGTGATCGAAGCGGAAATCGTGTCTTCGGTGTTCTTCGATCCGAAGGGTGAGCGGCAGAACGTCTAAGGCCCCGGTACCAACCGATGCCCAGTTTGGAATGAGGTCTCTGTGGGAGCGGGCGTACCCGCGAAGAGGGCGGTGAATCCACCATCGCATTCGCGGGCATGCCCGCTCCCACAGGATGACCGTCTCCCGCAGGCATCGTGGTCGAATCCAGAATTCAAGGCAGGTAAGAAATGAGCGCTATCAACGTCTACCAGCAAAACCCCGGCGCAGAGGCCAAAGCCCAGTCGCCACTGCACCACGCCGACCTGGCCAGCCTGGTTGGCAAAGGCCGCAAGAACGCAGGCGTGACCCTGCGTGAACGCAAGTTCCTCGGCCACTTGACCCTGCGTGGCGATGGCCATGACCCAGAGTTCGCCGCCGGTGTGCACAAGGCCCTGGGCCTGGAGCTGCCAGTGGCCCTGACCGTGGTTGCCAACAACGAGATGTCGTTGCAATGGGTCGGCCCTGACGAGTGGTTGCTGATCGTCCCCGGTGGCCAGGAACTGGCAGTCGAGCAAAAGCTGCGCGCAGCCCTCGAAGGCCAGCACATCCAGATGGTCAACGTCAGCGGCGGGCAGAGCCTGCTGGAACTGCGCGGCCCGAACGTGCGCGAAGTGCTGATGAAGTCCACCAGCTATGATGTACACCCGAACAACTTCCCGGTGGGCAAGGCAGTTGGCACCGTGTTCGCCAAGTCGCAACTGGTGATCCGCCGTACCGCCGAAGACACTTGGGAACTGGTGATTCGCCGCAGCTTCGCCGATTACTGGTGGCTGTGGCTGCAGGACGCGTCGGCCGAATACGGCCTGAGCATCGAGGCTTAAGGAGAACAGAACATGAGTCGGGCACCGGATACCTGGATTCTCACCGCCGACTGCCCGAGCATGCTCGGCACCGTCGACGTGGTGACGCGTTACCTCTTCGAGCAGCGCTGCTACGTCACGGAGCACCACTCCTTCGATGACCGCCTGTCGGGGCGCTTCTTCATTCGCGTGGAGTTCCGCCAGCCGGACGATTTCGACGAAGCCGGCTTCCGTGCCGGCCTTGCCGAGCGCAGCGATGCGTTTGGCATGGCCTTCGAGCTAACCGCGCCCAACCACCGCCCGAAGGTGGTGATCATGGTGTCCAAGGCCGACCACTGCCTGAACGACCTGCTGTACCGCCAGCGCATCGGTCAGCTGGCCATGGACGTGGTGGCGGTGGTGTCCAACCACCCCGACCTTGAGCCGCTGGCGCAGTGGCACAAGATTCCTTACTACCACTTTGCGCTCGACCCTAAGGACAAGCCGGGGCAGGAGCGCAAGGTGCTGCAGGTAATCGAGGAAACCGGCGCCGAGCTGGTGGTACTTGCCCGTTACATGCAGGTGCTGTCGCCTGAGCTGTGCCGGCGCCTGGACGGCTGGGCGATCAACATTCACCACTCGTTGTTGCCGGGGTTCAAAGGCGCTAAGCCTTATCACCAGGCGTACAACAAGGGCGTGAAGATGGTTGGCGCCACGGCGCACTACATCAACAACGACCTCGACGAAGGGCCGATCATTGCCCAGGGGGTCGAGGTGGTGGACCACAGCCATTATCCGGAAGACCTGATTGCCAAGGGGCGTGACATTGAGTGCCTGACCCTGGCGCGGGCGGTGGGGTATCACATTGAGCGGCGGGTGTTCCTCAACGCCAATCGGACAGTCGTGCTCTAACGCCTGTTCCGGCCTCTTCGCGGGCACGCCCGCTCCCACAGGTAAAGTGCCAGCCTTGAAGGTTGCGCAATTCCTGTGGGAGCGGGCGTGCCCGCGAATGGCCTCACCATTTTTTACCTGCCGCTAAATGGCATCTCCCTGTCGCTCCCAGTCAGTGCATCTCGCCGTATCAGGCCCACAATTCCCCTCATTCCAGAAACACATGCCGCCCATGGATGGCGGCGCGTTCACCACCGCTGCATAAATATAAATCAAGCGAGGTAAGAGCATGTCTGGCAATCGTGGAGTGGTATATCTCGGCGCCGGCAAGGTCGAGGTGCAGAAGATCGACTACCCGAAAATGCAGGACCCACGCGGCAAGAAGATTGAGCACGGCGTGATCTTGAAGGTGGTCTCCACCAACATCTGCGGTTCCGACCAGCACATGGTCCGCGGCCGCACCACTGCCCAGGTCGGCCTGGTCCTGGGCCACGAAATCACCGGTGAGATCGTCGAGAAGGGCAGCGACGTCGAGCGCATGCAGATCGGCGACCTGGTCTCGGTACCGTTCAACGTCGCCTGTGGCCGTTGCCGCTCCTGCAAAGAGATGCACACCGGTGTTTGCCTCACCGTCAACCCAGCACGCGCTGGCGGTGCCTACGGCTACGTCGACATGGGCGACTGGACCGGCGGCCAGGCCGAATACGTGCTGGTGCCGTACGCCGACTTCAACCTGCTGAAACTGCCAGAGCGCGACAAGGCCATGGAGAAGATCCGTGACCTGACCTGCCTGTCCGATATTCTGCCAACCGGCTACCACGGTGCCGTGACTGCCGGCGTTGGCCCAGGCAGCACTGTCTACGTTGCTGGTGCTGGCCCGGTCGGCCTGGCAGCTGCTGCTTCGGCGCGCCTGCTTGGCGCTGCCTGCGTCATCGTTGGCGACCTCAACCCGGCCCGCCTGGCCCACGCCAAGTCTCAGGGCTTCGAAGTGGTCGATCTGTCCAAGGACACCCCGTTGCACGAGCAGATCGTCGATATCCTCGGCGAGCCGGAAGTGGATTGCGCCGTCGACGCTGTCGGCTTTGAAGCCCGCGGCCACGGCCACGAAGGTGCCAAGCATGAAGCCCCGGCTACCGTGCTGAACTCGCTGATGCAAGTGACCCGCGTCGCCGGCCAGATCGGTATCCCGGGCCTGTACGTGACCGAAGACCCGGGCGCGGTCGATGCCGCCGCCAAAATTGGCGCGCTGAGCATCCGCTTCGGCCTGGGCTGGGCCAAGTCGCACAGCTTCCACACTGGCCAAACTCCGACCATGAAGTACAACCGCCAGCTGATGCAGGCGATCATGTGGGACCGCATCAACATTGCCGAAGTGGTTGGTGTACAGGTGATCAACCTGGACCAGGCGCCGGAAGGTTATGGCGAGTTCGATGCAGGCGTACCGAAGAAATTCGTGATCGACCCGCACAAGATGTGGGGGGCTGCTTGACGGCATGATGTAACAACGAGCCCCTCAGTTTGAGGGGCTTTTTGCTAACTGGGATTCGGGCATTGTGGGAGTGGTCTCCCGACCAGACCGCGCCAGGCCGGCGAGCCGATACATGGCCTGGAACAAACCTTTGAAAAACCAGTCGAACACCTCGTTTCCCAGGCCATTCCGGCCGACGAGGTCCCTCCCGATGAAAGCATTCACCCTGGCAACCCTGATGACCCTGGCCGCAAGCCCGGTGTTCGCCTTCAATCTCAGCGACGCCGCCAACGCCGTGTCCGCGATGCAGACCCCGGCGCAACAAGGCCAGGTGCAGGCGCCTGCGGCGCAGGCCAATCTGCTCAACACCCTGGGCAGCGAATTGAAGATCACCCCCGAACAGGCTGTGGGCGGGGCAGGGGCGATGTTGGGGCTGGCGCGTAATAACCTGAGTTCCGATGACTACGGCCAGTTGACCAAAGCCGTGCCAGGCCTGGACTTGCTTGCCGGGGCCAATGTACTGGGTGGCTTGAGTGGGTTAGGGGATTTGCTCGGCAAGAACAGCGAGAGCCAGTCGGCATTGAGCAATGCGTTGGGTAACAACGTGGAGAACCGCAGCGACCTGGACAACGCGTTCAAGGCGCTGGGGATGGATACCGGGATGATCGGGCAGTTTGCGCCTTTGCTGCTGCAATACCTGGGGCAGCAGGGGATTGCCGGGTCGCTGTTGCAGAACCTGGGGAGCTTGTGGACCACTCCCGCGCCATTGACCCAACCGTCGGTCTGAGGGTTTTGTAGGGCCGGTTCAGGCAAAGATCTCAGCTGATCTCCGCCCGCAGCTGCTCGATCCGTTCGTCCTTGCCCGCCCACAGCTGGTTCACCCAGGCCTGCACGGTTTGCCGGAACTCAGGGTCATTCTCGTAATCCCCCGACCATAGCGCCGGGTCGAGCTCACGCACCTGAATGTCGATAATCACCCGGCTGATGCTGCCATTGAGCAGGGCCCAGAAACCCGGGGCCTTGTTGCCGGGGTAGACGATGGTCACATCCAGCAAGGCATCCAGCTGGTCCCCCAACGCCGCGAGTACGAACGCCACGCCACCCGCCTTGGGTTTTAGCAGGTAACGATAAGGCGACTGCTGCTGCTGGCGCTTGGCCTCGCTAAAGCGCGTGCCTTCCAGGTAGTTCACCACCGTCACGGGCTGGCGTTTGAACAGCTCGCAGGCGGCCTTGGTGATCTCCAGGTCCTTACCCTTCAGCTCCGGGTGCTTTTCCAGAAACGCCTTGCTGTAGCGCTTCATGAACGGGTAATCCAGGCCCCACCAGGCCAGGCCCAGCAGTGGTACCCAGATCAGCTCTTTTTTCAGAAAGAATTTGAAGAACGGTGTGCGGCGGTTGAGGCTTTCGATCAGTGCCGGAATGTCGACCCAGGTCTGGTGGTTGCTCACCGCCAGGTACGAGGTGTCCTTGCGCAGGTTCTCGACGCCACGGATGTCCCACTGCGTGGGGATACACAGGGCAAAGATGGCCTTGTCGATCTCCGACCAGGTTTCCGCCACCCACATCACCGCCCACGAGGCATAGTCACGCCCGCGGCCCGGCAGCACCAGCTTGAGCAGGGCGAAGACCAGCAGCGGGCAGATCAACACCACGGTGTTGAGCAGCAGCAGGGTGGTGGTGAGAATGCCGGTCAGCAGGCGACGCATAAAAAGACTCTTGTTGTGGGAGATAAGCGGTTGGCAATGATAAGCAGCGCTGCGCCCTACGCCAAATGTCCAATGCCCAGCAGCGCGGACAAATGTTTCACATTATGTTGGTTAGGCTTCTGGCAGCGAACCTATCCTGCCAGTGCAGTCTAAGCACTGAACCTTTTCAAGGATGCCTGCCTGTGAAACCTCTGCTTGCCCTGTTGTCGTTGTTGGCGCTGCCGGTAATGGCTGCTGAGCCCACCCTTTACGGCCGTTACGAGAACATTGCCCTGCCCGAGTTGGGCGAAACCCTTAAAGCCAAGATGGACACCGGTGCCTTTACCGCTTCGCTGTCGGCCAAGGACATCGAGCTGTTCACCCGTGATGGCGACGAGTGGGTGCGCTTCCGCCTGGCGACCAAGGACTCGAACGGCAAGGTGTACGAGCACAAGGTCTCGCGCATCAGCAAGATCAAGGGCCGTGCCGATGAAGAGGACGAGGGCGATGCGCCAGAGATCTCCAAGCGCCCGGTGGTCGACCTGGAGCTGTGCCTGGGTGACGTGAAGCGCACCGTGGAGGTCAACCTGGTCGACCGCAGCAGCTTCAACTACCCGTTGCTGATTGGCTCCAAGGCGCTGCGCGAGTTCAAGGCCGCGGTCAACCCGGCCAAGAAGTTTACGGCTGGCAAGCCTGACTGCTAATCGCAGCCGCCAGTACCGGTCCTTTCGCGGGTAAACCCGCTCCTACAAGTGCTGCACAGCCCTTGAAGCCTTTGCAGTACCCGCGAAGAGGCCCTTCAGGCTACTGGTGCCGTTGCCAGCATTGACGGCCGCTTGGCCACCTCGGCATACCACGCCGCCAACCCAGGCTGGCGCTCGCGCCAGCCAAACTCGGGTTGACGCAGGTCCAGGTAGCCCAGTGCGCAAGCCACACCGATCGCCGCCAGGTCGAACCCGGACATCAGCTCTGGCAGGTGTTCCTGCTCCAGGTTGGCCAGGCTACGGCGAATCTTCTCGGCCTGCGCTTCGAGCCAGCCGTCCCAGCGTTTGTCCTCAGGCCGCAGGAAGCTCTCATAGCGGCTCGACACCGCCGCATCCGTGATCGCATCGGCCTGCGACACCAGGGTCATGCGCCGCCAGCGCGCCGAGCCCTCGCGCGGCAGCAGCGGCAGGCCAACATGCTGCAGGTCGAGGTACTCGCAGATCACCCGGCTGTCGTGCAGCACGGTGCCGTCTTCCAAGCGCAGGGCCGGGATCTTGCCGATCGGGTTGTCCTGGTTGAGCTGCGGGTCGCCGCTGACTGGGCTGATGTTCACCGGCTGCAGCTTTACCCGCTCAAGCTGGCCGGTTTCATGCAACACCACCATGACCTTGCGTACGAAAGGCGACAGGGGCGAGTGGAACAGGGTCATCGTGCTCATGTGTCAGTTACCCTGCAGGCTCGGTGGCAAGCACACGCCGGTACCGCCGATACCGCAGTAGCCGTCCGGGTTCTTGGCCAGGTACTGCTGGTGGTAGGCCTCGGCGAAGTACACGGTCGGCGCCTGGTCGATTTCGGTGGTGATTTCGCCGAAGCCGGCCTTGCTCAGCTCGGCCTGGAACGCATCGCGGCTGGCCTTGGCCTGCTCAAGCTGTTCCGGGCTGGTGCAATAGATGGCCGAGCGGTATTGGGTGCCGATGTCGTTGCCCTGGCGCATGCCCTGGGTGGGGTTGTGCAGTTCCCAGAACATCGCCAGCAGTTCGCGGTAGCTGACCTTGTCCTTGTCGAAGACCACCAGCACCACTTCGGTGTGGCCGGTCAGGCCCGAGCAGACTTCTTCGTAGGTGGGGTGGGGGGTGAAGCCGCCCGCATAGCCAACCACGGTGCTGACCACGCCTTCACGCTGCCAGAAGCGGCGTTCGGCGCCCCAGAAGCAACCCAGGCCGAAGATGGCGAAGTCGATAGCGCCTTCGAAGAACGGGCCGAGCAGTGGGGTGTCTTTGAACACGTAATGGAATTCGGGCAACTTCATTGGCGTTTCGCGGCCAGGCAGGGCCTGTTCCGCGGTAGGCATGACGTTTTTGTTCACCAGGATTTCCGAACGCAGGACCATGGCCGTTCCTCTGTGTCTATTCAGTGGGATAGGTGTTGGGGCTTTCGCGGGTAAACCCGCTCCTACAGGGACCCCACAGATTTGGAATAGTGTGGTGTCCCTGTGGGAGCGGGCGTGCCCGCGAAAGGGCCCGAATGGGTCCTATAGTGCCCGAGGTTGGCGCCGCTGTCAGGCCACCGGGCCACGCGGGTAGCGCTTCAGCCGTTCGGCCAGTTCGCGCCCTGGGATCGGCCGGTCGAACAGGTAGCCCTGGCCCACGTCGCAGCGGTGCCGGCGCAGGAACGCCAACTGCGCCGGCGTCTCGATACCTTCGGCCACCACCTTCAGCTTGAGGTTGTGGGCCATGGCCACCACCGCTGAAGTGATTTCCATGTCGTCCTGGTTATCCGGGATTTCGTTGATGAAGCTGCGGTCGATCTTGAGGATGTCGATCGGAAACTTCTTCAGGTAGCTCAGCGACGAATAACCGGTACCAAAGTCGTCCATGGCCAGGGTCAGGCCCAAGGCCTTCAGCTCGTCGAGTTGGCGGTGGGTGTCTTCGGTGGCTTCCAGCAGCAGGCCCTCGGTCAGTTCCAGCTCCAGCAAATGCGGGGGCAGAGCTTCTTCCTTGATGATCGAGCTGATCGAGGCCACCAGGTCCGGGTCGGAGAACTGCTTGGGCGACAGGTTGATGGCCACGTGCAGGTTGCCCATGCCGGCTTCGCGCAGCTCCAGGCTCATGCGGCATGACTGGCGTACCACCCACTTGCCAATCGGGATGATCAGGCCGGTTTCCTCGGCCACGCTGATGAACTGGTCCGGGCGGATCATGCCGCGCTCGGGGTGGTTCCAGCGTAGCAGCGCTTCCAGGCCCAGCAGGCGGCCGCTGCGCAGGCACAGCTTGGGCTGGTAAAACACCTCCAGCTCGTTCTGGGTCAGGGCGCGGCGCAGGTTGTTTTCGACAAACAGCTTGTAGCTGGCTTCGGCATTGAGCACTTCGGTAAACACCTGCACCTGGTGCTTGCCGTTGGCCTTGGCCTTGTGCAGCGCCAAGCCGGCGTTTTTCATCAGGCTGGCCGGGTTGGCGCCGTGCAACGGCGCGTAGGCCAAGCCTACCGAGGCGGTGACGTTGATCAGCTGATTATCGACGAACATCGGTTTGTCGAGGGTACGCAGCAATTGCTGGGCGACGCCCTGGCCATCTTCCAGGCTGGTGTCGTCGAGCAACACGGCAAACTCGTTGCTGGCAAAGCGCGCCAGGATACCGCCGGTGTGCAGGCTGTTGCGCAGGCGCCGGGCCAGGCTGATCAGCAACTTGTCGCCGGTCTGGTGGCCGAGGCTGTCGTTGATGCGCTTGAAGTTGTCGATGTCCACCAGCAACAGGCACATCGAATTCTCGCCATCGCGGGCAAAGCGCTCGTCCAGGCTGCGGATGAACGCCGGGCGGTTGCCCAGGTTGGTCAGGTTGTCGGTGTACGCCAGGCGCTCGATGCGCTGCTGGGCCAGCTTGGTCTGGGTGACATCCTCGTAGATGCCGATGTAGTGGGTCAGCTCGCGGTTGTCGCCGTAGACCTTGGAAATCGACAACTGGCCCCAGTAGGGTTCGAGGTTCTTGCGTCGGCTCTTGAACTCGCCCTGCCAGCTATTGCCCATAGCCAGGCTGGACGGCGAATCGAACAGCAATTCGCTGAGGTTCTCTAGCGCCGGCAGCTCGCCCAGGTGACGGCCTTGAACTTCCTCGGTGCTGTACTGGGTGATGGCGGTAAAGCTTGGGTTGACGTATTCCACCACGCCGTCGCGGTTGACCAGCAGGAAGGCGCTGGCGCTCTGCTCGACTGCACGCTGGAACAGGTGCAAAGCGCTGGCTGCGGTACGCCGGTTGTGGTTGGTGATGACTTGGGCAAACTGGTCGGCCAGCTCGCCGGCAAAGGCAATTTCGTCTGACTGCCAGGCCCGTGCCTGGCCGGTCTGCTCCAGGCACAGCACGCCGACCACTTGGCCGTCGACGCGGATACTGGCATCGAGCATGGCTTTGTTTTCTGGGCGCAGGCTTTGCGCCAGGGCGCGGGTGCGCGGGTCATGGCCGGCATTGTGGGCGTCGATGGCGCGGCTGGCATGCAGCGCATCCAGGTAGTCGGGGAAGCGGCTGGCATCAATAGCTTGGGGCTGGCGGTGTACCTGTGCGTCCCGGTACCAGGCGGTGATGGGTTCCAGGCGCTGCTCTTCGAGGTGCCAGATACTGGCGCTGTCGACCTTGTAGATTTCGCAGGCGCTCTGGGTAATCAGTTGGGCGGCCTCCAGCAGTGAGTTCCCAGAGCTATAGCGCTGGCGCGCGAGGCGCAAGATCAGGTCTTGCTGGCTGCGTACCCGCTCCAGGTGCTCGAGTTGTTCCTGTTGTGCGCGCTGGTTCAGTTGCAACGCCAGTTGCAGCCGGTTGTTGCGCGATTCCAGGGCACTGGCATCGGCCTCGCCGGTATCGTCGGGCTGGTCGTCGAGCACGCTCAGGTAGCCACGCAACAGCTGGCGGCTGTGCTGCTTGTAAGCCTCACCGGCCTCCAGCAGGCGTAGTGACGCATTGGGTGTGTGCAAGGTGTAGCGCACGCGGTAGTAGCCGCGCTGGGTCAGTTGCAGCTGAATCTCGTCGTGCAGCCGGTAGCGGGCCTCGGGCTCCATCAGGCTGGCGTAGGGTGCGTCTACCAGGGCGCACAGGTCAGCGGCTTGCAGGCCGAACTGGCGTTCGCAGGCTGGGTCCAGGTAGAGCATGGCCCAGGTGGCTTCGTTGAGCCGTTCGAAACGCAGCATGCCGAGCCGCGAGGGCACGGGTAACGGCGTGACGACCTCGGCCGCCACACGGCTGGCGGCATCGGTTTGGCTTTTCATCGAAGACTCGCTTGAAGAGGGAACGCGGCCTTGGGGCGGCGAATCTGGCAAGGTTGCATCATGTCCTGGGGGCTGGCAAGCAGCCGTGTGTGATGCTGTGTACGGGTTATCGGCTGTCTGGTCGGAATCTGAAGTTTGCCTGGAGATTTTGGGGCCGCTTTGCGGCCTGTGGGAGCGGGTTTACCCGCGAACACCGGCGTAGCCGGTGCCATGTACCGAGTTGGAATCTTCGCGGGTGAACCCGCTCCCACAGATGGGCGCAGCCCTCCCAAAATATCCAGGCAAAAAAAAGCCCCGCCAATCGACGGGGTTGAGGTACGAGCGTGGCAGCTCGAAAAGGGTACTGCCCCTCGCCAGGAGGGGCAGTGGGCTGCCTTACAGCAGCATGGTGCGGATATCGCCCAGCACGTCGCCCAGGCGCTTGGTGAAGCGCGCGGCGGCAGCGCCGTTGATCACACGGTGATCGTAGGACAGCGACAGCGGCAGCATCAGCTTCGGCTGGAAGGCCTTGCCATCCCAGACCGGCTGCATGGTTGCCTTGGACACACCGAGGATCGCCACCTCTGGCGCGTTGACGATCGGCGTGAAGCCGGTGCCGCCAATGTGGCCGAGGCTGGAGATGGTGAAGCAAGCGCCTTGCATCTCATCAGCCGACAGCTTCTTGGTGCGGGCTTTTTCAGCCAGCGCAGCCGCTTCGGCAGCCAGCTGCAGCAGGCTCTTCTGGTCGACGTTTTTGATCACAGGGACCAGCAGGCCGTCCGGGGTGTCCACGGCAAAGCCAATGTTCACGTACTTCTTGCGGATGATGGCCTTGCCGCTTGGCGCCAGCGAGCTGTTGAAGTCCGGCAGTTCCTTGAGCAGGAAGGCGCAGGCCTTGAGCAGCAGTGGCAGCACGGTCAGCTTGACGCCAGCCTTCTCGGCCACGGCCTTCTGCGCTACGCGGAAGGCTTCCAGCTCGGTGATGTCGGCGGAGTCGAACTGGGTCACGTGCGGCACGTTCAGCCAGCTGCGGTGCAGGTTGGCAGCACCGACCTGCATCAGGCGGGTCAGGGCCACTTCTTCCACTTCACCGAACTTGCTGAAGTCCACGGCAGGGATCGGCGGGATGCCAGCGCCGCCAGTTGCGCCGGCGGCTGCCGGCGCTTCCTTGGCCTTTTGCATCATCGCCTTGACGTAGACCTGCACGTCTTCTTTCAGGATGCGGCCGTGCGGGCCGGACGCGGCAACCGCGCCCAGGTCAACACCGAATTCACGGGCCAGCTGACGTACCGCTGGGCCAGCGTGAACCTTGGCGTTGCTGCCAGCAGCCGGCGCAGTAGCAACCGGTGCAGGGGCAGCAGCAGCCGGGGCGGCAGCGGCAGGTGCGGCGGCTGGGGCAGCCTCAGCCTTGGCTGGTGCAGCAGCGGCAGGTGCCGGGGCGGCAGCAGGCGCTGCGCCAGCGACTTTCAGCTTGAAGATCAGGTCGCCAGTGCCAACTTCGTCTTCCAGCTTGCACAGTACTTCTTCGACCACGCCGGCGGCCGGCGACGGGATTTCCATGGAGGCCTTGTCGGACTCCAGGGTAATCAGCGACTGGTCAGCCTCGACGGTATCGCCGACTTTAACCAGCACTTCGATGATCTTGGCCTTGCCCGACGAGCCGATGTCCGGCACGTGGATGTCCTGCACGCTGGCGGCAGCCGGGGCTGCGGCCGGAGCAGGGGCAGCTTCGGCGGCCGGGGCCGGTGCAGCAGCCTGGGCAGGCGCGGCGGCGGCTGCCGGAGCCTCAGGCGCCGCAGCGGCGCCCTCGACTTCCAGTACCAACAGTTCGTCGCCTTCTTTCAGGCGGTCGCCCAGCTTGACCTTCAGCTCTTTGACGATACCGGCCTTGGGGGCCGGGATCTCCATGGAGGCCTTGTCGGACTCCAGGGTCAGCAGGCTCTGGTCAGCCTCGATACGGTCACCGACCTTGACGAACAGCTCGATGATTTCACCTTCACCGCTGCCGATGTCAGGTACGCGAATGAGTTCGCTCACTTAAAAATACTCCTCAGCAGTCCAGTGGGTTGCGCTTGTCCGGGTCGATGCCGAACTTGACGATGGCGTCAGCCACAACCTTGGGTTCGATCTCGCCACGGTCAGCCAGGGCTTCCAGGGCAGCCAGCACCACGAAGTGGCGGTCGACTTCGAAGAAGTGACGCAGCTTCTTGCGGCTGTCGCTGCGACCGTAACCGTCGGTACCCAGGACTTTGAACTCTTTGCTCGGTACCCACTGGCGAATCTGCTCGGCGAACAGCTTCATGTAGTCGGTAGAGGCGATGACCGGGCCTTTGCGACCGTTCAGGCACTGCTCGACGTAAGTCTGCTGTGGCTTCTGGCCAGGCTTCAGGCGGTTGGCGCGTTCTACGGCCAGGCCGTCGCGACGCAGTTCGTTGAAGCTGGTGACGCTCCACACGTCGGCACCGACGTTGAACTCTTCACGCAGGATCTTCGCGGCTTCGCGGACTTCGCGCAGGATGGTGCCGGAGCCCATCAGCTGTACGTGGTGCGCGGCTTCGCGGGTGTCTTCTTCCAGCAGGTACATGCCCTTGATGATGCCTTCCTCGACACCGGCCGGCATGGCTGGCTGCTGGTAGGATTCGTTCATCACGGTGATGTAGTAGAAGATGTCCTGTTGCTCTTCGGTCATCTTCTTCATGCCGTCCTGAATGATCACCGCCAGCTCGTAGCCGTAGGTTGGATCGTAGGTGCGGCAGTTAGGGATGGTACCGGCCATCATGTGGCTGTGACCGTCTTCGTGTTGCAGGCCTTCACCGTTGAGGGTGGTACGGCCGGCAGTACCGCCGATCAGGAAGCCACGGGTGCGGCTGTCGCCTGCGGCCCAGGCCAAGTCGCCAATGCGCTGGAAACCGAACATCGAGTAGAAGATGTAGAACGGCAGCATCGGCTGGTTGTGGCAGCTGTACGAGGTACCGGCAGCGATGAACGACGACATGGCGCCGGCTTCGTTGATGCCTTCCTCGAGGATCTGGCCCTTCTTGTCTTCGCGGTAGAACATCACCTGGTCTTTATCGACTGGCTCGTAGAGCTGGCCGACCGACGAGTAGATGCCCAGCTGGCGGAACATGCCTTCCATACCGAAGGTACGGGCTTCGTCCGGGATGATCGGGACGATGCGCTGGCCGATTTCCTTGTCCTTGACCAGCTGCGCCAGGATACGCACGAAGGCCATGGTGGTGGAAATTTCACGGTCGCCCGAGCCGTCCAGGATCGCTTTCAGCGTTTCCAGTGGCGGTGTTGGGATGCTGAAGCTCTTGGCACGGCGTTGCGGTACGAAGCCACCCAGGGCTGCGCGGCGCTCGGCCAGGTACTTGGCTTCGGCAGAACCTTCTTCTGGCTTGAAGAACGGCAGGTTCTCCAGGTCGGCATCCTTGACTGGGATGTCGAAGCGGTCACGGAAGTGACGCAGGCTGTCGACGTCGACCTTCTTGGTGTTGTGTGCGGTGTTCTTGGCTTCGCCAGCACCGGTGCCATAACCCTTGATGGTCTTGGCCAGGATGACGGTTGGCTGCTCTTTGTGGTTAACAGCCTGGTGGTACGCCGCGTAGACCTTGTACGGGTCGTGGCCGCCACGGTTGAGCTTCCAGATCTCTTCGTCGGACAGGTCTTCGACCATGGCCTTGAGCTCTGGGGTGTTGAAGAAGTTTTCACGCACGTATGCGCCGTCTTTGGCTTTGTAGTTCTGGTATTCGCCGTCGATGACTTCGTCCATGCGGCGCTGCAGGGCACCGTTGGTGTCCTTGGCCAGCAGTGGGTCCCAGAAGCGGCCCCAAACGACCTTGTTGACGTTCCAGCCACCGCCACGGAACACACCTTCGAGTTCCTGGATGATCTTGCCGTTGCCGCGAACCGGGCCGTCGAGGCGCTGCAGGTTGCAGTTGATGACGAAGATCAGGTTGTCCAGCTTCTCGCGGCCGGCCAGGGCGATTGCGCCCAGGGATTCCGGCTCGTCGCACTCGCCGTCGCCCATGAAGCACCAGACTTTTTGCTTGCCGGCCGGGATGTAGCCGCGAGCTTCCAGGTACTTCATGAAGCGTGCCTGGTAGATGGCCTGGATTGGGCCCAGACCCATCGATACGGTCGGGAACTGCCAGAAGTCAGGCATCAGCCATGGGTGCGGGTACGAAGACAGGCCGTTGCCGTCCACTTCCTGACGGAAGTTGTTCATCTGGTCTTCGTTGATGCGGCCTTCCATGAAGGCACGGGCGTAGACGCCTGGCGAAGCGTGGCCCTGGAAGAAGATCAGGTCGCCGCCGTGTTCTTCGGTCGGGGCCTGGAAGAAGTAGTTGAAGCCGATGTCGTACAGGGTGGCGCTGGAGGCGAAGCTGGAGATGTGTCCGCCCAGGTCCGAGTCTTTCAGGTTGGTGCGCATGACCATGGCCAGGGCGTTCCAACGCACCATCGAGCGAATGCGGCGTTCCATGAACAGGTCGCCAGGCATGCGTGCTTCGTGGGTGACAGGGATAGTGTTGCGGTATGGCGTGGTGATGGCATACGGCAGCTGGGAGCCACTACGGGTGGCCAGCTCGCCCATACGGGTCATCAGGTAATGAGCGCGGTCTTCGCCTTCTTTGTCGAGGACCGACTCCAGGGCATCCAGCCATTCCTGGGTTTCGATTGGATCGAGGTCTTGCATGGCTTGCTCCAGGGCGGAAAGGCAACCAGAATCGATTGCCTGAGATTGCGACTGGCCTTATGGGCAGACGTCGTGAATTCTTGGATTACCGGGGTGTCCTCCGGCGCCGTGTAGTTTTACTACATTTGCTCCGGCATTTCATGCTTTTGCGCGCCATGGGTAGTAGTAATACTACACAAATGCGACGTTTGGTCGCACCTTGGCTTGTGAGGAAAAACGTTCATGTTGGTTGGCAGCATGTCGCAAACAGGTGGTTCTTGATGTTTTTTGCCAATGAATTGGATGTTTAAGCTATTTCCAACTTTTGTACGACAGTCCAACCGTGGTCCGGCATCCCCTTGACCGCTTTTTTACCTCTATTTCACGCCGATCAAGGATAGACCATGCGCCTACCTTTGCCGCTCGAACTCCCACCCACCCTGCAGCCGTTGATCGCCCGCAATCAGCAATTTCTGAGCGATGCACTGGCCGGGCATGCCGAACTCGACTTCAGCCGCTGCAGCCCGGCCCATCGGCAGCAGTTCGATCAAGTCGCCGCCGCCAGCGAATTCGTGCTCAGCCTGGCCCAGCGTGAGCCCGCCATGTTGTTCGCCCTGCTGCAAAGTGGCGAGCTGGAGCGAGGTTATGCCGTTGGTGAGCTACGCGGGCAAATTGCCGCGGCGGCCCAGGCGGCGCAGAGCGAGGACGAGTTGGCGCGCAACCTGCGCCGCGAGCGTAGCCGCCAGCAGCTGCGCATTATCTGGCGCGACATCACCCGCCAGGCCGCGCTGGGCGAAACCTGCCGCGACCTGTCCGACCTGGCCGATGCTGCCATCGACGAAGCCTACCAATGGCTCTACCCGCGCCATTGCCAGCAGTTCGGCACGCCCATCGGCAACCGCAGCGGCCAGCCGCAGCACATGGTGGTGCTGGGCATGGGCAAGCTGGGTGCGGTGGAGCTGAACCTGTCGTCGGACATCGACCTGATTTTCGCCTTCCCCGAAGGCGGTGAAACCGAAGGGGTAAAACGCTCGCTGGAAAACCAGGAGTTCTTCACCCGCCTGGGCCAGCGCCTGATCAAGGCCCTGGACCCGGTCACCGTCGATGGCTTTGTATTCCGCGTCGACATGCGCCTGCGCCCTTACGGCTCGGCCGGCGCGCTGGTGCTCAGCTTCAATGCCCTGGAGCAGTATTACCAGGACCAAGGCCGCGACTGGGAACGCTACGCGATGATCAAGGCGCGGGTGGTGGCCGGTGACCAGGCGGCCGGTGCGCAGTTGCAAGAGATGCTGCGGCCGTTCGTGTACCGCCGTTACCTGGACTTTTCTGCGATCGAAGCGCTGCGCACCATGAAGCAGCTGATCCAGCAAGAAGTGCGGCGCAAAGGCATGGCCGACAACATCAAGCTGGGTGCCGGTGGTATTCGCGAGGTCGAGTTCATCGCCCAGGCCTTCCAGCTGATCCACGGCGGGCGCGACCTCAGCCTGCAGCAACGGCCGCTGCTCAAGGTGTTGGCTACCTTGGAAGGCCAGGGTTACCTGCCGCCAGCAGTGGTCGCCGAACTGCGCGAGGGCTATGAGTTTTTGCGCTATACCGAGCACGCCATCCAGGCTATCGCCGACCGCCAGACGCAGATGCTGCCCGAGGGCGAGACCGACCAGGCGCGGGTGGCCTACATGCTTGGCTTTGCTGACTGGCAGAGCTTCCACGATCAGTTGATGTACTGGCGTGGCCGTATCGACTGGCACTTCCGTCAGGTAATCGCCGACCCGGATGATGAAGACGGCGAGGGCGAGCTGGTGGTGGGGGGCGAATGGTCGCCACTGTGGGAGCAGGCGCAGGATGAAGAAGCGGCTGGCCGCCAGCTGGAAGAGGCCGGTTTCAAGCAACCTGCCGAGGCCCTGCGGCGCCTGGCCGCGCTGCGCTCCAGCCCGCAGTTGCGGTCGATGCAGCGTATCGGCCGTGAGCGCCTGGATGCGTTCATCCCGCGCTTGTTGGCCCAGGCGGTTGAACATGCCAACCCCGACCTGGTGCTGGAGCGTGTACTGCCGCTGGTCGAGGCCGTGGCCCGGCGTTCTGCCTACCTGGTGCTGCTTACCGAAAACCCCGGCGCCTTGCGCCGGCTGTTGACCCTGTGCGCCGCCAGCCCGTGGATTGCCGAGCAGATTGCCCGCTACCCGCTGCTGCTCGACGAGCTGCTGAACGAAGGCCGCCTGTTCAGCCCGCCACTGGCGCCGGAGCTGGCTAGCGAACTGCGCGAGCGCCTGACACGCATCCCCGAGGACGACCTGGAACAGCAAATGGAGGCGCTGCGCCACTTCAAGCTGGCCCACAGCTTGCGCGTGGCCGCCTCGGAAATCAGTGGCAACCTGCCCCTGATGAAAGTCAGCGACTACCTGACCTGGCTGGCCGAAGCCATCCTTGACCAAGTGCTGGCGCTGGCCTGGCGCCAGACTGTGAGCCGCCATGGCCAGCCCAAGCGCAGCGACGGCAGCCTATGCGACCCGGGGTTCATCATCATTGGTTACGGCAAGGTGGGCGGGCTGGAGCTGGGCCATGGCTCGGACTTGGACCTGGTGTTTATTCATGACGGCGATCCGCAGGCGGAAACCGACGGCGCCAAGCCGATCGACAGCGCGCAGTTTTTCACCCGCTTGGGCCAGCGCATCATTCACCTGCTGACCACCCAGACCAACTCGGGCCAGCTGTATGACGTGGACATGCGCCTGCGCCCGTCCGGGGCTTCGGGCCTGCTGGTCAGCTCGCTGGGCGCGTTCGAGCGCTACCAGCAAAGCGAAGCCTGGACTTGGGAGCACCAGGCTTTGGTGCGGGCCCGCGTGTTGGTGGGTTGCAAGCAGGTCGGCACAGCGTTCGAGGGCGTGCGCGCGAAGGTGCTTGGCCTGCCCCGCGACCTGGAAAAACTGCGCACCGAAGTGAGCGAAATGCGCGCCAAGATGCGCGACAACCTTGGCACCAAGGCCACGGCTGCTGGTACTGCGGCCAATGCCTTCGAGGCCGGCGTGCCGTTCGATATCAAGCAGGATGCCGGCGGTATCGTCGATATCGAATTTATGGTGCAATACGCCGCTTTGGCCTGGTCCCACGACCACCCGGCCATACTGCGATGGACCGATAACATCCGCATTCTGGAAGAGCTGGAGCAGGCAGGTTTGATGCCGGCCAGTGACGCGGTGCTGTTGCGTGAAGTGTACAAGGCGTTCCGCTCGGCCTCGCACCGCCAGGCCCTGCAGAAGCAGGCTGGGGTGATCGATGCGGCGCAGTTTGCCGATGAACGCCGCGAAGTGCGGCGGATCTGGGGTGAGTTGGGCCTCACTTGAAGCCGCCACCAGCCCTGTGGGAGCGGGTTTACCCGCGAAGAGAGCGACGCGGTGCATGGCACCGGCTTCGCCGGTGTTCGCGGGTGAACCCGCTCCCACAGGGGCTGCGATCAGCGGCAGATATGCCTGAGTGGTACACTGTCGGCCACATAGCCTGAATATAAAGAGGGGAGGCCAGGCTGTATCGCAGCCTGTAGCCTCCCCGAGCGTTTCTGGACTAAGCATGAGAATACTGATCATTGGCCCCAGCTGGGTCGGCGACATGGTGATGGCGCAGACCTTGTTCCAGTGCCTGAAACAGCAGCATCCCGACTGCGTGATCGACGTGCTCGCCCCCGAGTGGAGCCGGCCGATCCTCGAGCGCATGCCCGAGGTCCGTCAGGCCCTGAGCTTCCCGCTCGGCCATGGCGCGCTGGAACTGGCCACGCGGCGGCGTATCGGTAAGTCCCTGGCCGGCCAGTACGACCAGGCCATTCTGCTGCCCAACTCGCTGAAGTCGGCACTGGTGCCGTTCTTCGCCGGCATCCCCAAGCGTACCGGCTGGCGCGGCGAAATGCGGTTTGGCCTGCTCAACGACGTGCGCAAGCTGGACAAAGCCCGCTACCCGCTGATGATCGAGCGCTTCATGGCCCTGGCCTACGCGCCCGGTGCCGAGCTGCCGCAGCCGTACCCGCGCCCCAACCTGCAGATCGAAGCACCAAGCCGCGAAGCTGCGCTGGCCAAGTTCGGCCTGGAGCTGGACCGCCCGGTGTTGGCGCTGTGCCCGGGTGCCGAGTTTGGCGAGGCCAAGCGCTGGCCGGCCGAGCACTATGCAGCCGTGGCCGATGCCATGATCCGCCAGGGCTGGCAGGTGTGGCTGTTCGGCTCGAAAAACGACCACCCGATCGGCGAGCAGATCCGTGACCGGTTGATCCCGGGGTTCCGTGAAGAATCGTGCAACCTGGCTGGCGAAACCTCGCTGGCCGAGGCCATCGACCTGATGTCCTGCGCGCATGCCGTGGTGTCCAACGACTCCGGGTTGATGCACGTAGCTGCCGCGCTGAACCGCCCGCTGGTGGCGGTGTACGGCTCGACATCGCCGGGCTTTACCCCGCCGCTGGCCGAGCAAGTGGAGGTGGTGCGCACGGGGATCGAGTGCAGCCCATGCTTCGACCGTACCTGCCGCTTCGGCCACTACAACTGCCTGCGCTTGCTGGAACCGGGCAAAGTCATCGCCGCCCTGCACAGCCTGAGCGGGCCGGACCTGATCGATACTGTGGCCGAGGTCGACTAAGTGCGGGTACTGATCATCAAGACCTCGTCGCTGGGTGACGTGATCCACACCCTGCCGGCGCTCACCGATGCCGCCCACGCCATCCCAGGCATCCGTTTTGACTGGGTGGTGGAAGAAGGCTTCGCGGAAATCCCCAGTTGGCACCCGGCGGTCGACCAGGTTATCCCGGTGGCCATCCGTCGCTGGCGCAAGAACCTCTGGCAAACCATCAAGAGTGGCGAGTGGAGGGCGTTCAAGCGGCGCCTGCGTGAGCGCAAGTACGACCTGGTGATCGACGCCCAGGGCCTGGTCAAGTCGGCCTGGCTGACCCGCTACGTGAAGGCACCGGTCGCCGGCCTGGACCGCTATTCGGCCCGCGAAGGCTGGGCCAGCCGCTTCTATGACCGGCGCCTGTCGGTTGCCACCGGCCAGCACGCGGTAGAGCGGGTACGCCAGCTGTTCGCCATGGCCTTGGCCTACGACCTGCCGGAAGGTATCGGCAACTACGGCCTCGACCTCGACCGCCTGCAACTGCCACCGGCTGCACCGTACGTGGTGTTCCTGCATGGCACCACCTGGGCGACCAAGCACTGGCCAGAAGCCTATTGGCGCGAGCTGGCCGAGCGTATGGGCCGGCGCAAGTTGGAAGTGCGCCTGCCATGGGGCAACCCAGCCGAAAAGGCACGTGCCGAGCGTATCGCCCAGGGCTTGAACAACTGCCAGGTGCTCCCCAAATTGAACCTGGTAGGCGTAGCTCGTGTACTGGCGGCGGCAAAAGCCTGCGTGGCCGTCGATACCGGCCTCGGCCACCTGGCGGCGGCCCTCGATGTACCCACTATTTCGCTGTTCGGCCCGACCAACCCGGGCCTGACTGGCGCCTACGGACGGACCCAGATTCACCAAGCCAGTGACTGGCCATGCGCTCCCTGCCTGCAGAAGAAGTGCACCTACAAACCGAGCGCCGACGACCTGCGCCGGTTCGATCTGAAACGCGAGTGGCCGCTGTGCTTCACTCGCCTGAATCCCGAGCATGTAGCGAGCCGCTTGAGCGCGTTGCTGCTGGCTGAGGATGTCCGTTGATGCAACTGGCTTTCGTGCTTTACAAATATTTCCCCTTCGGCGGGCTGCAGCGCGATTTCATGCGCATTGCCCTGGAATGCCAGAAGCGGGGCCACCAGATCCGTGTGTACACGCTGATCTGGGAGGGTGACGTTCCGCCGGGCTTCGAAGTGCTGGTGGCGCCGGTGAAGGCGATTTTCAACCACCGCCGCAACGAGAAGCTCAGCGCCTGGATGGCCGCCGACCTGGCCAAGCGCCCGGTCGACCGGCTGATCGGCTTCAACAAGATGCCGGGGCTGGACGTGTACTACGCCGCCGACGGCTGCTTCGAGGACAAGGCGCAAACCCTGCGTGGCGGCCTGTACCGCCGTTGGGGCCGCTACCGGCACTTTGCCGAGTACGAGCGCGCGGTGTTCGCCAAGGACGCCCATACCGAAGTGCTGATGATTTCCGAAGTGCAGCAGCCGCTGTTCATCAAGCATTACGGCACCCCGGTGGAGCGCTTCCACCTACTGCCGCCGGGCATTTCCCAGGACCGCCGTGCGCCAGCCAATGCCGCCGAAATTCGCGCTGAGTTCCGCCAGGAATTCAACCTGGGCGATGACGACCTGTTGCTGGTGCAGATTGGCTCAGGCTTCAAGACCAAGGGCGTGGACCGCAGCCTCAAGGCCCTGGCCGCGCTGCCCTCGGCCCTGCGCAAGCGCACCCGGCTGATGGTGATTGGCCAGGACGACCCCAAGGTGTTCCAGCTGCAAAGCGCTACCTTGGGCCTGGGCGAGCAGGTGCAGTTCCTCAAGGGCCGCAGCGACATCCCGCGCTTCCTGCTGGGCGCCGACCTGCTGATTCACCCGGCATACAACGAGAACACCGGCACGGTGCTGCTCGAAGCGCTGGTGGCCGGGCTGCCGGTACTGGTGTCCAAGGTGTGCGGCTACGCCCACTACATTGCCGAGGCAGACAGCGGTCTGGTGCTGGACGAGCCGTTCGAACAAGAGCAGCTCAACGGTTACCTGCGGCGCATGCTCGAAGACCAGCCGGCCCGCGCCAGCTGGTCGCGCAACGGCTTGGCGTTTGCTGAAACCGCCGATCTGTACAGCATGCCGCAACATGCCGCTGACGTGATCCTTGGGCAGGAGTGCGCATGAAGCTGATACTGGCCGAACCGTTCAAGCAGTTGTGGGCTGGGCGTGATGCCTTTGACGCGGTGGAAGCGCTACAAGGCGAGGTTTACCGCGAGTTGGAAGGGCGCCGTACGCTGCGCACCGAGGTTGCTGGCGAGGGGTTTTTCGTCAAGATCCACCGCGGCATCGGCTGGGGTGAAATCTTCAAGAACCTGCTTACTGCCAAGTTGCCGGTACTCGGTGCCAGCCAGGAATGGCAGGCCATCCAGCGTTTGCAGCAGGTTGGCGTGCCGACCATGACTGCCGTTGCCTATGGCGAACGTGGCCGCAACCCGGCCGCGCAGCACTCGTTCATCATCACCGAAGAGCTGGCGCCGACCATCAGCCTGGAAGACTTCAGCATCGACTGGGTCAAGCAGCCGCCCGAGCCGCGCCTGAAGCGCGCGTTGATCGCCGAAGTGGCGAAGATGACTGGCGGCATGCACCGCGCCGGGGTCAACCACCGCGACTGCTACATCTGCCACTTCCTGCTGCACACCGACCGCCCGGTGACGGCGGACGATTTCAAACTGTCAGTGATCGACCTGCACCGTGCGCAAACCCGGGCGAAAATCAGCCGCCGCTGGCGCGACAAGGACCTGGCCGCGCTGTACTTCTCGGCGCTGGACATCGGCCTGACCCAACGCGACAAGCTGCGCTTCCTGCGCGGTTACTTCCAGCGCCCGCTGCGCCAGGTGCTGAAGGATGAGGCCGCGCTGCTCGCCTGGCTGGAGCGCAAGGCGCAGAAACTCTACGACCGCAAGCAGCGTTATGGGGATGCTCTCTGATGGCGGGTTGGACACTGGCGCCGGGCTACCAACACCTGGCGGCAGACTTCGGCAGCCTCGATGCAGTATTTGCCTTGCAAGGCGAACGCCTGACCCGCGACCCGCTCAGCGAGGTGGTGCGCATTGCCCGTGATGGGGTCAATTACTACGTCAAGCGCTACACCGGGGCCGGTAAGCACATGCGCCGCTACCTGGGCCGGCCAAGGATCAAAGCCGAATGGCAGAACCTCAAGCAGTTTGCCAAGTGGGACATTCCCACCGCCGAAGTGGTGGCCTGGGGCTTGGAGCGTAATGGCCTGGCCTTTGGCCGCGGTGCAATGATCACCCGCGAGCTGCCCAACACCGAGGACCTGTCGGCCCTGGCCGAGCGTAACGATGTGCGCCTAGCCGACCGCGCCTGGGTCGACCATCTCAGCCGTCAGCTGGCACGCCATACCCGCGTGATGCACGAGCACCGCTTTGCCCACAATGACCTGAAGTGGCGCAACCTGCTGGTTGATGACCAAGGCACGCTATTCTTCATCGACTGCCCCACTGGCGACTTCTGGCGCGGCTTCATGTGGCGGCACCGGATGATCAAGGACCTGGCGTGCCTGGACAAAGTGGCTAAATACCATTTGTCGGCCACCCAGCGCCTGCGTTTCTACCTGCAATACCGTGGCCGCGACCGGCTGAATGAGCGTGACAAGAAGCGCATTCGCCAGGTGGTGAGCTTTTTCGAGGGAAGGGAATGACCGATTATCTGGCCAGCGCGGACCTCGCGCTGCTCAAACGCCATGGCCTGGACGACTTCGAGGCGCTGTGGGCGCTACAGCTGGATGCCGTGGATGAACCCAACACTGGCCGCGGTGGCTGGAGCAGCGTGTTCCGCCTGGAACTCGAAGGCAAGGGATACTACCTCAAGCGCCAGAGCGACTACCTGACCCGTACCCTGCACCGGCCGTTCGGCGAGCCCACCTTCGCACGCGAGTTCCGCAACATCAGCCGCTACCAGAAGCTGCACATTCCGGCTTTGCAGGCGGTGTTCTATGGCGAGCGCAAACAGGGTGGTAAGCATCGAGCCATGCTGATGACCCGGGCCCTCGACGAATGGGCCGACCTGGAAAGCCTGCTGGCCCAGTGGCCACAGCTGGGCGATGTCGAGCGCCGTGGCATCCTGCAGGCCTGCGGCCAGCTCGCGCGCACGCTGCACAGCGCCGGCCAGGTGCATGGCTGTTTCTACCCCAAGCACATCTTCCTGCGCCAGCGCCGCGATGGCTGGGACGCGCAATTGATCGACCTGGAAAAGACCCGGCTCCTGCTGTTTGGCATGCGTGACCGCCTCAAGGACCTGGAGCCGCTAATGCGCCGCGCCCGCGCCTGGAGCGAACTGGATGTGCGCACCTTGCTAGCCACCTACCTGGCGCAGCCGGCCGACGGCCCGCTGGTCGATACCTGGCTGCAGCGCCTGACGCAACGCCGTCGTGAAAAAGAGGCCCGCTGATGCGTTTGTCTGAATTGAAAGAGGCCGGGCGCAGCCCCGCGTTGCCGCTGGGCATCACCCTGGCCGACGCCGCTGGCAGCGCCGAGCTGCAGTTGCTCAGCCTGTTGCGCGTGCTGCCGGGCCAGCGCTATGTCGGCGCCGGCGTCTGGCGCGGTACCCCGGTGTTGGCCAAACTGCTGGTCGGTGGGAATGCTGCGCGGCATTTCCAGCGCGAACTGCAAGGCGTGAAGCTGCTGGCCGAGCAAGGTCTGACCACGCCTAAGCTGCTGGCCGATGGCCTCAAGGAAGGCGAGGGTGGCTGGTTGCTGTTCGAGTTCCTCGACGGTGCCGAAAGCCTGGCCGATGCCTGGGCGGCGGTGGAAAACCTGCCAGTGCTGGCTGACGAGCAGCACTTGGTGCTGGGCGAAGCGCTCACTGCGGTGGCGCACATGCATGCCCAGGGCCTATGGCAGGAAGACCTGCACCTGGACAACCTGCTGCGCCACGCTGGCAAGCTGTACCTGATCGACGGCGCCGGCATCAAGGCCGAAACGCCCGGCCAGCAGTTGTCGCGCCCGCGTGTGCTGGAAAACCTCGGGGTGTTTTTCGCCCAGTTGCCCAAGCGCCTGGAGCCGTTCATCGAGGAGCTGCTGGTGCACTACCTGCTGGCCAATGCCGAGCATGCGCTACCGTTGGAGGCCTTGCAAAAGCAGGTGGACAAGGTGCGCAGTTGGCGGCAGAAGGATTACCTGGACAAGGCCGGCCGCGAGTGCAGCCTGTTCAGCGTCAAACGCAGCCTGTCCGGTTTGCGGGCGATACGTCGCAATGAGCTCGACGCCATGCTGCCGGTGCTGCAGCAGGCCGACGCGCTGATCGACCAGGGCCACCTGTACAAGACCGGTGGGGCGGCCAGTGTCGCACGCATCGAGGTTGGCGGCCGTACGCTGGTGCTCAAACGCTACAACATCAAGAACACTGCCCACTGGTTCAAACGCTTCTGGCGGCCGAGCCGGGCTTGGCATTCGTGGATCGAAGGCCACCGCCTGGAATTCCTCGACATCGCCACGCCGCGCCCGTTGGCAGTGCTTGAACAGCGGGTGATAGGCCTGCGCAGCCGGGCCTACCTGGTCACTGAGTATGTCGATGGCCCCGACCTGGCCGAGTGCTTCGCGCCCTACGTGGAGAACGGCGATGCGCCCGAAGAGCAAGTGGATGCCTTGGTGCAGGTGATGCAGCAACTGATTCGCGAGCGCATCAGCCATGGCGACTTCAAGGGCCACAACCTGTTTTGGCACAACGGCCAGTGGTCGCTGATCGACCTTGACGCCATGTGCCAGCACGCCACCCAGCTCAGCTTCGCCCCCGCCTACGCCCGTGACCGGGCACGGCTGCTGCGCAACTGGCCGAGTGGCAGTGCCTTGCATCAGCGGTTGGACAGGCTGTTGCCCAAGCTTTCCGAGTAGCCTGGCGGCAGCGCCAGCCAGTCGCTGCTGCGCCCTGGCTGGCGCACGCGTACCTGCCATTGGCCGTCCTGGCGGCGCAACACCGCCCAGGCGTGCACGGCGCTGCGCTGGGCATTGGCAATTGTCAGGTGATAGTGGTTGGCCAGCAGATGCCGACGTACCGGCAGTTGTCGGCCGGCCAGTTGCAGGTACAGTTGCCCATCGTGGTCGTGCAGGCCCTGTTCATCTGCGATTGCACTGCCTGGTACAGCCGGGTTGAGCCTGCAGTCGTCGAACAGTTGGGTAAGGTCGGGTAGGCCGTCGTGCCACAAGGCCGGCGAATCGACCACCCAAGTACCATTTTGCAGCAACTTGAGCGGTAACTTGATATAGGCATCGGGTTGACGCGGGTCGGTGGCGCGCCAGCGGTGCCCATCGAAATTGACATGGTAGAAGCGCCCTTGGGCATCGCGAATGTAGTACTGGCTCAGCCCGGGGTTGGCGCCGGTTTTTTCGTATACCCCCTCGCCATGCACGCCGTCGATCCTGTAGCGCAGCTTCGCGGGATCGACCTCCACGGCCTGTACCGGCGGCAGTGGTAGCGGGGGCTGCGGCGGCAGGCCACGCAGCGCCCTGCGCAGGCTGGTCGAGCCGGCGAAGCTGTTTCTGGCATCGAAGGAGTGGCTGATCGCTGCGCAGAAGTGGTGCAGCATGGTGTCGCGGTCTTTGCGTTCCAGCGCTTCAAAGTAATCCCACACTGAAATGGCTGCTCGGCCCAAGGCCAGTGGCCACATCGCCGGCGCCGGCAGCACGAAGTTGAGCAGGTCCAGCAGCAGGCGCAGTCCGTTGAGCGCCATCTGCCCGAGCAGCTCGGTGTTGTCACGGCTGCTGGCATCGGCCTGTGCCATCAGTGAGCGCACCTGCGCCCGGTAGCAGGCTTCGAACAGGTTGCCGTCGATGGTTGGCCTACGGGTGTGTGTGCCCAGACGGCCTTTACGTAAAAGCGCGTCCACTTTGCTGGCATCGGCCAAGGGCACACGTTGGGCCACGTACTGGCGTATAGCGGCGCTGCCGCGCAAGAAGCGCAGCAGGTCGCGGGTGGTACGAAATTCCCGCCACGGGCGCCGGTCGGGTGCATCGGGTGTGTAGATCACTACCGACGTGACCGCATCCACCTCGGCGTTGATCAGCAGCACGCCCTGTACGGTATGGCCCAGGATGATCAATTGGCGAACGCTGATGCGATGCTCTTCGATCGTGGGGCGCCAGTTGCTGTCGGGGTACTGGATGATCGCCTTGGCCCAACGGTAACCCTGCTGGACCGGGCTGGGCAGCAGATGGCCGGCATGCCTGGCCTTGGCCAGTTCGGCATGCATGCGGGTGGCGTTGATGCGGCCATGCATTTCCTGACGCCATTGCGCTTCGGCAGATTCCAGCAAATGGGTGCGCAGGTAACGCATGTAGCTGGCGCCAGCATCGAGTTCGCGCACCATGGCCTTCACGCGTTTGGGTGTGAGCTCCTCGATAGCGTCTTGCTCAGGTTGCTGGACGCGGGCGGTAAGCCAGTAATCGACATCGAGCCACGCCACATTGAGCAGTGCCAGCTCATCCAGGCGATAGGTGGTGGTGACCATTTCAATCGTGCTCCCGACTTGCGGGCGGCTGGCAGCGGCAATGTAACTCGACGGCGACAGCGGGTTGAACAGTGGGCCGATCTTGCGCGCCATGGTCACGCTGATGCGTATGTCGTGTAGGGCGGGTACCTTCTGCTTGCCGGCCAGCCGGCGCAGCTTTTCGGTCAGCCTGTTGCGCACCCAGCCGAGCAGGGTGTTGCGCTGGTTGAACTGCTCCAGTGTCAGGATGCCGGGTGCAACTGCCTGTTCCAGGGCTCCCGCCAGGGCCTGCATGGTTTGCATGATGTACGCCAGCCCTTGGGGTGAGGCTTGGCGTAACCAGGCCGGCAGGTGTTTTTCCAGCAGCAGCGAATAGCGCGTGGCCAAGGCCCATTCGCTGCCCATCAGCGGCAGCAGGTCCATGGCGGTTTTCAGCTGTGTTTCGAAGGCGTCGAGGTCGGTCGGGTTACCGTTTTGCCAGGCCGCTAGCAGCTGCGCCCGCTGGATATCGATGAGGTCCTGGACCTGCTCGGTGACTAGGTCATCGGCGTACCACGCGTACCGCAGGCGATCGGCCTGGCGGATTACAGCACGGTCTTGTTCGCGCTGTAGCAGGTTGAGCAGGGGTTGGCTTTGCTTGGGGTCGTCCAGCCGCTCGCACAGCTCCACATGCAGCGACCGCAGGTCGTCGAAGGCTTCGACGCCATGGGCGAGGCTGCATAGCAATGCGCTGCCTTGCGTGGTGCCAGGCGTGGGGTCTATGCCTTCTGGGCCGCCTGCAAGGATCACCACCGCGCCGGGTAGATGCACACGGCGGTTTGGCCGCAAGGTGCTGAACATCACCCTATAGACCTGTGGGCGAAGCGCTTGAGGCAAATGCTGGCGCTGCCAGTACTGGGGGAGTTCGAGGCAGGTGCGCAGCAGGTGGATGTGCGCGTCGCTGAGAGTCTGGTCGCCCAGGCGCAGCTCGATTTCAGCCAGCAGTTGCTCACGGCGCAGGGCGACCAGCGCGGCCTTGTTGCGCTGTGCCGCGCTGTCGGTCCAGAAATCGGCGAGGTCGCCATGCATCTGCGGGCGGCGTTGATCTAGCGGTAGCTCGCGGTTCAGTTGGGGGTAGCCGTTCTGCAGCGCGGCAATTCGGCTATCCAGGGCCTCGAGGCGTTCGAGAGGGGTCATGGGGCGGCTCCTTGTGAGGGGCGCGCACCATGCCCCGCGTTGTGCGCGGCTGGGTGGTAGCGGGTTACCGCCGGCGCCAGAATCCGCTTACGCCCAGCGCAGCCGAGAGGCCCAGGCCCAACAACGCCAAGCTGTCCCACAGGCCATCGTCCAGCAGCGCGGCGAACAGGCCGGCGGTGCTCAGCACGGCGATCAGTGCCGGCCAGGCGAAGATCTGCCGCGTCGATCTGCACCTGTGGCTCATGCCCGCACCTGCGTTTTGTTGCGGTGCTTGCCCCACCACAGGTACAGGCCGCTGCCGAGCACGATGATGGTCAGCACATCGAGTGCTGCCCACAACAGCTGCATGGGCCGCCCGCCGTAGTCACCGAAATGCAGGGGTTGCGACAGGCCCATGGCGTCCATGTACCAGGGACGCTCGCCGACGGCGGTGACCTCCAGCGTTCGCGCATCGATCAGCACCGGGGTGAGCAGGTGCGAGGTCAGGTGCGTGGCGCCTTTCATGAACACCGCGTAGTGGTGTTCGCTGGAGAAGCGCGTGCCGGGGAAGGCGATGAAGTCGGGGCGCATGTTGGGTGCGGCCTGTTCGGCGATGGTCAGCAGGCGGGTGGCCGGGGCGCGCTCGGTAAGCGCTGGGGCGTCGCGGTAGGGCGCGACCATGGCGGCCAGGCTGTCGTTGCGCCAGGCGGCAATGACCAGGTCGGATAAGGCGCTGATCACGCCGGTCACGCCCACCGTCAAAGCCCACGCCACGGTCACCACGCCGAGCAGGTTGTGCAGGTCCAGCCAGCGCAGGCGGCGAGATTTGTCATGGCGGACCGTGGCGAAGCCCAGGCGGCGCATGAACGGGGCATAGAGCACTGTGCCGGAAACGATCGCGACTACGAACAGCACACCCATGAATGCCAGCAGCAGTTTGCCGGGCAGGCCGGCGAACATGTCCACGTGCAGGCGTAGCATCAGCATCATCAAGCCGCCATTGGCGGCCGGCATGGCCACCGCTTCGCCGGTGCGGGCGTCGAGCATGAAGGTGTGCGACAAATTGGGGGCGGTGCCGGCAGTGGCGGCGGTGATGGCGACTACCCCGTTGGGCTCGTCTTGGTCGTAGCCGAAGTACTGCATGACCTCTTCGGGGCGGTGCTGCTCGGCCTTGATCACCAGCTGTTGCAGGTCGAGGTGTGGGGCGTTTGTGGGCATGTCGCGCAGTTCGGGCGCGTCGCCGAGCAGGTGTTCGAGCTCATGGTGGAAGATTAGCGGCAGGCCGGTGAGCGCCAGCAACAGCAGGAACAGGGTGCAGACCAGGCTGCTCCAGGTGTGGATCGTCGACCAGCGGCGGATGGTTGGGCTTTTCATCACAGTACCGATTTTTTGCTTGTTGCAAGCCGGGGCTGCGGCGCAGCCCCGGATCACTCAGAACTTGTAATTGACACTGGCCACCACGTTGCGCTCGTCACCGTAGTAGCACCAGTAACCGTCGCAGTTGGCCAGGTAGTCTTTGTTGAACAGGTTCTTCGCCTCTACCGCCACAGTCAGGCCTTTCATACTCTTGTCGAGGCGGCCGAGGTCGTAGTGCACCGAGGCGTCGTACACCGTGTACGAACTCACATGGCCCAGTTCGGTGTTGGTGGTATTGCCATAGGTGTCACCCACGTAGCGCACACCGCCGCCAATGCCGAAGCCGTCCAGCGGGCCATTGTTCCAGGTGTAGTCGGCCCACAAGGTTGCCTGCTGGCGCGGGATGAGCGCCATGCGATTGCCTTTGTCGTCACCCTTCAGGATTTCGGTGTCGGTATAGGTGTACGAGGCGATTGCCTTGAGGTTCTCGGTGACATGGGTGGCGGCCTCCAGTTCCAGGCCGCGCACCTGCAACTCGCCCACTTGGCGGGTGATGCTGCCTTCCGTGACGTTGACATTGTTCTGCTTCAGGTCATACACCGCTGCAGTGAGCAGGGTGTCAGTGCCGACCGGCTGGTATTTCACACCCACTTCGTATTGACGGCCTTCGGTTGGCTTGAAAGATTCCGTGGAGTTGACGTTGGCACCACCGGCTGGCTGGAACGATTCGGTGTACGAGAAGTACGGTGTGATGCCGTTGTCGAATACGTAACTGAGGCCGAGGTTGCCGCTGAAGGCCTTGTCGCGCAGGGTATTGGTAGCGTCATTGCTGTTGTGGAACACGGTGCCAGTGTGAATCCAGTCTTCCCGACCACCCAAGGTCAGGCGCCAGTTGTCGAGCGACATCTGGTCCTGGACGTAGGCACCCGTCTGGTAGGTTTTCTGCTGAAAGTCCTGCATGGCGAAGTAAGTGACGTTCGACAGGTCGGCGCCATATACCGGGCGATTGACGTTGATCGGTGGCACGCCCATGCCATATAGCCACTGATAGTTGGTATTTGAGCGCTGGTGGTCCAGGCCCAGCAGCACAGTGTGGCTGATGTCGCCGGTTTGGAAGTCGGCCTGGAAGTTGTTGTCGACCGCGAACTGGCTGATGTCTTCGTTGACGATGCCCGACTCGCGGTTGACGTTGCCATCGGCGTCGACGCTGTTGACGGTTGCTACCTGCACGGCCTGGAACGACAAATCGTTTTTGGTGTAGCGCAGGTTCTGGCGGAACTGCCAGGTGTCGTTCAGGCGATGCTCGAAGGCATAGCCCAATGCGTAGTAGGTGCGGTCGTAGAAATCCCAGTCCGGTTCGCCAAGGTTCTTGTGGTGCGAAATTTTGCCCGCCGGGCTGCCCAGCTTGGTGCCTTGCAGCGGCAGGAACTGGCCGGTGATACCGGTATCGTCGCGGGTGTATTGAGAGATGAAGGTCAGTTTGGTGTCGTCGTCGATGTTCCAGGTCAGGCTCGGTGCGATGTTGTAGCGTTTGTCGGGGATGTGGTCGATGGGTGAATTGCTGTCGCGCACCACGCCACTTACGCGATAGAGAAACGTGCCTTCATCATCGATCTTGCCGGTGCTGTCAAAGTTGATCTGCTGGTGTTCGTTGCTACCCACCTGGGCTTCGACTTGGTGCGCGCGCTCAAGCTGCGGACGGCGGCTGACCATGTCGAGCATGCCGCCCGGTGGGGTCTGGCCATATACCGACGACGCCGGGCCGCGCAGCACGGTAATGCGTTCGAGGTTCCACGGATCGACCTTGGGGTTAGCGAACGACCCCTTGGGCAGCGGCAGGCCGTCAAGGAACTGGGTCGGTTCGAAACCGCGCACACGCAGCCAGTCGGCGCGCGAGTCCGAACCGTAACCGCTGCTTTGCACACCTGCGGTGTAGCGCAGGGCGTCGTTGAGGTTGAGTACCTGGCGATCATCCAGTTGCTGGCGGGTGATCACGGTCATCGAGCGTGGAGTTTCAACAATCGGGGTGTCGGTCTTGGTACCCGCGGCAGTGCGCGTGGCTACGTAGCCGCTGGAGGCGCCCCAAGCGCTTTCATAACTGGATGAGGCATTGATTGCAGTCTCCGGCAGCGCCAGTGTCCCTTCCGGCGTAGCCACCAGGCTGTAACTGCCTACGCTGCTCTGCTGCAGCTGCAGGCCAGTGCCTAGCAGTGCGGCTTGCAGGGCGCTGAGGCCATCGTACTGCCCGTTCACCGGCGCCGAGCTGCGGCCACTGACCAGCGCCGGGTCGATGGCCAGGGCGATGTTGGCCTGGCTGGCGATCTGGTTGAGGGTGGTAGCCAGCGGGGCGCTGGGCAGGTTATAGGCGCGCGGAGCAGATTGCTCGGCGGCGAACAGGGCAGGGCTGGCCAATGGCGCGGCCACGGCGACGGCCAGTGCCATCAGGCTGGGGCGCAGAATACGGTCAACAGCACGGGACATGCAGCGGCTCCTCGACGGATAAGTGCTTACTGCTTCCTTGCCGAGCGAGATTGGAAAAGTGACAGAGCGAATCTGAAAAATATCGAGAATTATTTGAAGTTGGGTTTTGCCTGTACCGGCCTCTTCGCGGGCAAGCCCGCGAAGAGGCCGGTACAGAATTACTTGGGAACGACGTTGACCCACCACGGGGTGTGCCGCTCGATCTTCACCGGCAATGCCGGTACCAGCGATGCCAACGCCAAGTCGGTGTCGGTCAGCGGGAAGCTGCCAGTCACGCGCAGGTCGGCGACCTTGGTGTCGACCCCGAGGTAGCCACTGCGATACTTGCCAAGCGCGGCCAGCAGGTCAGCCAGGCGCACGTCGTCCACCACCAGCATGCCGCGGGTCCAGGCGTCGGCAGCGGCTGGCACTGCGCCGATCTGGCCGAGGCCGTTGGCGTTCATCAACACCTGCTGGCCTTCGCGCAGTACGTGTTCGTCGCCACTGTTAAGCGCCATGGCGGCGACTGAGGCTTGCAGCACTTCCAGGCGCGTGCCGTTATTTTCACGGCGCACCAGGAAACGCGTGCCCAGCGGGCGCAGGCGACCGTCGTCGGTGCGCACCAGCAACGGGCGCGGATCTTTGTGGCCGGTATCGACCGAGATTTCGCCTTGGCGCAGCACGATCACCCGTTGCTCGCCTGCGTAGTCGATATCCACCGCAGTGTGGCTGTTCAAACTCAGCAATGTGCCGTCTTCCAGGCGCAGCGTGCGCAGTTCGCCGGTGGCGGTGCGCTGGTCGGCCAGCCAGTAGCTGGGCGCCAGCGACGGTGCGCCAACCCAGGCCAGCAGGGAACCGAGCAGGAACATGCCGGCCAGCCCGCCGCCGACCTTGCCGATACGCCGGCGCAGCCCGACGCGCGATTGCAGCAGGGCTTGGCGGGCCGGGCCGGCCGCCGCGCTGACGCGCTGGTCCATGGCGCCAAGTTGGCGCCAGGCGCGGGCGTGCTCCTCGCTGGCGGCATGCCAGCGCATGAATTCGCTGCGTTCATCGGGAGTGCCGCTACCATCGTCTAGGCTGACTTTCCAGGCAATAGCGGCTTCCAGCACCCGTGACGAAACCGGTGCACTGCTCACGTCGGCTCCCCGTACAGGGCCACGTAGCATTGGCGCATGCCCTGGGCGATGTACTGACGCACCCGTGATACCGAAACCCCCAGGCGTTCGGCTATTTCGCTATGGCCCATGCCGTCCAGGCGATTGTGCAGGAAGGCCGCGCGAGCCTTGCTCGACAGCTTGCCCAGTAGGCGGTCGATAGCCTTGAGGTCTTCAAGGATCAGGTGCTGCACTTCCGGGGAGGGGTGTTCGGCTTCCGGCACTAGTGCCAGTTCGGTCAGATAGGCCTGTTCCAGCGCGGCGCGGCGGAAGTGGTCGAACAGCAACCCCTTTGCTACGGCGGCGAGGAAGGCCCGGGGTTCGCGGGGGGTATCCAGCCGCTCACGGCCGAGCAGGCGCACGAAGGTGTCCTGGCTCAGGTCTTCGGCACGTTGGCGGCAGGCCATGCTGCGTTGCAGCCAGGCGAGCAGCCAGCCGCGATGGTCGCGGTACAGCGCACCGACCAGATCAGCGTGTGGGCTCTGTGCAGAAGACAAGCAGCGTCCCCCCGGAACGTATGTATTAACTAACGATAATTATTCGCGATTGTTGCAGAGGGGATGGGGTGGGTGCAATGGACGCTTATCGGATTGCCAGCATTGGACAGGTATTGCCTGTGCTGGCCTCTTCGCGGGTAAACCCGCTCCTACAAGTACCGCGCAATATTCCAGGCCTACTCGGTACCTGTAGGCGCGGGTTTACCCGCGAAGAGGCCATTAGCGCCAATACATCTCTACAGGCCGTGATTGTGGACCTTGCGCCGCCGCCACCCGCGCAGCCGCTGCTCCAGTTGCAACGGGCTGTCCAACTGCTGACGCTTGGCCTGGCTGAACAGGATCAGCGCCAGTTCCGCAGTTACCAGGGCATCGGCACTGGCATGATGGCGCTCTTCCACCTGCAGGCCAAACCGCGCCACCCAGTCATCCAGCCCGGCCTCGCGCAACACCGTGTCGGGGTTGAGCATCGGTGCCAGCTCGGCAACATCCAGAAAGGGCGACTGCAAGCGGTAACCCAGGCTTTCTTTCAGCGCGCGGGCCAGCATGCGCTGGTCGAAGGGGGCATGGAATGCCAACACCGGGCTATCGCCAATGAAGTCGAGCAAATCGAGCAAGGCTTCGGCCGGGTCGCAACCGGCAGCCAGGGCACTTGGGCCCAGGCCGTGAATCAGCACGCTGGCGTTGGTCTTCTGCAAAGGCCTGTGTAGGGTGCGTTCGAACTGCTGGGCAAAATCGATGGCGCCGTCTTCGATAGCCACCGCACCGATTGACAGCACTTGGTCACGGTTGGGGTTGAGGCCGCTGGTTTCCAGGTCCAGCACTACCCAGCGCTGCTCGCGCAGGCTACACACCCCCAAGGGCGCGGGCTTGGCTAGCCGGGCCAGGCGCTGGCGGGTGGTGTGGTCCAGGTCGGGTGCGCTGGGGCGCAGCCAGGCGAACAAACTCATAGTTGGTACCGCAGGGCCAGGCTGCTTTGCAGGCGCTGGGCCTGGCGCAGGGACTCGCGCAGGATGCGCCGGTCCAGGTGGTTGAGGCTGTCGGGGTCGAGCCGGTTGGAGTACGGCAGGTTGTCGCGGGCTTGGCGCTGGTGCTGTTGCATGCGCGTTTGCTGGATGAAGTGGTACGCCTCTTCATACGCTGCACCGTCCAGCGCCTCGATCACGCCCTTGGCCACCAGCTGGCGCAGGCGGTCCAGGGTATTGCAGGCGCCGATGCCATTGGCCATGGCCAGCAACCGGGCACCGTCGACAAAGGGCGTCAGGCCCTGGACCTTGAGGTCGAGGGTGGCGGCCTTGTCGTTACCTTGGCGGGTCAGCACGAACTCGCGCAGGCGGCCAACCGGTGGGCGCTGGCGCAGGGCATTGTCAGCCATCATGCGCTGGAACAGGCGGTTGTCGGCTACTTGCTCGAGCAGGCCTTGGCGCAGTTGCTCGCAGCCTTGCTCGTCGCCCCACACCACGCGCAGGTCGAAGTAGATACTCGAACCCAGCAGGCTTTCCGGGCTGGCTTCGCGCACAAAGCCGGCGAACCGCCGCGCCCACTCGCTGCGCGACAGGCACAGTTCGGGGTTGCCGGCCATGACATTGCCTTTGCACAGGGTAAAGCCGCATTGCGCCAGGCCCTGGTTGATGTATTGCGCCAGCGGCAGCAAGCGGGCGCGGATGGCGTCGGCTTCGGCGCTGTTGGCGGCTTCGAACAGGATGCCGTTGTCCTGGTCGGTGTGTAGGGTTTGTTCGCGGCGCCCTTCGCTGCCGAAGCACAGCCAGCTGAATGGCACGCCAGGGTCACCACGTTCGGCCAGCGCCAGTTCGATCACCCGGCAGACGGTGTGGTCGTTGAGCAAGGTGATGATCTGGGTGATCTGCGTTGACGAGGCGCCGTGGGCCAGCATGCGCTCGACCAATTGGCTGATCTCGCCGCGCAGCGACACCAGGTTATCCAGCCGTGGCGCATGGCGGATGGTGCGCGCCAAGTGCACCAAGTCGACCCGTTGCAAGGAGAACAGGTCCCGCTCCGAAACTACCCCGCACAGGCGCTGGTTTTCCACCAGGCACACATGGGCAATATGCCGCTCGGTCATGGCCATGGCCGCGTCGAAGGCGCTGGCCTGGGGGCTGAGGTAAAACGGCTGGGCGGTCATGTGCCGTTCGATCGGCGCGCCCAGGTCGGCATCGGCCGCAGCCACCACCTGGCGCAGGTCGCGCAGGGTGAAGATACCGGTGGGGTAGCGCTGCGGGTCGACCACCACGATGCTGCCAACCTGCTGCTCGTGCATCAACCGCACGGCGTCGCGCAGCGGGGTGTCGGCGCTGCAGACTACTGGGTGGCGCATGGCCAGTTCGCCCAGCGGCGTGTTCAGCGAATACTGGGTGCCGAGGGTTTCCACCGCGCGTTGGCGTACCTGCTGGTTGACCTGGTCGAGCAGGCTGCTGACCCCGCGCAGGGCAAAATCCCGAAACACATCAGACATCGAGAACACGCGGATGAAGGCCGCCTTGTTCAGCTGCAGGCAGAAGGTGTCTTCACCGGCCAGGTGCTCGGTGCGGGTCGCCCGCTCGCCAATCAGCGCCGCCAGTGGGAAGCATTCACCGCTGGTGATCTCGAACGTGGTCTCCATGCCGGGCTTGACCAGGTGCTGGCGCTCGCCGACCACGCGGCCTTGCTTGACGATGTAGAAGTGCTCGACCGGGCCGTCGGCAGGTTTGACAATGCTTTCGCCACTGGCATAGAAGCGCAGTTGGCACTGTTCGACCAGATAGGCCAGATGGCTGTGTTCCATCTGGTTGAACGGAGGAAAACGCTGCAAGAACTGCAACGTGCCCTGGATGTTCTGCAGCACTGCCGTCCTGCCCGCCTGGCTATAGGCGTCCTTTTTGCTCATGACACTGACCGTATCGCTACGCCGAACTATATATATATCTATATATAGGTGCCGGCTTCGTTGTTTTCGGGTTCCATGGTCGGCTTACGGCGGTTTGGTGCCCATTGGACGTAAGTCTATGAGCGCCGCTGTCAACGGCCCGATGAAAGGCGAGCCGGGTTACGCAGCTTATGCGGTCCTAATGCTGAAGCGGAATGTTCTTGAAGAGATGGCCATGCCTGAGCACACCGAGATCCTGAGCGACGCCGAACGCGAGGCCTTGGCCGTTGTGAGCAAAAGTGCGCCTGTGGCCACCAGGCCGTTGGTGCTGGTTGTGGATGACAACGCAGTCAACCGCGGGGCGCTGATCCTGTACCTGAAAAGCAGGGGTATCGACGCCGTAGGGGCGGACGGGGCTGAGGAAGCCAGGCTGTACCTGCATTTTGAGAAGCGGATTGGTTTGATGATTACCGATTTGCGCATGCAGCCCGAGGATGGCCTGGACTTGATCCGGACGATTCGCAATTCGGAGCGGGCGGCGCTGTCGATCATCGTGGTGTCCGGTGACACCGATGTGAAGGAGGCGGTCGACGCGATGCACCTGGGGGTGGTGGACTTCCTGCTCAAACCGGTGGATCTGGGCAAGCTGCTGGATCTGGTGAAGAAAGAACTGAAGATCGAGTAATGCGAAAGAGGGCCGCAAAGCGGCCCCCTGTCGCAGCGGTTACTTACAACCCGTTACGCGCCTTGAACTCGCGGCGACGGCGGTGCAGGACCGGCTCGGTATAACCGTTGGGCTGCTTGCCACCTTCTACGACCAGCTCTACAGCCGCCTGGAACGCGACGTTGTCGTCGAAGTTCGGCGCCATTGGGCGATACAAGGCGTCACCAGCGTTCTGCTGGTCGACTACCACAGCCATACGCTTGAGGCTTTCCAGCACCTGCTCCTGACTGACCACGCCATGGCGCAGCCAGTTGGCCAGCAGCTGGGCCGAGATGCGCAGGGTGGCGCGGTCTTCCATCAGGCCGACGTTGTTGATGTCCGGCACCTTCGAACAACCCACGCCCTGGTCGATCCAGCGCACTACATAGCCGAGGATGCCCTGGGCGTTGTTGTCCAGTTCGTTGCGGATCTCTTCGGCTGACCAGTTGGTGTCGGCAGCCAGCGGGATGGCCAGGATGTCGTCCACCGAGGCCGGGGTACGCGAGGCCAGTTCACGCTGGCGGGCCTGCACGTCGACCTTGTGGTAGTGCAGGGCGTGCAGGGTGGCGGCGGTCGGCGACGGCACCCAAGCGGTGTTGGCACCGGCCAGCGGGTGGGCGATCTTCTGCTCGAGCATGGCGGCCATCAGGTCGGGCATGGCCCACATGCCTTTGCCGATCTGCGCGCGGCCTTGCAGGCCGGTGGCCAGGCCAACGTCGACGTTGTTGTTCTCGTAGGCACCGATCCACTTCTCGTTCTTCATGGCGCCCTTACGCACCACGGCGCCGGCTTCCATCGAGGTGTGGATTTCATCGCCAGTGCGGTCGAGGAAGCCCGTGTTGATGAACGCTACACGCTCGGCGGCAGCTTTGATGCACGACTTGAGGTTGACCGTGGTGCGGCGCTCCTCGTCCATGATGCCGACCTTTACCGTGTTGCGCGGCATACCCAGCAAGTCTTCGACTTGGCTGAAGATTTCGGCGGCAAACGCCACTTCTTCAGGGCCGTGCATCTTCGGCTTGACGATGTACACGCTGCCGGTGCGAGTGTTCTTGCGGCTGGTGTTGCCGTTGAGGTTGTGCAGGGCGATCAGGTTGGTGAACAGGCCGTCCTGGATGCCTTCGGGGATTTCATTGCCCTGGGCGTCGAGGATTGCCGGGTTGGTCATCAGGTGGCCAACGTTGCGCACGAACAGCAGCGAGCGGCCGTGCAAGGTCACGCTGCCGCCGTTGGGCGCGGCGTATTCGCGGTCCGGGTTCATGGTGCGGGTGAAGGTTTTGCCACCCTTGCTCACGGTTTCGGCCAGATCGCCTTTCATCAGGCCCAGCCAGTTGCGGTAGACGATTACCTTGTCGTCGGCGTCGACGGCGGCAACCGAGTCCTCGCAGTCCATGATGGTGGTCAGCGCCGACTCCATCAGGATGTCTTTGACGCCAGCGGCGTCGGTGCTGCCGACCGGGGTGCTGGCATCTACCTGAATTTCGAAGTGCAGGCCATTGTGCTTGAGCAACACCGAAGTCGGTGCATCGGCATCGCCAATGAAACCGATCAATTGGGCGTCGTCACGCAGGCCGCTGTTGCTGCCACCCTTGAGGGCAACGACCAGCTTGCCGCCTTGGATGCGGTAGGCGGTCGAGTCAACGTGCGAACCCGCCGCCAGTGGCGCAGCTTCGTCGAGGAAGGCGCGGGCGAAGGCAATGACCTTGTCGCCACGGGCCTTGTTGTAGCCCTGGCCTTTTTCCGCGCCGCCTTCATCGCTGATGACGTCGGTGCCATACAGGGCGTCGTACAGCGAACCCCAACGGGCGTTGGCGGCGTTCAGGGCGAAGCGGGCGTTCATCACCGGAACAACCAGCTGTGGGCCGGCCATGTGGGCGATTTCTTCGTCCACGTTCTGGGTGGTGGCCTGGAAATCGTCAGCTTGTGGCAGCAGGTAGCCGATTTCCTGGAGGAATGCTTTGTAGGCGACGGCGTCGTGTGCCTGGCCTTTGCGTGCCTGGTGCCAGGCGTCGATCTTGGCTTGCAGCTCGTCGCGCTTGGCGAGCAGGGCTTTGTTCTTTGGAGCGAGGTCATTGATGATCTTCTCTGCACCCGCCCAGAACTGCTCGGCGACGATGCCGGTCCCGGGGATGGCTTCGTTATTTACGAAGTCGTACAGGACCTTGGCGACCTGAAGGCCACCGACTTGAACGTATCCAGTCATTGCTTGCCTCACTCTGCTCAGCTATTTCGCTCTTCTGTATTAAGCCTGTAGCGCTTCTCTAAACACGGCACCAGTGCGTGCCCCCGGGAAACCCGAGGGCGGCTGGGTGCGGCCTGTCAGACCAGCTGGCAGACGGTGTGCGTATTTTCACAGGCGCCTTGGCAGACATCCAAACGACGTTTTGTAGTCCGCGCCACGGGATACTACATGAAGCAGTAGGCGGGGCAAAATCAGACTAAAAGCGCCGTTATGCGACCCGTTGGTCGCGTATGGTCACGCTGGGAGTGGGTATGTTCGCAAAAAACAGGTGGATTGTTCCAGATAAATCTTGAAACAGTACACGATTGGCTGTGCGGATTGCCCTGCGGCAGGTTGCCGCGCCTTGCCTATACTGAGTCGATCCCCCGATTTTCTGCCGCTTGGTGCGGTCCGACACGAGGAAGGGCTTGTGGATCATCTTGTACTGACTGTGATTGCCCCTGACAAGGCTGGGCAGGTGGAGCGCATTGCCCAATGTATCGCCGACCACAGTGGCAACTGGCTGGAAAGCCGCATGTCGCGCATGGCCGGGCAGTTTGCCGGCATCCTGCGGGTGGCGGTGCCGGCGGAAAACTACGACGAGTTGGTGGCCTCGCTGCAGGGCCTGGCCAGGTATGACATTCGCGTGCTGATTGCCGAAAGCGGCATCGAGCCGTCGTGCACCTGGAAGCCGATTGCCATGGAGCTGGTGGGCAATGACCGGCCGGGGATCGTGCGTGACATTACCCGGTTGCTGGCAGACCTTGGGGTTAACCTTGAGCGGTTTACCACCGAGGTGCGGCCGGCACCGATGAGCAGCGAGCCGCTGTTCCATGCCGATGCGTTGCTGGCTTTGCCGTTGACCCTGTCGCTGGATGAGCTGCAACAGAAGCTGGAGAGCCTGGCGGATGATTTGATGGTGGAGTTGAAGCTGCGGGCTGAGGAGTGACCCTAGATTGCCGGGGCTGCAAAGCTGCCCCCGCGGTTATCCCAATATCACGGGGAAGGCCTTGTGGATAACCTGGGGGCTCACCTCTCCAGCCCAGGCAACTCAAGCCCTCCAAGGCTTTGCTCAAAAAACACCCAAAAATCAGCAGGTTGTGCACAAAGCACGGGGACGAGGGTGTGGATAACCTTTGGAGATGTCTCTGCAGGCCACGAACCACAAGGCCTGCAGAGTTGTGATCATTTTTTGATCAGCTACGCTTGCGCAAACTCAACCACGCATCGACGCTGTAAATCGCCAAACCCGCCCAAATGAACATGAACGCCACCAACGTGCTCGACGACAAATGCTCATCGAACAGCAGCACCGCCTGCAGCAGCACCAAGGTCGGCGCCAAGTACTGCAGGAAGCCCAGCGTGGTGTACGGCAGGTGCCGCGCAGCAGCGTTGAAGCACACCAGCGGTATCAGCGTCACCGGCCCCGCAGCTATCAGCCACAGCGCTTCGCTGCTAGTGTAGAAGGCGCCTTGGGCACTCATCGCCGCCGGGTGCAGCAGCAGCCAGCCAAGGGCCAGCGGTACCAGCATCCAGGTTTCCACCACCAAACCCGGCAATGCGGCCACCGGCGCCTGTTTGCGGATCAGGCCATAAAAGCCGAAGCTCAGCGCCAGCACCAGCGACACCCACGGCAGGCTGCCCACCTGCCACACCTGCTGGGCCACGCCCACGGCGGCCATGGCCACTGCCAGCCATTGCAGGCGGCGCAGGCGCTCGCCAAGAATCAGCATGCCCAACAGCACATTGATCAGCGGGTTGATGTAGTAGCCCAGGCTGGCCTCGAGCATGCGGCCATTGTTCACCGACCACACATAGGTCAGCCAGTTGCCGGCGATCAGCGCCCCGCTCAAGGCCAGGATGCCTAGCCGGCGCGGGTTGTCGCGCAGTTCGCGCAGCCAGCCGGGGTGTTTCCATACCAGCAGCAGCAGCGAGCCAAACAGCGCCGACCACAGCACCCGGTGCACGATGATCTCTACCGCCGGGACGCTTTGGATCGCCTTGAAGTACAGGGGGAACAGGCCCCAGATGATGTAGGCGCTAAGGCCCAGTAAGTACCCGCGACGCGGGTTTGCGGCATGCATGCAGAATCCTTGCTTAGGTAGCTAAATAAAGCGACGCCTATTGTAGACAGAGGCGAGCATGCTTCTAGAACAATTTAAGCGGTGCTTCATCCAGCGCGGCCATCTGCTCGCGCAGGGCGAGGACCTGGTCGCCCCAGTAACGGGGCTGGCCGAACCAAGGGAAGCTGGGCGGGAACGCCGGGTCGTCCCAGCGCCGCGCCAGCCAGGCGCTGTAATGCAGCTGGCGCAGGGCGCGCAGAGGTTCGATCAGGGCCAGCTCGCGGGGGTCGAAGTCGTGGAACTCGTTGTAGCCGTCGATCAGCTCGGCCAGTTGCCCCAGGCGCTCCTCGCGGCTGCCGGCCAGCATCATCCACAGGTCCTGCACCGCTGGGCCCATACGGCAGTCGTCGAGGTCGACGACGTGATAAACCTCGTCGCGGTGCATCAGGTTGCCGGGGTGCAGGTCGCCATGCAGGCGGATGAGCTGGTGCGGCGTGCGGGCGTAGATATCCTCCACCCGTTTGAGCAGGTCGCGGGCAACCGATTCATAGGCCGGCAGGAGCTCGCGCGGCACGAAGTTGCCATCGAGCAAGGTCTTTAGCGAAGCGTGGCCGAAGTTGTCCACAGCGAGCGCCTCGCGGTGTTCGAACGGGCGGGTGGCGGCCACGGCATGCAGGCGGCCGAGCAATTGACCGAGGCGGTAGAGCTGGTCGAGGTTACCCGGCTCGGGGGCGTGGCCACCGCGACGGGGAAACAGGGTGAAACGGAAACCTTGGTGTTCAAACAAGGTGCGGCCATCCTGCTGCAGCGGTGCAACCACCGGGACTTCGCAGTCGGCCAGTTCAGCGGTAAAGCTGTGTTCTTCGAGAATGGCGGCATCGCTCCAGCGGCCTGGGCGGTAAAACTTGGCGATCAGCGGTTGCGCGCCCTCGATACCCACTTGGTAGACGCGGTTCTCGTAGCTGTTCAGCGCCAGCACTCGGGCATCGCTGAGAAAGCCCAGGCTTTCTACGGCGTCCAGGACCAGGTCGGGGGTGAGGGTGGCGAAGGGGTGGGACATGAAGGCTCCGGGGAGTAAACGGCATGTGGGCCATGGTAGCGCGTTATGCCTGTGCCGGCCTCTTCGCGGGCGCGCCCGCCAACCGCACGCTGCGCGGCCAGGCTACGCAGGAACCCCGAGCAACACATAGGACGGATGAAACTGCGCCCGCACCGTACTGCCATTCTGCAGCTGTTGCGCAACCAACCAATCCGCCTCGGCAAACGCACACAACGTTTGCCCGTTGCCCAGCGCCAGGCGGACCTCGCTGGGCCCATCAGCCTCAGTCAGCACCTCCTGTACCGTCGCCCGCAAGCAGTTGCTACCGGTTTTGGCTTGTTCCCCTTCGGCCAGCAACTGCACCCAGCCGGCCTTGAGCAGGGCTACCACCATCGTCCCCAACGTCAGCTCCAGCCGCGCAGTGCTGTCATGGGTGATCAACGCTTCGATCTGCAACCCACCGGCCAATGCCAGGTTGATGCGATCATGCCGGCCCTCACGGCTTAGGCCGCTGACTTGGCCCTGCAACTGGTTACGTGCGCTGGTGCGCAGCATCAGGCGCCCAAGCAGGTCGAGGTCACTGGACTGTTCGGCAGCTTCGAGGATTTGCGCCTGCAGGCTCTGCAGGCGCTGATACAGGCGCAGTACCCGCTCGCCTTCCTGCGACAAGCGGGCACCGCCACCGCCACGCCCGCCGGTGCTGCGCTCGACCAGGGGCTGGCTGGCCAGGTTGTTGAGCTCGTCGATGGCGTCCCAGGCGGCCTTGTAGCTGAGCCCGGCGGCCTTGGCGGCGCGGGTGATCGAGCCCTGCTCGGCAATGTGGTGCAGCAGCGCGATGCGCTGGGGGCGGCGGGCGATGTGCTGAGTGAGAACGGTGGGCAGCGGCATAGGTGATGAAGTCATTAATGGATGAAGGGACGGTGCCTCTCCTGTTCGGGCCAGTCAAGTGAGCCGAGGCCTTTGAAATCACACATAACCTGGCTTGGGCGTGCGTGCCAGGCAATACACATCCACCCGGCGCGCCCCTGCCTGGCGCAGCACCAGGGCAACAGCCTGTGCAGTGGCACCGGTGGTCAATACGTCATCGACAATGGCGACATGCTTACCTCTCAGCTCGCTTGTGACAGCAAACGCCTGGCGCAAATTGCGCCGCCTTGCCTGGGCATCCAGTTGTTGCTGCGCAGGCGTCTCCCGGGTGCGCACCAGCAACCGTTCGTCGCAACGTACCCCCAGCTGCGCCGCCAACCAGCGCCCCAGCATTGTCGCCTGGTTGAACCCCCGCTCGCGCAGTCGACGCTTGGCCAGAGGCACCGGCAACAGCAAGTCGGGCCGGGGCAGGCCTTCGGCAATGCGATGCAACAGGCCGTGCCCGAGCAACTCGGCCATCAACCGCCCCAAAGGCCACTGGCGGTTGTGCTTGAAGCGGCTGATCAAGCTGTCCACCGGAAAGCCGAATTGCCACAACGCGATCGCCTGCTCGAAAGCCGGCGCGCGACGACAGCATGGGGCGCACGTGAGGCCGGGCATAGGCAAGGGCAGCGCACAGCGCAGGCAGTGATCACCCAGCCAGGGTAGTTCTTGCTCACAAGCAACGCACAGCGGATAAGCCTGCTCAGCTGGCTCATCGCACAGCAAGCAAAATTGATTAATAAGTGAGCAGTTGTAAACCAGTGCTTTGTAATGCGGTTGACAGTTCATAGGCCTTCCATGACTATGCGAGCTATCCGTGATGCGCTGGCGGGCTTTCCTGTCCCGGCGCCAGCTTAAGCCTAAACAAGGAAACGCCGATGAGCGCCAGCACAACTGCAACAACACGTCACGACTGGTCCCTGGCCGAGGTCAAGGCGCTGTTCCAGCAACCGTTCAATGACTTGCTGTTCCAGGCGCAGACCGTGCACCGCGCGCATTTCGACCCCAACCGCGTACAAGTTTCGACCCTGCTGTCGATCAAGACCGGTGCGTGCCCGGAAGATTGCAAATATTGTCCACAGTCCGGCCACTACAACACCGGGCTGGAAAAACAGAAGCTGATGGAAGTGCAAAAGGTGCTGGAAGAAGCCGCCCGCGCCAAAGCCATCGGTTCTACCCGCTTTTGCATGGGCGCGGCGTGGAAGCACCCGTCGGCCAAGGACATGCCCTATGTGCTGGAGATGGTCAAAGGCGTGAAGGCCATGGGCCTGGAAACCTGCATGACCCTCGGCAAGCTCGACCAGGAGCAGACCAAGGCGCTGGCCCAAGCCGGCCTGGACTACTACAACCACAACCTCGACACTTCGCCAGAGTTCTACACCAGCATCATTACCACCCGTACCTACAGCGAGCGCCTGCAGACCCTGGCCTACGTACGTGATGCCGGGATGAAGATTTGCTCGGGCGGTATCCTGGGCATGGGCGAGTCGCTGGACGACCGCGCCGGCCTGTTGATCCAACTGGCCAACCTGCCGGAGCACCCGGAGTCGGTGCCGATCAACATGCTGGTCAAGGTAGCCGGTACCCCGCTGGCCGAGGAACAAGACGTCGACCCGTTCGACTTCATCCGCATGCTGGCCGTGGCTCGTATCCTCATGCCCAAGTCGCATGTGCGGCTGTCCGCCGGCCGTGAGCAAATGAACGAGCAAATGCAGGCCCTGGCCTTCATGGCTGGCGCCAACTCAATCTTCTACGGCGAAAAACTGCTGACTACCGCCAACCCGCAGGCCGACAAGGACATGCAGCTGTTCGAGCGCCTGGGCATCAAGCCCGAAGCGCGCGAAGAACACGCTGACGAAGTGCACCAGGCGGCCATCGAGCAGGCGCTGGTCGAGCAGCGCAGCAACGAGATGTTCTACAACGCCGCGACCGCCTGAAATGGCCTTTGACCTGGCGGCGCGCTTGGCCGAACGGCGCGCCGCAGACCTGTATCGGCAGCGGCCATTACTGCAGAGCCCGCAGGGGCCGGAAGTGGTGGTCGACGGCCAGCGTTTGCTGGCCTTCTGCAGCAATGACTACCTGGGCCTGGCCAACCACCCCGAGGTGGTCGCTGCCTGGCAGGCCGGCGCCGAGCGCTGGGGTGTCGGTGGCGGTGCCTCGCACCTGGTGATCGGCCACAGCACACCGCACCATCAGGTGGAAGAGGCGCTGGCCGAGCTCACCGGGCGCCCGCGCGCGCTGCTGTTCTCCACCGGCTACATGGCCAACCTGGGGGCTATCACTGCGTTGGTGGGGCAGGGCGACACGGTGCTGCAAGACCGTTTGAACCACGCCTCCCTGCTGGATGGTGGGCTGCTTAGCGGCGCCCGTTTCAACCGCTATCTGCACAATGACCCGGCCAGCCTGGCCAGCCGCCTGGACAAAGCCGTCGGCAACACGCTGGTGGTGACTGACGGCGTGTTCAGCATGGACGGCGACCTGGCCGACCTGCCGGCCCTGGCCGAGGTGGCCCGGGCCCGCGGCGCTTGGTTGATGGTCGACGATGCCCATGGCCTTGGCACCCTCGGTACCCAAGGCGGCGGTATCGTCGAGCATTTCGGCCTGGGCGTGGATGAGGTGCCGGTGCTGATCGGCACACTGGGCAAGGCGTGTGGTACCGCTGGGGCATTTGTTGCCGGCAGCGAAGAACTGATCGAGGCGCTGGTGCAGTTCGCCCGCCCGTACATCTACACCACCAGCCAGCCCCCGGCGCTGGCCTGTGCCACGCTCAAGAGCCTGGAGCTGCTGCGCCTGGAAACCTGGCGCCGTGAGCACTTGGCGGCGTTGATCCGGCAGTTCCGCGAAGGCGCGCAGCAAATCGGCCTGCAGCTGATGGACAGCCCCACGCCGATCCAGCCGATCGTCATCGGCGACAGCGCGCAGGCCCTGCGCCTGTCGCGCATGCTGCGCGAGCGCGGACTGTTGGTGACGGCCATCCGCCCACCGACGGTGCCGGCGGGTAGCGCACGCCTGCGGGTGACCCTAAGCGCTGCTCACAGCCAGGCGCAGGTGCAGCTATTGTTGAATGCATTGGCCGAGTGTTATCCACAGTTGGAGAACGCCGATGCGTAATCGCCTTGTTCTGCTGCCCGGCTGGGGCCTGGGCACTGCTGCGCTGGAACCGCTGGCCGCCAGCCTGCGCGCCCAGGATGCCCGCTTGCAGGTTGAACTGATGCCCTTGCCGGAACTGGCCCACAGTGATGTGCAGGCCTGGGTCGAGCACCTTGACCGCAAGCTGCCCAACGATGTCTGGCTGGGCGGCTGGTCGCTCGGCGGCATGCTGGCCAGCGCCTTGGCGCACAAGCGCGGCGACCACTGCTGCGGCTTGTTGACCCTGGCCTGCAACCCCAGTTTCGTAGCTCGGTCGGACTGGCCCCACGGCATGGCCGAAGACACCTTCGGCACCTTCCTCGATGGCTGCCGCAGCCATACCCAGGTCACCCTCAAACGCTTCCGCAGCTTGTGCAGCGACGGTGCTCTGCAGCCCCGCACCTTGCTGCGCCAGCTGGGTGTCGGCGTGCCAGACACCGACCCGCTGTACCTGGCCACCGGCCTTGAGGTGCTGGCCAAACTGGATACCCGCGAAGCCCTGCAGGCCTATGGTGGCCCACAGCTGCACCTGTTCGCCGGCAGTGATGCGCTGGTGCCAGCAGAGGCGGCGAAGGCGCTGAGCCAGTTGCTGCCCGATGTGGAAGTGGGCCTGGTCGAAGACAGTTCCCACGCCTTCCTGCTGGAGTACCCACAGGAACTGGCGGCGGGCATCAAGAGTTTCCTGCATGAGAGTGGCGATGACTGACCTTTCCCGTCCGACCCTGCCCGGCGCGCTGCCCGACAAGCGCCAGGTGGCAGCCTCGTTCTCCCGCGCCGCGGCCAGCTACGACAGCGTGGCGGCCTTGCAGCGTGCGGTGGGCTTGAGCTTGCTGGCGCAGTTGCCGGCAGGCTTGCAGCCATCGCGTTGGCTGGACCTGGGCAGTGGCACCGGCCATTTCAGCCGCATACTCGCCGCGCGTTTTGCCCAGGCCAGCGGCATAGCGGTGGATATCGCCGAAGGCATGTTGCGCCATGCCCGCGATGAGCGGGGCGGGGCGCACTATCACGTGGCCGGTGACGCCGAGCGCTTGCCGCTGGGTGATGCCAGCGTCGACCTGGTGTTCTCCAGCCTGGCCGTGCAGTGGTGCGACCAGTTCGCCAGCGTGCTGGCAGAAGCGCGGCGGGTGCTACGCCCCGGCGGTGTGCTGGCCTTCAGCAGCCTGTGCGTAGGCACTCTCGATGAACTGCGTGCCAGTTGGCAGGCGGTGGATGGTCTGGTGCATGTGAACCGCTTCCGCCGTTTCGAGGACTATCAGCGCCTGTGTGCTGCCAGTGGCTTTGAACAGCTTGGGCTGCAGCGCTGCCCGCATGTGCTGCACTACCCGGATGTGCGCAGCCTGACCCACGAACTGAAGGCGTTGGGTGCGCACAATTTGAACCCTGGCCGCCCTTCCGGCCTCACCGGCCGGGCTCGCATGCAGGGCCTGTTGCAGGCCTATGAGGCATTTCGCCAGCCCGAGGGGCTGCCCGCCACCTATCAGGTGGTCTATGGTGTGTTGCGCAAGCCACAGGCGTAAGGGGAGCGAAATGAGTCAGGCCTATTTCATTGCCGGTACCGATACCGATGTCGGCAAGACCACTATCGCCGCCGGGTTGCTGCATGCGGCGCGGTTGCAGGGCATGAGCACACTCGGGGCCAAGCCGGTAGCCTCCGGCTGCACGATGACGGCGAAAGGCTTGCGTAATAGCGATGCCCAGGCGCTGATCGATGAAAGCACGGTCAAGTTGCCCTATGAGCAGGTCAACCCGTTTGCTTTCGAGCCAGCCATCGCGCCGCATGTGGCCGCGCGCGAGGCGGGGGTGACACTTGCCGTGCCCGAGCTGCTGGCGGCGATGCGCAACGTGCTGCAACAAAATGCCGATTTCACCTTGGTCGAAGGGGCTGGCGGCTGGCGTGTGCCGTTGTCGGGCCTGGAGAACCTGTCCGACCTTGCCGTCGCGCTGCAACTACCGGTGATTTTGGTGGTGGGAGTGCGGCTGGGCTGCATCAGCCATGCCTTGCTCAGTGCTGAGGCGATCGAGCGTGATGGGCTGCAACTGGCGGGCTGGGTGGCGAACATTATCGAGCCGCGCACCTCAAGGTTGGAAGAGAACCTGGCCAGCCTAGCCGAGCGCTTGCCGGCGCCATGCCTGGGGCGGGTGCCCAAGCTCAAGCAGGCCAGTGCCGATAGGGTGGCTGAGCATTTGCAGCTGGATTTGTTGGATTAGCGGCGTAGGCATACCCAAGGCCTATCAAATGGCACCAGGCCATTAGGGATTTAAACGGGTCTTTTTGTGCCTGGGCTGCTTTAATTGTGCCTGTTTGTCATCCAGCGTCTATGGAGTCCTGACATGGAAATCACCGGTAGCTCCGCCTACTACGCGGGCCTGAGCGCAATCCACACCGGCCAGAACCGCGTCGATCAGGCCGCAGGCCAGATCGCCAACATCAGCGCCGAACGTACCGCCACCAGCCAGTCCAGCGATTTTCAGGCTGAACGCCTGCGCGCAGTCGACCGCAGCCAGCAGATGGACTTGGCTACCAGCACGGTGCAGCTGGCCGTAGGCAAACATGAAGTCGAGCTTGGCGCAAATGTCGCCAAAGCATCCGACGAAATGCTCGGCCGGTTCATCGACACCTACGCCTGATACGGCGTCCGCCCTAAGCTCCCGCCTTCCCTGTAGGAGCGGGCTTGCCCGCGAATGCATCCGATCAGGCAGCCATTTTGCCTGGCCGGGCCCATTCGCGGGCAAGCCCGCTCCTACAAGGGGTTTGCCATGCCATGGCTGTTTTGCCATTTTTCGTGGCGTAAATGGCACCATAGTCCCTCCTTGACATAAGTCGGTGCTAAACGTAAGTTTCAAACAACTGTTTGATCGACGGCCGCCAAGCGCTGCTTACCCCACAGAACTCACCCAGAGGTTCATCGCAATGCCTGACTACAAAGCCCCCTTGCGTGATATCCGCTTCGTTCGCGACGAACTGCTCGGCTATGAGGCGCACTATCAGAGCCTGCCGGGTTGCCAGGACGCCACGCCTGACATGGTCGACGCGATCCTCGAAGAAGGCGCGAAGTTCTGTGAGCAGGTGCTGTCGCCGCTGAACCGTGTGGGTGACCAGGAAGGCTGCACCTGGAGCGAGTCGGGCGTGAAAACCCCAACCGGCTTCAAAGCGGCCTACGAACAATTCGTCGAAGGTGGCTGGCCAAGCCTGGCGCATGACGTCGAGCACGGCGGCCAAGGCCTGCCAGAATCGCTGGGCCTGGCCCTGAGCGAAATGGTCGGTGGTGCGAACTGGTCGTGGGGCATGTACCCAGGCCTGTCGCACGGCGCGATGAACACCATTTCCGCGCACGGCACTGCCGAGCAGCAGCACACCTACCTGACCAAGCTGGTTTCCGGCGAGTGGACCGGCACCATGTGCCTGACCGAACCCCACTGCGGTACCGACCTGGGCATGCTGCGCACCAAAGCCGAGCCGCAGGCCGACGGCAGCTACAAGGTGTCTGGCACCAAGATCTTTATTTCCGCCGGTGAACACGACATGGCCGACAACATCGTCCATATCGTCCTGGCCCGCCTGCCGGACGCCCCAGCCGGCACCAAGGGTATTTCGCTGTTCATCGTGCCGAAGTTCCTGCCCAACGCCGAAGGTGGCGTGGGTGAGCGCAACGGCGTGAGCTGCGGCTCCATCGAACACAAAATGGGCATTCACGGCAATGCCACCTGCGTGATGAACTTCGACGGCGCTACTGGCTTCCTGATCGGCCCGGCCAACAAAGGCCTGAACTGCATGTTCACCTTCATGAACACTGCTCGCCTGGGTACCGCGCTGCAAGGCTTGGCGCATGCCGAGGTGGCTTTCCAGGGTGGCCTGAAGTACGCCCGTGAGCGCCTGCAAATGCGTTCGCTGACTGGCCCGAAAGCACCGGACAAGGCCGCTGACCCGATCATCGTCCACCCGGACGTGCGGCGCATGCTGCTGACTATGAAAGCGTTCGCTGAAGGCAACCGCGCAATGGTGTACTTCACCGCCAAGCAGGTGGACATCGTCAAGTACAGCCAGGATGAAGAAGAGCGTAAGAAGGCCGACGCGCTGCTGGCTTTCCTGACCCCGATCGCCAAGGCGTTCATGACCGAAGTAGGTTTCGAAGCCGCCAACCACGGTGTGCAGATCTATGGCGGCCACGGCTTCATCGCCGAGTGGGGCATGGAGCAGAACGTGCGCGACAGCCGTATCTCGATGCTGTACGAAGGTACCACCGGCATTCAGGCGCTGGACTTGCTCGGCCGTAAAGTGCTGATGACCCAAGGCGAAGCGTTGAAGGGCTTCACCAAGATCGTGCACAAGTTCTGCCAAGCGCAGGAAGGCGTTGAGGCGCTCAAGGAGTTCGTCGAACCGCTGGCAGCCATCAACAAAGAGTGGGGCGAACTGACCATGAAAGTGGGCATGGCCGCCATGAAGGACCGTGAAGAAGTGGGTGCGGCTTCGGTCGACTACCTGATGTATTCCGGCTACGCCTGCCTGGCCTACTTCTGGGCCGACATTGCTCGCCTGGCGGCCGAAAAGCTGGCAGCCGGCACCAGCGAAGAGGCGTTCTACACGGCCAAGCTGCAAACCGCGCGCTTCTACTTCCAGCGCATTCTGCCGCGTACCCGTACCCATGTGGCGACGATGCTGTCGGGTGCCAACAACCTGATGGCGATGGACGAAGAGCACTTCGGCCTGTCGTACTGATCCTACTGCTGTAGACCAAACCCGCCTGCCTTCACCGGCAGGCGGGTTTTTGCATTCTAGGGCCGCTTGCTGGCGATGAGACCATTCAATCCATCTGCAAATTCAACTGTTCATGTGCGCTGCCGATGAAGTAGGGGCACAATGCCATCATTGATCTGCCGGGTTGGAGATTACCCTTGTTTCGTTTTAACGCTGTTCGCGCAAGTCACTTTCTGCCTTCGCTGATTCTGTTGCTGGCAGGGCTTGCCGCGGCCTATGTGAGAGACCTCAGTGTCTTTTTCACATCGTTGTTTAACGTCCTGCCTACGTTGGTCTTGCTGTTGGGCGGCGCCTACTGTGCGGTGTACCGCCGCCAGCGCGAGCTGTTCCTGATGCTCACGGTGTACATCGCCTACTTCCTGCTCGACGCCCAGACCGACTTTTACCGCGACCATGGCCGTGTGCGCGATGACGCGGCGGTGATCTTCCACTTGGTGTGCCTGCTGCTGCCGGCCCTGTTCGGGCTGTACGGCGCCTGGCAAGAGCGCACCCACCTGCTGCAGGACCTGGTCGCCCGCGGTGCAGTACTGTTCGCCGTGGGCAGCGTGGCGGTGGCCCTGGAGCAAAGTTACCCCGAGGCGCTACTGACATGGCTGGCGGAAATCCGCTGGCCGACCCTGCACGGCCACTGGATGAGCTTGATCCAAATGGCCTACCCGCTGTTTCTCGGCGTATTTATCCTGTTGGTGGTGCAGTATTTGCGCGCACCGCGGCCACTGCACGCAGCGTTGCTCACAGGGCTGCTGGGCATTTTCTGGATGCTGCCGCAAACCTTCATCCTGCCGTTCACCCTGAACATCATGTGCAGCCAGGTGATGCTGATGATCGCTGCAGCGGTGGCCCATGAGGCCTACCAGATGGCCTTCCGCGACGAGCTTACCGGCCTGCCGGGCCGCCGGGCGCTGAACGAGCGCATGCAGCGCCTGGGGCGCAACTATGTGATTGCCATGAGCGATGTCGACCACTTCAAGAAATTCAATGACACCCATGGCCATGATGTGGGCGACCAGGTGCTGCGCCTGGTCGCCAGCCGCTTGTCCAAAGTCACTGGTGGCGGCCGGGCCTACCGTTATGGCGGCGAGGAGTTTGCCTTGGTGTTTGCCGGCAAGACCGCCGAGCAATGCGTGCCGCACGTGGAAGCCGTGCGCGAGGTGATCGCTAACTACGTGATGCACTTGCGTGACCAGCACAACCGCCCCCAGGACGATACCGCCGGGCGCCACCGGCGGGCCGGCAGTGGCGGCGGCACGGTATCGGTCACCATCAGTATCGGCGTGGCCGAGCGCCAGGCCGATCATCGTAACCCCGAGGCCGTGTTGAAGTCCGCCGACCAGGCGCTTTACAGCGCCAAGGGCGCAGGGCGCAATTGTGTCATGGTGCATGGGCAACAATCGCAGCGTGGGGCAGTGCGCATGGCGTGACCGGAATAGACCGTGCGGTCTAGTGATGACCCTATGTCTCGTAAAAGTTGTTCGGTTACACTGCCTGCAACCCAGTGTTCGCGGTTCCCCGAGACCGCCCCGACCCGACTAGCGAGAGGTTGTCATGGCCGACTATAAAGCGCCCCTGCGCGACATGCGCTTCGTACTGAATGAAGTCTTCAACGTAGCCGAGCAGTGGGCGCAGTTGCCCGGGCTGGCTGAAGTAGTCGATGCCGACACGGCGATGGCGGTGCTGGAAGAAGCCGGCAAGGTCACCGCGAAAACCATCGCGCCGCTCAGCCGCGCTGCCGATGAAGAGGGTTGCCACTGGGACAACGGCGCGGTGCGCACACCGGCGGGCTTTATCGAGGCCTACAACACCTATGCAGAAGGCGGCTGGGTGGGCGTGGGCGGCGACCCATTGTTCGGCGGCATGGGCATGCCCAAGGCTATCTCGGCCCAGGTCGAGGAAATGGTCAACGCCTCCAGCCTGGCCTTCGGCCTGTACCCGATGCTGACCGCCGGTGCCTGCCTGTCGATCAATGCCCACGCCAGTGAGGCATTGAAGGAAAAGTACCTGCCGAACCTGTACGCCGGCGTGTGGGCCGGTTCCATGTGCCTGACCGAACCGCACGCTGGCACCGACCTGGGCATCATCCGCACCAAGGCCGAACCCCAGGCTGACGGCAGCTACAAGGTCAGTGGCACGAAGATTTTCATTACCGGTGGCGAGCACGACCTGACCGAGAACATCATCCACCTGGTGCTGGCCAAGCTGCCAGATGCACCGGCGGGGCCGAAAGGGATTTCGCTGTTCCTAGTGCCGAAGTTCATGGTCAACCAAGACGGCAGCCTGGGCGCGCGCAACCCGGCCACCTGTGGCTCGATCGAGCACAAGATGGGCATCCAGGCCTCGGCCACCTGTGTGATGAACTTCGACGAAGCAGTCGGCTATATCGTCGGTGAGCCAAACAAAGGCTTGGCGGCCATGTTCACCATGATGAACTACGAGCGCCTGGGTGTTGGTATCCAAGGCCTGGCCTCGGCCGAACGCTCCTACCAGAATGCTGTGGAATACGCCCGCGACCGCCTGCAAAGCCGCGCGCCGAGCGGCCCGCAAGCCAAGGACAAGGCCGCCGACCCGATCATCGTCCACCCAGATGTACGCCGCATGTTGTTGACCATGAAGGCGCAGATCGAGGGTGGCCGCGCCTTCTCCACCTACGTGGCCATGCAACTGGACAGTGCCAAGTACAGCGAAGACGCCAGCGTGCGCAAACGCAGCGAAGAGCTGGTGGCACTGCTGACACCGGTAGCCAAGGCCTTCCTCACCGACCTGGGCCTGGAGTGCACGGTGCACGGCCAGCAGGTGTTTGGCGGGCATGGCTACATTCGTGAGTGGGGGCAGGAGCAGCTGGTGCGCGATGTGCGTATTACGCAGATCTACGAAGGCACCAACGGCATCCAGGCCCTCGACCTGATGGGGCGTAAGGTGGTGGCCAGCGGCGGCGCGTACTACCGGCTGTTCGCCGACGAGATTCGCCAGTTCATTGCCAGTGCGGGTAGCGAACTGGACGATTTTGCCAAGCCGTTGGCGGCCAGCCTCGACCAACTCGACGGGCTGACCGAATGGGTACTGGAACAGGCCAAGGGCAACCCGAATGAAATTGGCGCGGCTTCGGTCGAGTACCTGCATGCCTTTGGCTACGTGGCCTATGCCTACATGTGGGCGTTGATGGCGCGGGCAGCGCAGGCGGGGGAAGGAGACCAGGCGTTTTATGCGGGCAAGCTGGGCACGGCGCGGTTCTACTTTGCGCGTTTGCTGCCGCGGCTGAATTCGCTGGTGGCGTCGGTGAAGGCGGGGAGTGAGTCGTTGTACCTGCTGGATGCTGGCCAGTTCTGACGGACTTTAGGGCTGCGAGGCGGCCCAAACATCTCCGTGTAAGCTTTTTCCTACACGACGTGGTGATGTTTCGCCACTGTTCTCAGATTGGATCCAGAGTTAATCTTTACCACATGGACGTTGCGCAGGAAGCGCAAAGGACAGATCAAGGATGACGACGAGGGACCACCTGCCAGGACGGCGGGGCGATACGGATGTCACAGGGAAACAGTCTGGAAAACCCCGCTTCGGCGGGGTTTTTCTTGTGCGCGTTTTTTTCAGGCCAGCACATCCAGCGGCGATGCGCCCAACAGCCGGGCGTCCGTCTCTTCCTCCAGCAGCGTGCGCAGCAGCTCTACAGAGGCCTGCTGGCGCTGGGCGTCGCGGAACACCAAACCAACCTTCAGCGGCACCCGCGGCTCGCTCAATGGCTTCCACAGTAGCCCCTGATCATCCTCGGCAGCTTCCTTGGCCCGCCCGGGCAGGATGGTGGCTAGCGCGGTATGGGCCAGGCTGTCGAGAATCCCCGCCATGTTGTTCATCTCCGCCTGCACCTGCGGCCGACGCCCCTGGCTGGCTAGCTGCGCCTGCCAGATCTGGCGGATCTGGAACTCCTCGCCCAGCATCAGCATGGGCAGCTCGGCGGCCTGCCGGATGGAAACCTTCTTGAAGTCCTTGAGCGGGTGGCTATTGGGGATGACCAGTTGCAGCTCATCTTCATACAACAGCAGGCCATGCAACCCTGGCTGACGTGGCGGCAGATAGCTGATGCCAATGTCCAGGCTGCCGTTGAGCAGCCGCCGCTCGATCTCCAGCCCTGACAACTCGTAGATCTGCACCACCAGGTGCGGCTGTGCCTTGCGCAGCCGTTCGAGCAGTTGTGGCACCAGGCTCGGCCGCACGGTTTGCAATACACCGATGGCCAAAGTGCGCAGCGACTGGCCTTTGAAATTGCGCATGGCCTCGTGGGCGCGCTGCAGGCCGTCGAGCAGCGGCAGGGCGTGGTTGTACAGGGTATGAGCGGCCAAGGTCGGCAGCAGGCGCTTGTTGCTGCGCTCGAACAGGCTCAGGTCGAGGCTGTGTTCCAGTTGGCGGATCTGCTGCGACAGCGCTGGCTGGGACAGTGACAGGCGCTCGGCCGCGCGGCCCACGTGGCCTTCTTCATACACCGCGACGAAATAACGCAGTTGGCGGAAATCCATAAGTAACACTTATCGAAAATGCTGGAAAAACGAAATGGTCGAGAACCCTCGCGAAGCCTAGTCTATCGCCGTATTCCAACGGGTTACAGCGATCAATCGGTCGATTGTTACCTTGGATGAAAAACACTTTTGATAGGCAAGGCAGAATATCGAGTGCCGGCACCCAGACCGCACCGTGGCCGCCCTTTACCGTGATTGGTTGGAGCCCTGATGAACCTGTTCAACCTGCGCCGCCCGGCCGCTGCCGCCGTCGCCGAGCCCAAGCGTGCGCCGGTGATCGTGCCGGAAGCGTCGCAGCTGTCGCGTGAGCGCCTGATGCCCAGCACCGAACGCGCAGCACAGGTATTCGTACGTGGCCAAGGCTCCTGGTTGTGGGATAACGAAGGGCATGCCTACCTGGACTTTACCCAGGGTGGCGCGGTCAACAGCCTGGGGCACAGCCCCAGCGTGTTGGTGAAGGCGCTGGGCAACCAGGCCCAAGCGCTGATCAACCCGGGGTCCGGCTTCCACAGCCGTGGCTTGCTGAGGCTGGTTGAGCGCCTGTGCCAGAGCACCGGCAGCGATCAGGCCTACTTGCTCAACAGTGGTGCCGAAGCCTGCGAAGGCGCGATCAAGCTGGCGCGCAAGTGGGGCCAACTGCACCGCAACGGTGCCTATCACATCATCACGGCCAGCCAAGCTTGCCATGGCCGCAGCCTGGGCGCCTTGTCGGCCTCCGACCCGCTGCCATGCAACCGTTGCGAGCCGGGCTTGCCGGGTTTCAGCAAAGTGCCGTTCAACGACCTGGCGGCGCTGCACGCCGAAGTGAACTCGCGCACCGTGGCGATCATGTTGGAACCGATACAGGGCGAGGCCGGTGTTATCCCGGCCACGCAGGAATACCTCAAGGGGGTAGAAACACTGTGCCGCGAGTTGGGCATCCTGCTCATCCTCGATGAAGTGCAGACCGGCATCGGCCGTTGTGGTGCGCTGCTGGCCGAACAAACCTATGGCGTGCGTGCCGACATCATCACCCTGGGCAAGGGCTTGGGCGGTGGCGTGCCGTTGGCAGCGTTGCTGGCCCGGGGCACGGCGTGTTGCGCCGAGCCCGGCGAACTGGAAGGCAGCCACCATGGCAACGCGCTGATGTGCGCCGCCGGCCTGGCCGTGCTGGATACCGTGCTGGATCCTGGCTTCTTCGAGCAGGTACAGGACAATGGCCGCCACTTGCGCGAAGGCCTGAGCCGCCTGGCCGGGCGTTATGGCCAGGGCGAAGTACGTGGGCAAGGCCTGCTCTGGGCCCTGCAGTTGAAAGACAACTTGGCCCGCGAGCTGGTGGCGGCGGCCCTGCATGAAGGTTTGCTGCTCAACGCACCGCAGGCAGATGTGCTGCGCTTTTCGCCAGCCCTGACCGTGAGCAAGGGCAACATCGACGAGATGCTGCTGCGCCTGGCCCGTGCCTTCGCCCGCCTGCACGCCCAGCAGCAGGCCCGCCGCGAAGTGCCGGCGTAGCGATTGATCGAAATACAGAATTCAACGAACCGTCTGGCGTTCCTGCGCATCGCCCCTGGCCTGCTTCATTCGGCCCGGGGCGTTTTTTTTTGCCCGTGGAACCTCTGCCGCGGGCGGCTAGTCTGTGAGGTAACCCTTTCAGGAGAGACTCGCATGGACTTTATCCGCATCATCATCGCCATCATCCTGCCGCCGCTGGGCGTGTTCCTGCAGGTGGGGTTTGGCGGGGCCTTCTGGCTGAATATCCTGCTGACTTTGCTGGGGTACATTCCGGGGATCGTGCATGCGGTGTATATCATCGCCAAGCGTTAGCCTGTCAGGGCCTCATCGCCGGCAAGCCGGGCTCCCACAGGATTGCGCAGCGATCAAGGCCTGTGTAATACCTGTGGGAGCTGGCTTGCCGGCGATTGGGCTACAAAGCAGCCCCGGGGGTCATCTCTTCAACACCCGGCAATAGAACTTCCATTCTTCTTCCAAGGCATGCGCCAGGTTCTCCGCCTTGCGGAACCCATGCCGCTCGCCCGCATAGAAGTGCCCTTCGGCCTCGACCCCGTTAGCCTGCAACGCCGCCAGCATCGACCGCGTCTGCTCCGGCACCACCACCGCATCCAGTTCGCCCTGGAAGAAAATCACCGGCACCTTGATCTGCTCCGCATGCAGCAGCGGCGTACGCTGGCGATAGCGCTCGGCATCCTGTAGTGGGTCGCCGATCAGCCAGTCCAGGTAGTCCCCTTCGAACTTGTGCGTGGCCCGGCCCAGGGCCACCGGGTCGCTTACCCCGTACAGGCTGGCACCAGCGCGGAACACATCATGGAACGCCAAGGCGCACAGGGTGGTGTAGCCGCCAGCGCTACCGCCGCGGATGAACGCCTTGCGCCCGTCTACCAGGCCGCGAGCCGCCAGGTATTCGACCGCCGCGCAGGCATCGACCACATCGCTTTCGCCCCAGCGCAGGTGCAGCGCCTGGCGGTACGCCCGGCCATAGCCGGTGCTGCCCCGGTAGTTGAGATCGGCAACGGCGAAGCCGCGTTGGGTCCAGTACTGAATGCGCGGGTCGAGCACGGGATAACAAGCCGAGGTGGGGCCGCCGTGGATGAAGACCACCAGCGGCGCGGCACTTGGCGACTGCGCCGCCGGGTAGAAGAAACCATGGGCCTGCGCGTCGTCACGGCCATAGTGGAACGACTGTGGCAGGCTGATTTGCTCTGCCGGCAGCACCTCGGCACCACCGGCCAACACGCGTACCTCGTGGTTACTCCGGTCAATGGCGATCACTGCCGGCGGGCTGATGGGCGAGGCGGCAATGGCATACAGCTGATCGGTATCCATGGCTAGGCTGCGAAAGCGCGTATAGGCACTGGCGAAACGCTGCGTACGGCCATCGGCAGTACGCAGCCCCAATTGCCCGAAGCCGTCGGCGAACCAGCTGGCCAGGTAACTTTGCGGCCCCAGCGCCAACCAGGTGCAGGTACCCAACTGCCAAGGCGCTGCGGCATGGTCAGCGGGGGTGGCAGGCAACGCCTGCCAGCGGCCGTCGGCCTCTCCCCAGGGCTGCCAGAAACCATGGCGATCAGATAGGCAGTAGAGCCGGCCTGCTGTATCGAAACGCGGCTGCTGCAGCGATTCGTCAGTGCCCGCTACACACTGCGCTGGCCCCCACTGGCCGCGGGCATCCCGTGCGCGCTGCATCAACCGGGTGACGGTCCAGGGCTGCTCCGGGCGGTCCCATTCAATCCACGCCAGGCGTTGGCCATCGGCACTCACGGTGGGGGATGCATAGAAGTCGGCGCCCTCGGCCAGCACCTCGCGGCTGCCCTCGCGCAAAGCGACCAGGCGATGTTCCACCTGCCCGGCGTGGCGCTCTTCGACGGCCAGCACCGAGCCGTCGTGCCACTGCACATCGCCGTAGCGGCAACTGGCGTCGTCAGTCAAAGCCCGCGGGGTGGAGCCGTCCAGAAGCTGCGCGTAGACCTGCTGGTCCTTTTCGTTGACGAACACCAGCCCGTCATCACTCAAGCAGAAACTGCCACCGCCGTACTCGTAAACCCGGCTGCGCACGCTGAAGCCGTCCGGGGTCAGGCAACGGGCTTGGTAGTGCAACCAGTGCCAGATGCGGCAAGCACCATCGGCTGGGCGGAACTCCAGCCAGAACAGCCCATCGGCACTCACCTTGAGTTCGGCGAAGTCGGTGCCGGCGGCTACCGCCTGGGCCGCAGTGAATTCAGCCGCGGGCGATGACACGGGAGTTTCGTTCATTGCGGAAGGTCATCTGTTCAATGGCGAGCTGGGCGCTTTCGGCCTCCTCGCGGGCCTTGAGGATGATGCTGTGGTCGGCTGACTTGGCGCACACCGGGTCGGCGTTGCTGGCATCACCGGTCAGCATGAAGGCCTGGCAGCGGCAGCCGCCGAAGTCCTTTTCTTTTTCGTCGCAGGAGCGGCACGGTTCGCGCATCCACTCATAGCCACGGAAACGGTTGAAGCCGAACGATTCATACCAGATATGGTGCAGGTCGTGGTCGCGCACATTCGGGAACTGCACCGGCAGTTGGCGTGCGCCATGGCAAGGCAGTGCCGTGCCATCGGGGGTGATGGTGAGGAACAGGTTGCCCCAGCCATTCATGCAGGCCTTGGGGCGCTCTTCGTAGTAGTCGGGGGTGACGAAGATCAGCTTGCACGGGTTACCTTCGGCCTTGAGCTTGTCGCGGTACTGGTTGGTGATACGTTCGGCGCGCTCCAGCTGCGCGCGGGTCGGCAGCAGGCCCAGGCGGTTGAGGTGGGCCCAACCGTAGAACTGGCAGGTGGCGAGCTCGACGAAGTCGGCTTCCAGGGCGATACACAGCTCGATGATGCGATCGATCTTGTCGATATTGTGCCGGTGAGTGACAAAGTTGAGCACCATCGGGTAGCCATGGGCTTTCACTGCGCGGGCCATTTCCAGCTTTTGCGCAAAAGCTTTCTTCGAACCGGCCAGCAGGTTGTTCACCTGCTCGTCGCTGGCCTGGAAGCTGATCTGGATGTGGTCCAGGCCCGCTTTCTTGAAGTCGGCGATGCGCGCCTCGGTCAGGCCGATGCCCGAGGTGATCAGGTTGGTGTAGTAACCCAGCCGACGGGCCTCGCCGATCAGTTCGGCGAGGTCTTGGCGTACCAGCGGTTCTCCGCCGGAAAAGCCGATTTGCGCGGCACCCATTTGCCGCGCTTCGGCCATTACCTTGAACCACTGTGCGGTGCTCAGCTCCTGGCCCTGGGCGGCGAAGTCCAGCGGGTTGGAGCAGTACGGGCACTGCAAAGGGCAGCGGTAGGTCAGCTCGGCCAGCAGCCACAGGGGCAGGCCGACCTCGGGCGTGGGCGGTAACTCAGGCGAGGACGATCCAGTGTTCGGCACGGGCCACCTCCATGAACTGCTCGATGTCATCGGCCACTTCCGGGACATCGGGGAACTGTTGGGCAAGTTCGGCAATGATCGCGGCAACGTCGCGTTGGCCGTCGATCAGGCCGCCGATCAGGGCGGCGCTGTCGTTGAGTTTGATCATGCCTTCGGGGTACAGCAGCACGTGGCCCTTTTGCGCCGGCTCGTACTGGAAGCGGTAACCGGGGCGCCAGTTGGGCACCTGTTTACGGTTGAAACTCATAGGGTGATCCCTTTGTGCCACACCCGTTCCTGGGTGACGGAGTGATAGGGCGGGCGGTTCAGCTCGTAGGCCATGCTCATGGCGTCGAGCATGCTCCAAAGGATATCCAGCTTGAACTGCAATATTTCCAGCATACGCTCCTGGCCCGCGCGGGTGGTGTAGTGCTGCAAGGTAATCGCCAGGCCGTGCTCCACGTCACGCCGGGCTTGGCCCAGGCGCGTGCGGAAGTATTCGTAGCCGGCTGGGTCGATCCACGGGTAGTGCTGCGGCCAGCTGTCCAGGCGCGACTGGTGGATTTGTGGGGCGAACAGCTCGGTCAGCGAGCTGCTGGCGGCCTCCTGCCAGCTGGCCCGGCGGGCGAAGTTGACATAGGCATCGACGGCAAAGCGCACGCCGGGCAGTACCAGCTCTTGTGAGCGCAGTTGGTCTGGGTCGAGGCCCACGGCCTGGCCCAGGCGCAGCCAGGCTTCGATGCCGCCGTCTTCGCCGGGCGCACCATCGTGGTCGAGCAGGCGCTGGATCCACTCGCGGCGCATTTCGCGGTCCGGGCAGTTGGCCAGGATCGCGGCATCCTTCATCGGGATGTTGACCTGGTAGTAGAAACGGTTGGCCACCCAGCCCTGGATCTGTTCGCGAGTGGCGCGGCCTTGATACATCGCCACATGGTACGGGTGATGGATGTGGTAGTAGGCGCCTTTGGCGCGCAGAGCCTGCTCGAATTCGGCAGGGGACATTGGCAGTGCGTCGCTCATTCGGCTGGCTCCTGTAAAGCTGGGTTTCGGCTCGCCTCGCCTCCTGTAGGAGCGGGCTTGCCCGCGAACACCGGCGGAGCCGGTGCCCTATACCGTGTTGCATTTTTCGCGGGCAAGCCCGCTCCTACGCTGTGCGGAGGCGGCCCTATAACTCGATACTCATGCCATCGAAGGCCACTTCCACGCCCCGGCGCAGCACTTCGGCGCGCTCGGGCGAGTCTTCGTCAAGAATCGGGTTGGTGTTGTTGATGTGGATAAGTACCTTGCGCTGGCGCGGGAAGCCATCGAGCACTTCAAGCATGCCGCCGGGGCCGTTCTGCGCCAGGTGGCCCATCTCCCGGCCGGTGCGGGTGCCCACGCCACGGCGCTGCATTTCATCATCTTCCCACAGGGTGCCGTCGACCAGCAGGCAGTCGGCGCCGTGCATCATCGCCAGCAGCTTGTCGTCCACCTGGCCCAGGCCTGGGGCGTAGAACAGCTTGCCGCCGGTGCGAGTGTCCTCGACCAACAGGCCAAGGTTATCGCCCGGGTGCGGGTCGAAGCGGTGCGGCGAGTAGGGCGGGGCGGCGCTGCGCAGAGGGAACGGGGTGAAACGCAGGTTGGGGCAGGCGTCGATTACGAAGCTGCCTTCCAGCTCGATGCGGTTCCACTGCAAGCCGCCATTCCAGTGGCTGAGCATGTTGAACAGCGGGAAACCGGTGGTCAGGTCCTGGTGGACCATGTCAGTGCACCACACTGGGTGCGGGCAGCCTTCGCGCAGGCTGAGCAGGCCGGTGGTGTGGTCGATTTGGCTGTCCAGCAGCACGATGGCGTTAATGCCGGTATCGCGCAGGGCGCGGGCTGGCTGCATTGGCGCAAAAGCCTGGAGCTGGGCGCGGATGTCGGGCGAGGCATTGCACAGCACCCAGTGCACGCCGTCATCGGACAGGGCGATGGACGACTGGGTGCGCGCCGTGGCGCGCAGGGTGCCGTCACGGTAGCCCTTGCAGTTGACGCAGTTGCAGTTCCACTGTGGGAACCCGCCACCGGCGGCGGAACCAAGAACCTGAATGTACATGGCCACTCTCTATGCAGAAAACCGTAGCGAATAAACGAAAACGCCCCGGCAGGCCGAGGCGTTGAACCGTAAGCCGGGCTTAGCGGTTGGCGAAGTACATGGTGACTTCGAAGCCGATGCGAAGATCAGTGTATGCAGGTTTGGTCCACATGGAATTACTCCTTCCGGATGAGGGTGGGGTGTGTCAGCTACTACTTGGGTACCACCATTCGCTGGAGGTTCCCGTGACTGAGATTGCGCTATCTTACAAGAAAAATTTGTACCGAAAGGTTAATTATTCGAAAAGTGCCATTGCAATTTTCGTAACAATCATGGGTTTGCGCCCTGCCAGGAAGTATCTGGCGCGGCAGCGTTGGCCAGGCAGAGCCACCTGGAACTTGAGTCGAGCAGGTGGCTGAGCAATTGGTCCAGGTCCGTCTGCCGTGTATCCAGGATAGACCGGCGCAGCGCATCCAACCCGTGGTCGTATGTGGCTAGGTATGTCTGCCACGCCCATTCGGCGACTTCGGCGTTGCCCATGGCGGGTTCATCGAACTGCTCGGCCAGGGCCTGGCGAGCAGCCGGCTCAAGGGTAACGCCCCGGCGCAGCAAGCTGAGCAGGTGCTCAAGGATTTGGGCCTGGCTGGCATGCGGCGACTGCACCCCGAACAGCAGGCCGCCGACGCCTTCGACCTGACGGAAGGTACTGAATACCGCGTAGCCGAGTTGCAGCTCTACCCGCAGCCGTTGGTAAACCGGCCCTTGTAGCAACTGGGCGAGCAGGCGGCCGGCCGCTTCTTTGGAAGCGGGCAGTGGGCAGAACAGCAGCAAGGCCTGTTCACTGCCAGGTACTTCGACATGTTGCCAGCGGTGCCCGGCCCATGCGGGTAACGGGCCCGGCACATCACCTTGGCCAGGGCAATGCTGCAAAGCAGTGCCCAATGCGTTCAGGGCGGCATGCTCGAAGCCAGCAGCCAGGCCGTGCCAGCTAGCCTGCTGCCACAGGCTGTCGAGCTGGGCCTGGGCCAGCGCGCAGGCTGCAACGGGCGCAGATGTGCCGCCCAGCACCGCGTCGGGTAGGTGCTTGAGCAGGGCCCGGATCGGCATCAGTGTGGGAGGCTGCGCCGAGGGCGGTAGCCAGCAGCCGGCCGGCGGCTTGAGCATCAGCGCCAGAGCCTGCTGCACAGTGCGTAGCGCTGCTGCCGGCAGCCCGGCGCAACGCAGTTGCCAGTAGTCGCCAACGGCACTGAACTGCAGTTGCACCGATGCGCGTTCGCAGCGCTGTTGCAGGGGCAGCAAGGCGCATTCGAGTACCGCCTGCAGGTGCTGGCGCCAGGGTGACGGGACGTGCCAGCGCAGGTAGAGCGCCGAGTACTGTCGTGCGCCGGGGAGCTGGTCGCTGAGCTTCAGGGCAGCGGGCAGAGGCTGCGTCTTGGCGCTGGGCAGCTCGGTCATCAGCAAGGGCTCGACCGCGGGCAGTTGCCATTGCCCATGTGTGCGGCTCGGCAGGCCTTGCAGCAGGGCACGCAGGGCCTGCAAAGCTTGCACATTCAACCCGGCAAATGGCTGGCCGGCGCTGTCCCGGCGGGCCAGCTCAAGCGCGCTGGCGCTGCGTTCGCGGCTTTGCTGCAGCCGTTCGAACTCGGCATTCAATTGTTCTGCCCGGGCCTGGCGCATAAAGCCAAACCAACCCTGCAACAGGGCATCGACCTCCTCTGGGCAGGCCTCCTCGCTCAGCTTGAGATCGATGTGCCACAACAGCTGCCCAGCGAAGGCATACAGCGCCTCGGCCTGGAAACCTTGCAGCCAGCCACGCTGGCGAAGTGCAGCCAGCCAGGTGCCCGGGCGGCTGTCGCCAAGGCAGGTGGTCAGCAGCTCCAGGGCCTGCTCGGCGCCTGGCGGCAGGTTCGTGTGGGTGAAGGCCCGCTGCAGGGGGGCCGCTGACAGTGGCGGTGGCAGCGTTTGTGGTACCGGTTTAGCCGTTGCGAACCGCTCGGCATGCTGTCGGCCGAGTGTTTCCAGGTCGTTCAGCGGCTGCGGGCCGCACAGGCTCAAGGTGATCTGGCCGCCTTGGTAGAAGCGCTGATGAAAGCCATGCAGCGCTTGCTGGAAGGCCGGGTCCTGTAAAGCGAGGGTGTGCCGGTTACCGGCATGAAAAGCGCTCAATGGATGGCCCGGCGCCACGGCTTGCAGCAAGGCAAACTGCTGTTGAGCCTGCGGGTTGCGCGACCAGGCAATGAACTCGGCATGGATCACTTCGCGTTCGCGACGTTGGCGCTCGATGCCTAGGTCAGGTTCGGCGAGCATCTGGCACAGGCGCTCGAGCCCACCGGCCAAGGCGCTGGGTGGGACCTCGAAGAAAAAGTCGGTGGTGCGTTCGCGGGTGCTGGCATTGACCTGGCCACCAAGCGCCTGCACGTAGCGCATCAGGCCGTCTTCCAGCGGAAAGCGCGGGGTGCCGAGGAAGAACAGGTGTTCCAGGAAGTGCGCCAGGCCAGGCCATTTGCCTGGGGCGTCGTGGCTACCCGCGTGTACCCGCAGTGCGGCCGCCGAGCGCTTCAGGCGCGGGGCGTGGCGCAGGGTCAGCTGCAGGCCGTTGGCAAGGGTGAGGTGGCGGGTGGCGTCAGGCATGGGAACTCCGGTAACTGCTGCCATGCTAACCCATTTGGTTGCAGGCCCGGCCCCTGTCAGCCTTTACGCAGGTGCAGTTCCTGGCGCAGGTCGGACAAGTAGGGGAATGCTGCTCGCCCCTGCACAACCCGCTCATGCTCAAGCTCCGCCAACAACTGGCACTCCTCCCGCCCGGCCATGGCCAGCAGGCTGCCATCCGGGCCGATGATGCTGCTCTGCCCGCAATACCGGATCTCGCCTTCCGCGCCGCAATAGTTGGCGTAAACCAGGTAACACTGGTTCTCCTGCGCCCGCGCCCTTACGGTCACCTGGCAGACGAAGTCATACGGTGACATGTTTGCCGTTGGCACCAAGATCAGCTCAGCGCCGCCCAGCGCCAGGCGCCGGGCATTCTCCGGGAACTCGATGTCGTAGCAGATCAGCAGGCCGATCTTCCAGCCATCCAGCTCCACCACCGGGAAGTGGTCGAGGCCCGCACTGAACATCGAGCGGTCCAGCTCACCGAACAGGTGGGTCTTGCGATAGTTGCTCAGGCTACTGCCGTGGGCATCGATCAACTGCACGCTGTTGTAGATCGCACCATCATCGCCGCGCTCCGGGTAGCCATAGACGATGGCGATGCGGTGCGCCTGAGCGATCTCCACTACCGCCATGGCCGCCGGGCCATCGTTGGCCTCGGCCAGGCGCTCGACCTGGGCCAAGCCGATGTTGTAGCCAGTCAGGAACATCTCCGGGCACACCAGCAGCTGGGCGCCGCGTTCGGCCGCCAGTTGCGCCTGGTGGTGCAGCCGTTGCAGGTTGCCGGGCACGTCCAATGGCTTGGGCGCGCCCTGGAACAAAGCAATGCGCATGCTGCCTCCTTGTCTCAGTCGGCCAGGGCGATTGGGCCGATTTCGTCGAACACATCGCCTGGGCCGGGGTTGTCCGGGTGGGTGCGGCCACCGAAGTGGTTCATGATACCCCACACCGCATTCAGCGATGTTTGCACCGCACCTTCAACCCAGGCTGGCGTCCACGATACGTCGTCACCGGCGATGAACATGCCGCGCTGCTCGGCAGGCATGTCCTGCTGCATGAAGTGTGCATACATACGCTGGTTGTAGCGGTAATGGCCAGGCAGCGCGCCCTTGAAGGCACCGAGGAAGTGCGGGTCGGCTTCCCAGGACACGGTGATCGGGTCGCCGATGATGTGCCCGGCAATGTCGGTCTTCGGGTAGATCTTCTTCAGAGCGTCCAGGGCCAGTTGCACGCGTTTTTCCACCGGGTGCGGCAGCATCTTCAGCGCGTCGCTCATCCAGGCGTACGACAGGCAAATCACCCCCGGCTTGTCGTCGCCGTTGTCGAACAGGTAGGTGCCCCGGGTAAGGCGGTCGGTGAGGGTCATGCTCATCAGGTCGCGGCCGGTTTCCGGGTCCTTGTCCTTCCAGAACGGGCGGTCGACCATGACAAAGGTCTTCGAGGACTGCATGTAGCGGGTGCGGTCCAGGGCCATCCACATCTTTTGCGAGAACAGCGATTCCTCGCAGTCGATCTGGGTGGTCAGTAGCCAGGTCTGGCAGGTGGCGAGCACGGCGCTGTAGTGACGGGTGTCGCCCCAGTTGTCGGTGACCGCCAGGCGGCCATCGGCAGCGCGGGCGATGCGCTTCACCCCAGTCCGCGGCGCCCCGCCGTGCAGCGCGCTCAGGCTGGTGCCCTCCGGCCAATGCACGCAGCGCTCCGGTACATGGCGCCAGATGCCTTGCGGCACTTGTTCTACACCGCCGACTACAAGGTGCTGGTGGTCGTCGCAGTTGGTCATCACCACGCGGAAAATTTCCAGCATCGAGTTGGGGAAGTCCGAGTCCCAGCCGCCGGTGCCGAAGCCGACTTGGCCGAACACTTCACGGTGCTGGAAGCTCAGTTGGGCGAACGAGCGCGAGGTAGCGACGAAATCGTAGAAGGTGCGGTCGTCCCACAGCGGTACCAGCTTGTTCCACAGCGCTTTCAGGCGCGGTACGTCCCGGTCGCGGATAGCCTGCTGGATGTCGGCGAATTGGGCACCGCTTTCCAGTGCGTCGGCCCAGGCGTCGGCCACTTCGTGGAACAGCTTGGGCAGGTCGGTGGGCTTTTCGGCGTAGTAGGTTTGGCCTTCCAGGTCGATCACCGTGCTGCCCGAAGCCGGGGTCAGCGGGTTGGGGAAGGGTTTGGTTTCCAGGCCCAGCTTGTCCACATAGTGGTAGAAGGCGGTGGATGACACCGGGAAGCGCATGCCACCCAGTTCGGCAATGACCCCGTCGGTGCCGTTGAAGGTTTGCGAGCGCAGCCGCCCGCCCAGCTTGGAAGCCTCATACACCACAGGCTTCAGGCCCAGCTTCATCAACTCGTAGGCCGCCACCAGGCCAGCAATTCCAGCGCCCACGATTGCCACTTCTTCACCATGGCGCTCGGCCGGGATGCTGCCCAGGCCTGCCGGGTGTTCCAGCCAGTCGTCGAAGGCGAAGGGGAAGTCTGGGCCAAAAATGGTGATGGGCTTTTTGCCGTCGGCGGGGTGGCGGTTTTTCTTGTTCATGAAGTGACCTTGCCGGAGAGGCTGCGCAGCGAGCGGAGCCTGAGTATAGGAGATGCTTGGGGGCCATTTTAGGGGGCGGGGTGTTCGTTATTAAGATGCAGAGTGTTGTCTGAATGTAGTTTTTTTCGTCATAAGTGCATCGGATATATACATTTAGACGAGGCAGGGTCCGGGTAGTCCAAGTGCATCACCGGCCCTTTGTAGCAGCGGGTTTGCCTGCGAATGCGTCGGTAGATTCACTGCAGCATTCGCGGGTAAACCCGCTCCTACAAGGGGCTGTGTGGCCCTTGTAAACTGGGTGATCAGACAGTTCCTGAAACCCACCGCTGAAAAGCCCTTCTGCTGCTGCGAATCCAGCTACCCGCGGCTATTCGCCATACGCCCCGGCATCGACGCCACAGACGCCCTGGTCCACGCATGCCTTTTGGCCCGTGGTTTCAATCAAGTCGCCACTGATTACGCCCAACATCACGCTCCTGACCGCCAACCTGCTCAGAGCGGCTGCCCGCGGTCCACCTTGCTGCTGAGAATGATCGATGTGGTGGTCTTCTCCACCCCGTCGACACTGCCGATTTGGTCCAGCAGTTGGTCCAGTTGCTCGGGCGAGTCGGTACGCAGCCAGGCCACATAGTCGAACTCGCCGCTTACCGCGCACAGCTGCTGCACCTGCCCCATGGCACTCAGGCGGCGCACCACCTCCTTGCCCGAGCGCGGCTGCACCTTGATCCCCACATACGCCTGCAATCCACCGCCCATTACCCGCTGGCCAAGGCGCACGCCATAGCCGGAGATGACCTTGTTTTTCTCCAGCCGCTCCAGGCGCGAATTGACCGTGGTGCGGGCGATGCCCAGCTGGCGGGCGAGGGTGGCGACGCTTTCGCGGGCGTTAATCTGCAGCAGGGCGATCAGCTGGCGATCGATTTCATCCAGTGGGATGGAGCGGGAATCCGACATGGCGAGTCTCTACGGTTGGCCCGCTAGCCTAGCTAGCCCGTGCCAACCAGAGCAAGGGCAGTCACAGCCCATTACAGTACTGCAAAAATCCCAGAGCCGTTTTGCGCGCCCGAGAGAGGAGTAACAGGTTGGTCGAACGCTTGCTGCCGACAACCTGCGCGCGCGGGGGGTGGAACAGGTTATGGAGTGTTCACATAAGCTCATGTGGAACTGGAGCCGGCGTATGTTGGTTACTACCGTAGCGGTGAAAAACCTGTGCCGAGGACAGTCGCACAAAAAAGCCGCGCAGTGCGCGGCTTTGAAGTTGGTGGGCCCACACGGACTTGAACCGTGGACCAAAGGATTATGAGTCCTCTGCTCTAACCAACTGAGCTATAGGCCCTCAGTAAGTGGCCGGATTATAACGAGGGTTTCGCACCTGTGCCATCTGAAAGATCCGATAGTGCTATGCGAAGAAACGTTGCCGCAAACTCCTCTGGAGGCAGGGGCAGGCTGACGATGTAGCCCTGAATCTGTTCGCAGCCTTCGGCAGCCAAGAAGCGTTGCTGGGCCTGGTTTTCCACGCCCTCAGCAATGATGGTCAGCTGCATGCTGCGGCCCAGGGCGATGATTGCACGGGCGATGGCAGCGTCATGCGGGTCGTCGGGCAGGCCGCGGATGAACGACTTGTCGATCTTGAGGATGTCCAGCGGCAGGCGCTTGAGGTAGCTCAGCGAGGAATAGCCGGTGCCGAAGTCGTCGATGGCCAGCTGCACGCCCAGCTTCTTCAGCTGGTACAGCACGGCCAGAGCCTCTTCGGCCTGGCTCATGATGAAGTTCTCGGTGATCTCCAGTTGCAGGTCGCCGGCCTTGAGCTGGTATTGCTTGAGCAACTGTTCGATGCGCCGGGCAAGGTGCGGGTGGCGCAGCTGGGCGCCGGCGAGGTTGATCGACAGTGGGCCGAAGGGCTCGAAGTGCTGCTTCCAGGCCTGCATCTGCCGGCAGGCTTGCTCCAATACCCAGTCGCCAACCTGAAGGATGGTGCCGTTCTCTTCCGCCAGGTGGATAAAGTGCTCCGGCGGCACTTCACCAAAGTTCGGGTGGCTCCAGCGGATCAGCGCTTCGGCGCCGACCAGGCTGTGGGTCTTGAGGCTGAGCTTGGGCTGGAAGCACAGGCTCAGTTCGTTGCGTTCAATGGCACGGCGCAGTTCGTGCTCCAGGGCGATGCGTTCACTGGCCTGGGCGGTGAGGTCGCGGGTGTAGGCTTCGACGCGGTTGCGGCCCTTGGCCTTGGACCGGTACATGGCCGCGTCGGCGTTGCGGATCAGCGAGGAAACGTCGGTGCCGTCCTGTGGATAAAGGCTGATGCCGATGCTGGCACTGGTGAAGAACTCGTGCTCGCCGGCCTGGAACGGCGCGTTGAAGCAGGCCAGCAGCTTGTTGGCAATGGTGCTGGCGTCACTGGGTTTGTGCAGGCCGGGCAGCAGGATGATGAACTCGTCGCCGCCCAGGCGGGCCACGGTGTCGACGTCGCGTACCTGCTCCTTCAGGCGCTGGGCGATGCCCTTGAGCAGCAGGTCGCCGACGGGGTGACCCAGGCTGTCGTTGATGTGCTTGAAGCGGTCAAGGTCAAGGAACAACACTGCGCCCTGGCGGTTGGACTCCTGCGCGCAGGTGAGCACGGCCTGCAGGCGGTTCTCGAACAAGGCGCGGTTGGGCAGGCCGGTGAGCGGGTCGTGGTGGGCCTGGTAATCGAGCTTGGCCTGGGCATGCTTGAGGCTGGAAATATCAGCGAACACCGCGACGAAATGGGTGATTTCGCGCTCGCTGTTGCGCACGGCGCTGATGGTTAACCAGCCAGGGTACAGCTCACCGTTCTTGCGCTTGTTGTAGATCTCGCCTTGCCAATGGCCTTCGTCGGTCAACTGGTGCCACATAGCGGCATAGAAGGCGCTGTCGTGCTGGCCGGAGGCGAGCAGGCGCGGGGTCTGGCCAAGCGCTTCGATTTCGCTGTAGCCGGTGATTTCGCTGAAGGCACGGTTGACGGCACTGATGCGTTGGTCGATGTCGGTGATAAGCACGCCTTCGGCGGTATTCTCGAACACGGTGGCGGCCAGCTGCAGTTTTTGCTGCATCAGGTGGCGCTCGGTGATGTCACGGGCGATGGTTAGCATGCAGTCGACCCCGGCAATTGGCAGGGGCCGCGCGGACAGCTCGCAAAGACGGATCTGCCCGTCGCTGCGGCGGATATGGCAGGTGAAGTCGCGCACAAAGCCGTCGCGCTTGAGCTGGTCGACCAGGCGCTTGCGTTCGTTGAGGTCGACCCAGATGCCCAGGTCCAACGAGGTCTGGTCGAGGGTTGGGTTAAGGTCGTAGCCGGTGAGGCGGCAGAAACCCTCGTTCACTTCAAGCAACAAGCCGTCGCTCTGGCGCGACAGCAACAAGCCGTCGGGTGAAGCATGGAAGGCCTTGGCGAATTTTTCTTCCGAGGTTTGCAGCTGCTCTTGGGTTTCTTTGAGCTGGCTGATATCGCGTACCGCCACCACCAGCGCAGGCGTGCCGTCAAGCTCGAAGGTTTCTACCGAGGTCAGGCCGGTAAACAGTTGGCCGTTGCTGCGCCGGAAGCTCATTTCCAGGTTGCGGATGCCACCCTGGTGCAAGCGTTCGAGCAGCTGCGGGCCGCTGCCTTCGACGCCCCAGAGGTTCAGGTCAGTGGCGGTACGGCCAATTACCTGGCCTGGGTTGAGGCCAATCTGCTCTTCAAAGGCTTCGTTAACTTCCAGTAGGCAGCCGTCGCTGTGGCGGGCAATCAGCAGGATGTCTGGGCACTGCTGGAACACCGAGGCAAACTTCTGCTCCGACAGGCGCAAGGCGTCCTCGGTGTGCTTGGTTTCGCTGATGTCGATCATCAGCCCACGCATCACCGGCTGGTGGCCGTGTTCGATCATGCTGACGATGTTGCGCACCCACAGCGCCTGGCCATCGGCCCGGATCACGCGATAATCCAAGCTGTGGTCACGCCCAGCCGCGGTCTCGCTGTCGCAGTAGGCTTGGGCCCATAGGGCGTCTTCCGGGTGCAGGATGCTGCGCCAGAAGCCGGGTTTGAGCCATTCACTCAGCGGGTAGCCGAGCAAACCTTCGGCGTGGGGCGAGACGTAGCTGTAGGTGAAGTCGTTGGCGTCGGCCTCCCAGGCGATAGCGGACAGGCTCTCGACCAGGCTGCGGTAGTGGTACTCGCTGCTACGCAGTTCCTGTTCGAGGGCGATGCGCCGGGAAATTTCCGAGCTGAGCCGGCGGTTGATACGGATGACTACAGCCAGCACGGCCATCAACAACAGCACCGTTGGCAGGCCATACACCAGCAGGTCGGACCAGAACAGCCGTTGGTCGACCACATTGCCTACCCAGCGTTGCTGGATCTGGCTGACGTCACCACTGCTCATGTCGGCCATTACTTTGTCGAGAATGCCGACCAGCAGCTTATTGTCGCGCGGGGCGGCCATGGCCAACTGGTAGCGGTAAGGTGTTTCGCCGCTGACGTAAAGCCCGTCCAGCTTGAGTTGGCGTAGGCTCCAGATGCTGGAAGCGAGGTCGCCGACCACCGCGTCCACTTGGTCGGTGGCCAAGGCCTGCAGGGTGGAGCTGACGTTGGGCAGGGCGACCAGATTGAGGTCTGGATGGTGGGTGCGCAGCAACTCGTGCGGAGCATAGTTTTCGACCACGGCGATCTTCAGGCCGTACAGGTCTTCCAGCTTGCGCGGCTGTGCGCCGCCTTTGTGGGCGAGGATGACGATGGGGAAGTCGAGGTACGGACGGGTGAAGGCCAGGTACTCCTGGCGCTCGGGGGTGGACATGATGCCGGGCAGTAAGTCGATACGGTTTGCACGCGCCTGCGCCAGTACCTCGGTCCAACTGCTGGGTTCGACCGGTTTGAACGTTACACCCAGGCGCTGCTGGATGGTGGCGATGTAATCGGCGGCCAATCCCTGGTACCGGCCCGCCTGGTCGCGAAACTCGAACGGTGGCCAAGAGGCATCTACGCCCAGGCTCAGCTGCGGGTGGGCAGCCAACCAGGCTTTCTCCTCATCTGTCAGGGTCAGGGCGCCGGCCGTTGTGTTCCACAAAATCAGGAGCAGCAACAGGATGGCCGGCATCGGGGGCATAGCGGCCTCACATTCAGGTGATATGAAGTCGAGTGTAGACGGGCATTGCTGCAGGTGTGCGGTGGAAGGTGGGGTCTTTTGTCAGATACAACAGGGCCTTGCAGGTGTGGGCTGTTATATCTGTGGGAGCGGGCATGCCCGCGAAACCGGCGCCGCGATAGATGGCGCCGGCTGCGCCGGTGTGCGTGGGCACGCCAAAAGAAAAACCCCGGCCTGGGCCGGGGTTTGTCATCACTCGTCGAGGAAGGAGCGCAAGTGCTCGCTGCGAGTCGGATGGCGCAGTTTGCGCAATGCCTTCGCTTCGATCTGACGGATCCGCTCACGGGTCACGTCGAACTGCTTGCCCACCTCTTCGAGGGTGTGGTCGGTGTTCATGTCGATACCGAAACGCATGCGCAGCACCTTGGCTTCGCGTGCGGTCAGGCCCGAGAGCACGTCACGAGTGGCTTCCTTGAGGCTTTCGACCGTAGCCACGTCGATCGGGGACTGCATGGTCGAGTCCTCGATGAAGTCGCCCAGGTGCGAATCTTCGTCGTCACCAATCGGGGTTTCCATGGAGATCGGCTCTTTGGCGATCTTCAATACCTTGCGGATCTTGTCCTCAGGCATTTCCATGCGTTCGCCCAGCTCTTCCGGGGTCGGTTCGCGACCCATTTCCTGCAGCATCTGGCGGGAAATACGGTTGAGCTTGTTGATCGTCTCGATCATGTGCACCGGAATACGGATGGTGCGCGCCTGGTCGGCGATCGAACGGGTGATCGCCTGGCGGATCCACCAAGTGGCATACGTCGAGAACTTGTAGCCGCGACGGTATTCGAACTTGTCCACCGCTTTCATCAAGCCGATGTTGCCTTCCTGGATCAGGTCGAGGAACTGCAAACCACGGTTGGTGTACTTCTTGGCGATGGAGATCACCAGACGCAAGTTCGCCTCGACCATTTCTTTCTTGGCGCGGCGGGCCTTGGCTTCACCGATCGACATGCGACGGTTGATTTCCTTGATCTCGACAACGGTCAGGCCGGTTTCGGTTTCAAGGTCGATCAGCTTTTGCTGGCAAGCGACGATGGCAGCGTCCTTTTCACCCAGGGCGGCAGCCCATTTGGTGTTGCGCTTGGCCAGGTCACCGCTCCAGGTCTGGTCGGTTTCGTTGCTCGGGAACATGCGCAGGAAGTCGGCGCGCGGCATGCGGGCATCACGCACGCACAGTTGCATGATGGCGCGTTCTTGCTGGCGCAGACGGTTCAGGGCATCGCGAACACGTTCAACCAGTACCTCGAACTGCTTAGGTACCAGCTTGATCGGCATGAACAGGTCAGCCAGGGCCTGCAGGGCCGCGACGCTTTCCTTGTGGGCGCGACCGTTCTTCTTCAGGACCTTGTTAGTGTCCTGCAGCTGGTCTTTGACTGCGCCGAAACGCTGGGCTGCAACGACTGGATCGGGACCGCTTTCGGTCTCTTCCTCGTCATCACTGCCTTCGCTTTCTTCGTCTTCGTCGTCCGACTCTTCTTTGGCCGCAGGGGCCTTGGCACCAGGAACTGGCACTTCGTCGGTTGGCGCGGCGATGTTGTCGTCAGGGTCGATGTAACCACTGAGAACATCGGACAGACGGCCACCTTCGGCGGTGACACGGTCATATTCGCCGAGAATGTAGTCAACAGTGCCCGGGAAGTGGGCGATAGCGCCCATGACTTCACGAATGCCTTCCTCGATACGCTTGGCGATTTCGATCTCGCCTTCGCGGGTCAGCAGCTCGACAGTACCCATTTCACGCATGTACATGCGCACCGGGTCGGTCGTGCGGCCGATATCGGTTTCAACTGCCGCCAACGCAGCTGCGGCTTCTTCGGCCGCGGCTTCGTCGGTGTCGGCTTCCGCCAACAGAAGGGCATCCGCATCCGGAGCACTCTCGAATACGTTGATCCCCATGTCGTTGATCATGCGGATGATGTCTTCCACCTGTTCCGGATCTGAAATATCCTCAGGCAGGTGGTCGTTGACCTCCGCGTAAGTCAGGTAGCCCTGCTCACGACCGCGGGTGATCAACTCTTTGATACGAGACTGCTGTTGCGCTTTTCCGGACATAACACCCTATCCACTGAAGGTCTTGGCGGGCAAAAAACAAGCCGAGGATTATACCCGAGCATGGGCCTCACGCGCCAGATGAGGTCGGCGTTTGTGCGGGAACATTCCGGCTCAGCAGGGCGAGGAGCTGGGTTTTTTCCTCGCTGGTCAATTCGCTTTGACGTGATTTCCTGAGCAGTTGTTCCAGGCTGCGCTCGCGTTGGCGGGCGGACAAGCTAGTTATAGTGTCGAAAAACTGTTGTTCAAGGTTGTCGGCCACGATCAGCCATTCCTTTTCCGCCAAGGCCCTCAGCAGGCGGCCCTGTTCGGTGCCGTGCCAACGTGCGATCAACTGCATTGAGCTTAGCCCAGGATTTTTCTGTGCGGCTTCGATCAATGCCACCAGCAGCTGGCTGTACAGGTGTTCTTCGTCGGCGAAGTGGCTGGCATCTTCCACCTTGCCGGCCAGCAGCGGGTGGTGCAGCAGGGTACGCAGGGCAGCCAGGGTGGGCGGCTCGACCGGGGCCGGCACGCGCGGTGGTGCTTCGTCGCGCTGCTGCCAGGGCTTACCGCCCTTGCGGTTCTTGTCCCAAGGCTTGTCGCTCCACGGCTTCTTGCCGCCACCCTTGTTCGGCTTCCACTCCTGTTCCTGATGAACGGGGGCATAGTCGTGCTGCGGCATGTCGCCGTAGTCGGGGGTGTAGCTGGCCATGGCATCGTAGTCATAGCCAGGGTCGTAGTCCGGCACGCTGCTGGAGGCTGGGGCTTGTTGCGCCAATTGCTCGACCTGCTGTGGGTCGAGGCCGGTGATTTCCTTCAGGCGGTTGCGCATCAACTGGCGCAGGTTGGCGCCGGGGATCTTTTCGATCAACGGTGCTGCCAGGGTCGCCATGTGCGCCTTGCCTTCCAGCGAGCGCGGGTCAGCTTCGACGCCCAACTGCTCGAAGAAATAATCGGCCAGCGGCTGTGCGTGCTGGTTGATACGAGCCATGAAGGCATCGGTACCCTCGGCGCGTACTAGGCTGTCCGGGTCTTCGCCTTCGGGTAGGAACAGAAAGCGCGCGCGGCGGCCATCCTGCAGGTTCGACAGGGTCGCCTCCAGGGCGCGCCAGGCAGCCTTGCGCCCGGCCTGGTCGCCGTCGAAGCAGAACAGCACGCTGGGTACTACGCGGAACAGGCGCTTGAGGTGCTCTTCGCTGGTGGCGGTGCCGAGAGTAGCCACGGCGTTGCGCAAGCCTTGTTGGGCCAGGGCGATAACGTCCATGTAGCCCTCGACGACGATGATTTCGTCGAGGTTGCGGTTGTGCTTGCGTGCCTCGTACAGGCCGTACAGCTCCTGGCCTTTATGGAACACCGGGGTTTCCGGGGAGTTCAGGTACTTGGGCTTGTCGTCGCCGAGCACCCGGCCGCCGAAGGCAATGATGCGCCCACGGCTGTCGCGGATCGGGAACATCACCCGGTCGCGGAAGCGGTCGTAACGCTTGCCGCTTTCGGCGTTCTCGATCAGCAGGCCGGCATCGATCATCACCTTTTGCTGTAGGGTGTCAGCGCCCAGATGCTTGAGCAAATTGTCCCAGCCTGGCGGGGCGAAGCCTAGGCCGAAGTCGCGGGCAATTTCCCCGGACAAGCCGCGGCCCTTGAGGTAGTCCACCGCTGCCTTGCGGGTTGGGTGGTTGCGCAGGGCCTGGCGGTAGAACTCCGATGCGGCGTCCAGCAACGGGTACAGCGGTGAATCGGTTGGCTGGCGCGGCTTGTGGTCGCGGCGGCCTTGTTCGCGGGGTACTTCCATGCCGGCGGCGCGGGCCAGTTCCTCGACGGCCTGGGGGAAGTCCAGGTTGTCGTGGTCCATGACGAAGCCCAGCGCGTTGCCGCCGGCGCCGCAGCCGAAGCAGTAGTAGAACTGCTTGTCGGGGCTGACTGTGAAGGAAGGGGACTTTTCTTTGTGGAACGGGCAGCAGGCGGAGTAGTTCTTGCCAGTTTTTTTCAGCTGGACGCGCGAACTCACCACGTCGACGATGTCGAGGCGGTTGATCAGGTCGTCAATGAAGCTCTGGGGAATCAGCCCGGCCATGGCAGTCTCGTCATCTGGCAACTGGCAAGTCTAATCGCTCACACGCCGAATGGGGCGGGTGCTGCTTGGGGAGTGCGAGGGAGTGTGCTCGTCGCCGGCCTGTGAGGGCCCGTCAGTCGGACGTGCACGTCTGGTCATACAACAACAAGGACCAGCTCTGACGTTTCAGGCAGGTTGCCCATATGCAGTTCGCATGAAGCTCGTGCAGGGCCTTGAGCTAGCTGCTCAAGTTTGAAGCGACCACTGCCATCGCCCGGGTGTTAGCCGGGCAGGGCAGAAGCTTTGCGTTGAACGTCTGTATTAGTACAGACGAACGGCGCGGCGCTGTTCGCGCTGAACTTTCTTGGCGTGACGCTTAACAGCAGCAGCTGCTTTGCGCTTACGCTCGGCGGTCGGCTTCTCGTAAAACTCGCGGCTACGAACTTCAGCCAGTACACCGGCTTTTTCGCAGGAGCGCTTGAAACGACGCAGAGCTACGTCGAAGGGTTCGTTCTCTTTAACTTTGACGGCTGGCATCCAGGGCTACCTTAATTCATTACCGGGGTAGACGTGCTCCTGGCAAAACAAAGGTGTGCTGGAGAACGTCGGTTTTCAAGGGTTGCGGATGTTAACCCTTAGCAAGCCGGAATGCAAAGCCTCTGATCGAAAACCGCTGGTCGGCATCCAACACGGGGACTATCATGCGCGCCTTCGAATTCAGCCCCCACAAGGGACGAACCCATGCTAGTACTGGGATTGGAAACATCCTGCGACGAAACTGGCGTCGCATTATATGACAGTGAACGCGGTTTGTTAGCCGACGCGCTGTTCAGCCAGATTGACCTGCACCGCGTGTTCGGCGGTGTGGTGCCCGAGCTTGCTTCGCGTGACCACGTCAAGCGCATGCTGCCGCTCATCCGCCAGGTGCTGGACGAGGCCCGCTGCGTTGCCACCGAGATCGACGCCATCGCCTATACCGCGGGTCCTGGGCTGGTCGGTGCATTGCTGGTGGGGGCTTCTTGTGCCCAGGCGTTGGCCTTTGCCTGGGGCATCCCGGCAATTGGCGTACACCACATGGAAGGCCACTTGCTGGCCCCCATGCTGGAAGAAAACCCGCCCGAATTTCCGTTCGTCGCTTTGTTGGTTTCTGGTGGTCATACCCAGCTGGTTCGGGTTGATGGCATCGGCCAGTACGCGTTGCTGGGCGAGAGCCTGGACGACGCCGCTGGCGAAGCGTTTGACAAGACGGCCAAGCTGATCGGCCTCAACTACCCGGGTGGCCCAGAAATCGCGCGCCTGGCCGAGCAGGGTGTGCCTGGGCGCTTCGTGTTCCCGCGGCCAATGACCGACCGCCCAGGCCTGGAATTCAGTTTCAGCGGCCTCAAGACCTTCGCCCTGAATACCTGGCAGCAGTGCAGGAATGCTGGCGACGACGGTGAGCAAACCCGTTGCGACGTGTCCCTGGCATTCCAGCAGGCGGTGGTAGAGACTTTGACCATCAAGTGCAAGCGTGCCCTCAAGCAAACGGGCCTCAAGCGCCTGGTGATTGCGGGAGGCGTGAGTGCCAACAAGGCCCTGCGTGCTTCGCTGGAAGACATGCTGGCCGCTATGAAGGGCAGCGTGTACTACGCGCGCCCGCAGTTCTGCACTGACAACGGCGCGATGATCGCCTACGCCGGTTGCCAACGCCTTTTGGCCGGGCAGCAGCAAGACCTGGCGATCAGCGTGCAGGCCCGCTGGCCGATGGAGCAGTTGCCGCCGTTGTAAGGTTTAGAAATGCCGTTCGCGGCCGGCAAACAAGTCGCGCAGGTTGTTACGGTGGCGCCATACGATCATCACCGTCAGCACGCTGATCGGCAGCAGGGCCTCGGGCTCGCGCCAGGCCAGCAAGGGCAAGGTCAGGGGCGTGGCGATCAGCGCCGCCAGCGAGCTGGTGCGGGTCAGGTAGAAGGTCAGTAGCCAGGCGCCGATGGCCAGCAGCGCCGCTGGGAAGTACAGGGCCATGAGCATGCCGGCGGCGGTCGCCACGCCCTTGCCGCCGCGGAAGCAGAAGTACAGCGGGAACAGGTGGCCCAGCACTGCACACACGCCAACCCAGGCCTGCGCTTGCAGGTCTAGCCCGGCAAGGCGGGCGAGTAATACCGGCAGCAGGCCCTTGCACAGGTCGCCAAGCAGGGTCAGGATCGCCATTTTACGGCCTGCCAGGCGTAGCATGTTGGTGGCGCCGGCATTGCCTGAACCGCTGGAACGCGGGTCCGGGCTGCCCGAAAGGCGGCTGAGGACAATGGCGAAGGACAGCGAGCCGAGCAGGTAGGCGAGCAACGCCAGTAACCAAAACATGCTAACTATTCCGGGCGAGGACGCCCTGATTCTAACGGCGCCAGTCGCCCTTGTCGTGCTGTGGAGAGAAGTGCTTGGACAGAGTGTTCATCGAAGGCCTGGAAGTCGATACCGTCATCGGTGCCTATGACTGGGAGCGGGATATTCGCCAGTGCTTGCGCCTGGACCTGAGCTTCGCTTGGGATAACCGCCCGGCCGCCGCTGGTGATGACCTGAACCTGGCGCTGGACTACGCCAGCGTGTCGGCGCGCATCCAGGCGTTTGCCGAGCAAGCACGTTTCGAGCTGGTGGAAACCTTCGCCGAACGCTTGGTGGCAACGTTGATGGAAGAGTTCCACATCCCTTGGGTGCGGTTGAAGCTGACCAAGCCGGGTGCGGTGCCGGCAGCCCGTGGTGGTGTTGGCGTGGAGATCGAGCGCGGATGTCTCTGAGCACGGTTTACCTGGGCCTTGGCAGCAACATCGACCGCGAGGTGCACCTGTGCGCCGGGCTCGATGCATTGGCGGGCATCCTGACGGACATGCGTTGTTCGCCGGCATTCGAAAGCCAGGCGGTGGGGATCAAGAGCGGGCCGTTCATCAATTTTGTGGTGACCGGGCAAACTGCGTTACCGCTGATTGAGCTGGACCGCCGGCTGAAGTTCATCGAGGCCGACAACGGCCGCTATGCGCCAGACCGCAAAGGGCTGCCGCTGGATATCGACGTGCTGATGTATGACGATCTGCACGGTACGTTCGATGGTCTTGTGCTGCCCCGCGCCGAGATTTTGAAAAACGCCTTCGTGCTGTGGCCCTTGTCGCTGTTGGCGCCCGAGCTGGTGCATCCGGGGGTGGGCAAGCGTATGGCGCAGTTGTGGCAGGAGGCGCAGATTGACCAGGTATTGGCCCCGGTCGCCTTCCAATGGCGTGGGTTGCAGCTGACCCCTACTGGAACCTGAGCCGGCCTCTTCGCGGCTAAAGCCGCTCCTACAGGGATCGCATGATGCGAGTGCTGTGCGATCCCTGTAGGAGCGGCTTTAGCCGCGAAGAGGCCGGTATGTTCAACCGCGCTAGTAAGCCTCAAGCGCTTTCAGCCGCTCACCTTTAAGCGCTTCGCCCAGAGCCTGGCCAGTTAGCCCGGCCTGCACCAGCGGCTTCACATCCACCGCCCGCGCCGCCGCTGCGGCCCCTCGCAGATACTTGGCCTGTGGATAACCCGCTTCGCCATCGCTCAGCGCCGCCATCTCGCACACCGCAATGAAATCCTCGAACCGCTGCGGCCGCCGGTACACATCGAACTTCTGCAGCAACTCCAGCAGGGCTGTGGCAGGCAGCTCCAGCGCCTGCTTGCCCTGCGCCAGGCACTCCCCTGTCAGCAGGGCCAGCTCCTGGCACTCCCGGGGGGCCTTGAGGCGCTGATTGACGGTTTTGATCGAAGCGGGGGCCAGTGTGTGCAGCAGGCAGGCCCAGCGCACATGCAGGGGCTGCTGGTGCAGTGCAGCCTGCTCCAGCGCCGTCAGCGCCTGGGCATCGTCTTCAAGCTCAGGCAGCAGCTCCTGTAAGGCTCCGCACCCGCGCAGCACTTGGAAGAATACCTGGGGCTGCGCTTCCATCAGCGCCCGCTCAATTTCCTTCCAGCTACGCTCGGCAGTCAATGCCTGCAGCTCGCCAGAGGCGCTGATCTGGCGCATCAGCACCAGAGTCTCGTCGGCAACCCGGAAACCTAGCGGTGCATAGCGGGCAGCAAAGCGAGCAACGCGCAGCACGCGCAAGGGATCTTCGGCGAATGCCGGTGAAACATGGCGTAACAGGCGTTGATCAAGGTCGTCCTTGCCGTGATAAGGGTCGTACACTGTGCCCGTTTCGTCCTCGGCCATCGCATTGATGGTAAGGTCACGGCGGATCAGGTCTTCCTCCAGGGTCACCTCGGGGCTGGCATGAAAGGTGAACCCGCCATAGCCACGCCCGCTTTTGCGCTCGGTGCGCGCCAAGGCGTACTCCTCGCCGGTTTTCGGGTGCAGGAAGACCGGGAAATCAGCGCCGACGGGCCGAAAACCCTTGGCGTGCATTTCTTCGACGGTGGCGCCCACCACCAGCCAGTCGATATCGCTGACAGGGCGGCCGAGCAGGCGGTCGCGCACGGCGCCGCCAACTTTGTAGATGTGCATGTGCAACTCTCCATAACTGCCGACAGGATACCCCGTCGGCAGCTATGGCGTGGCTTCAGAGGTGGTGGATCACGGCCAGGTCCATGCGGCCGTAGTCGGCGCTTTCGCCATGCTCGCCGCGGGGTGGCATGTGGTGGGTCTTCATCACCTGGTCGCCCTGTGCGGTCTCCAGGTGGATGTCGAAGCCCCACAGGCGGTGCAGGTGCTTGAGCACTTCATCGGTGGAGTCGCCTAGCGGTTTGCGGTTGTGTTGCTGGTGGCGCAGGGTGAGCGAGCGGTCACCGCGGCGATCGACGCTCCAGATCTGCACGTTCGGTTCACGGTTGCCCAGGTTGTACTGTGCTGCCAGTTGCTCACGGATAATGCGGTAGCCAGCCTCGTCATGAATGGCAGGCACCAACAGGTCGTCGCGCTGGTCGTCGTCGAGGATGCTGAACAGCTTGAGGTCGCGCATCACTTTAGGCGACAGGTACTGCAGGATGAAACTTTCGTCCTTGAAGCTGCTCATGGCGAACTTGATGGTAGAAAGCCAATCACTGCCGGCAATGTCGGGGAACCAGTGGCGATCTTCTTCAGTAGGATTCTCGCACATACGGCGGATGTCGGTGTACATGGCAAAGCCCAGCGCATAGGGATTGATGCCGTTGTAGTAGGGGCTGTCGAAGCCGGGTTGGAACACCACGCTGGTATGCGACTGCAGGAACTCCATCATGAAGCCTTCGGTGATCAGGCCCTCGTCGTACAGGTCGTTCATCAAGGTGTAATGCCAGAACGTCGCCCAGCCTTCGTTCATCACCTGGGTTTGGCGCTGTGGGTAAAAATACTGGGCGATCTTGCGCACGATGCGCACCACCTCGCGCTGCCAGGGTTCGAGCAGGGGCGCGTTCTTCTCGATGAAATACAGGATGTTTTCCTGTGGTTCGGCGGGGAAGCGCCCATCATCGCGGTCGTTGCCCTTGTCGGCGCTTCTCGGGATGGTCCGCCACAGGTCGTTGATTTGACGTTGCAGGTGCTCTTCGCGCTCCTGTTGCCGGCGCCGCTCCTCTTCGGCAGAAATAGGGTAGGGGCGCTTGTAGCGGTCGACACCGTAGTTCATCAGAGCGTGGCAGGAGTCGATCAGGTCTTCCACGGCATCAATGCCATGGCGCTCTTCGCACTGGGCGATGTACTGCTTGGCGAACACCAGATAGTCGATGATCGAACTGGCGTCAGTCCAGGTGCGGAACAGGTAGTTGCCTTTGAAGAAGCTGTTGTGGCCGTAGCAGGCGTGAGCGATAACCAGTGCCTGCATGCACATGGTGTTTTCTTCCATGAGGTAGGCGATGCACGGGTCGGAGTTGATCACGATCTCGTAGGCCAGGCCCATTTGGCCACGGCTGTACGACTTTTCCGTGCTGAGAAACTGCTTGCCGTAAGACCAGTGGTGATAGCCCAGCGGCATGCCGACCGAGGCGTAGGCGTCCATCATCTGCTCGGCAGTGATCACTTCGATCTGGTTGGGGTAGGTGTCCAGGGCATAACGCTCGGCCAGCCGGCCGATTTCCCGATCATAGGTTTGGATCAGTTCGAACGTCCACTCGGACCCGGTGGAAATGGGTTGGCGTCTCTGTGCTCTGGCGGTCATGTGGCTAACCTGCGCTGGAAGAGTTCACGGAAGACCGGGTAGATGTCGCCGGCCGATACCAACTGCTGTTGGGCGAACGTGTCGGGGAAGCCTTCGCCGATGCGCTCGTATTCGTACCACAGCGCCTGGTGCTCGCGGGGTGTGATTTCGACATAAGTGTAGTACTGCACATGCGGCATGATCTGCTTGGAGAGGATTTCGCGGCAGATTGGCGAGTCGTCGTTCCAGTTGTCGCCGTCGGAGGCCTGGGCGGCGTAGATGTTCCAATCGCTGGCCGGGTAGCGCTCGGCCATGATCTCCTGCATCAGCTTCAGCGCGCTGGAGACGATGGTGCCGCCGGTTTCTCGCGAATAGAAGAACTCTTCCTCGTCCACCTCGCGGGCGCTGGTGTGGTGGCGGATAAACACCACCTCGATGCGGTCGTAGTTACGCTTCAGGAACAGGTACAGCAGGATGAAGAAGCGCTTGGCGATGTCCTTGGTAGCCTGGGTCATCGAGCCGGACACGTCCATCAGGCAGAACATTACCGCCTTGGAGCTGGGGTTGGGCTGTTTGACCAGCAAGTTGTACTTGAGGTCGAAGGTATCGAGGAAGGGCAGGCGATTGATGCGTGCCTTCAAACGTTCGATTTCCTGTTCGACTTCCTGGATATCGGTGAAATTGTCTGGTTCCTCGACCCGCAGGCGGTCAAGTTCCTTTTGTGCCTCGCGCAGCAGTGCGCGGCTGCTGCCGGTTAGGGCGATACGCCGGGCATGGGCCGAGCGCAGGGTGCGCACGATGTTGATGCGTGACGGGTTGCCTTCGTTGGCGATACCGGCGCGCACGGTTTTGAAGGTGTCGGCACCGGTCAGGTGACGTTTGACCAGGTTAGGTAGCTCGAGGTCTTCGAACATGAACTCGAGGAACTCTTCCTGGGTGATCTGGAAGACGAACTCGTCCATGCCCTCGCCGGAATTGCCGGCCTTACCACGGCCACCACCACCGCCTCCACCTTGCGGCCTGGGGATGTGTTCGCCGGCTGTAAACTCTTTGTTGCCAGGGTGCACGATGGTCTGTTTGCCGCCGCGGCCATGGTGCAGCACCGGCTCGTCGATGTCGCGCCCAGGAATACTGATTTGCTCGCCATGTTCCATGTCCATGATGGAACGGCGGCTCACCGCCTCTTCGACGGCCTTCTTGATGTGCTCACGGTAGCGCCGCAAGAAACGCTGGCGGTTGACCGTGCTCTTGTTCTTGCCGTTCAGGCGTCGGTCGATTACGTAGCTCATGGTCCCTCCGGTAGCTGGGAGCAGCTGCAAGCCACAAGCTTCAAGCTGCAAGAACGAGCAGCCACCGCTGCTGCAAGCTACGGCGCCGGGCTTGCGCTCGGCGCTGGGCAGCTTGGAGCTTGCGGCTTGTAGCTTGCCGCTTTATTGCGATTTCCTGACCCGCAGGTACCATTCCGACAGCAGGCGCACCTGTTTGTCGGTATAACCACGCTCCACCATCCGGGTGACGAAGTCGTTGTGTTTTTTCTGGTCCTCTTTGCTGGCCTTGGCGTTGAAGCTGATGACCGGCAGCAGGTCTTCGGTGTTGGAGAACATTTTCTTCTCGATCACCACCCGCAGCTTTTCATAGCTTAGCCAGCTAGGATTCTTGCCGTTGTTGTTGGCGCGTGCGCGCAGTACGAAGTTGACGATCTCGTTACGGAAGTCTTTCGGGTTACTGATGCCCGCCGGCTTCTCGATCTTCTCCAATTCCTCGTTGAGGGCGATACGGTTGAGGATTTCGCCGGTTTCCGGGTCGCGGTATTCCTGGTCCTGGATCCAGAAATCGGCGTACAGCACGTAGCGGTCGAAGATGTTCTGGCCGTACTCGCTGTAGGACTCCAGGTAGGCAGTCTGGATCTCCTTGCCGATGAACTCGATGTAGCGCGGTGCCAGGTATTCCTTCAAGTAGCGCAGGTAGCGTTCGCGCACTTCGGCCGGGAACTGTTCCTGTTCGATCTGTTGCTCAAGCACATACAGCAGGTGCACTGGGTTGGCTGCTATTTCGTGTGGGTCGAAGTTGAAGACTTTGGACAGGATCTTGAAGGCGAAGCGCGTCGACAGGCCATTCATGCCCTCGTCGACACCGGCGGAGTCCCGGTATTCCTGGATCGACTTGGCCTTTGGGTCGGTATCCTTGAGGTTTTCCCCGTCGTAGACGCGCATTTTCGAGTAAATGTTAGAGTTTTCGGGCTCTTTGAGGCGCGAAAGCACAGTGAATTGGGCCAGCATCTTGAGTGTATCCGGCGCGCAATGGGCCTTGGACAGCGAGCTGTTGATCAACAGTTTGTCGTAAATCTTGATCTCGTCGCTGACACGCAGGCAATAAGGCACCTTGACGATGTAGATCCGGTCGATAAACGCTTCGTTGTTCTTGTTGTTACGGAAGGTGTGCCACTCCGATTCGTTGGAGTGAGCCAGCAGAATACCCGTATAAGGAATTGCGCCCAGGCCTTCGGTGCTGTTGTAGTTACCCTCTTGGGTGGCGGTGAGCAAAGGGTGCAGGACCTTGATCGGCGCCTTGAACATTTCGACGAATTCCATCAGGCCCTGGTTGGCCCGGCACAGCGCGCCCGAGTAGCTGTAAGCGTCGGCGTCGTTCTGTGGGAATTCTTCGAGCTTGCGGATATCGACCTTACCGACCAGGGCAGAAATATCCTGGTTGTTCTCATCGCCAGGTTCGGTCTTGGCAATGGCGATCTGGTTAAGGATCGAAGGGTAGAGTTTCACCACCTTGAACTTGGAAATGTCACCGCCGAACTCTTGCAAGCGCTTGGTGGCCCACGGCGACATGATGGTATTCAGGTAGCGCCGCGAGATGCCAAACTCTTCCTCGAGGATGGCCCCGTCTTCGGTGGCATTGAACAGCCCCAAGGGCGACTCGAATACCGGCGAGCCCTTGATGGCGTAAAACGGTACTTTTTCCATCAGTTGCTTGAGTTTTTCGGCCAGCGACGACTTGCCGCCGCCCACCGGGCCCAGCAGATAGAGGATTTGTTTCTTTTCTTCCAGGCCTTGGGCGGCGTGGCGGAAGTAGGACACGATCTGGTCGATGCACTCTTCCATGCCATGGAAGTCGGCGAAGGCCGGATAGCGACGAATAACCTTGTTGGAAAAGATACGCGACAGCCTGGAGTTGGTAGAGGTGTCGATCAGCTCTGGCTCACCGATGGCCAGCAACAGCCGTTCGGCCGCCGATGCGTAGGCACTGCGATCCTCTTTGCACAGCTCGAGGTACTCCTGCAGCGAGAGTTCTTCCTGGCGCGTAGACTCGAAACGTTGTTGGAAGTGGCTAAAAATACTCATGACGTCACCTCGCTCGATACGTGGAGACGACGCCGGATCAGTCAGCTGATGCTGGCATGCAACCGGGTTCGCCGATTGCTGTATACCCCCCAGAACACCCTGTAACGCTACCGATGACCCGCACGCCGGTGTACCGGCTCTCCCCTTTTTTGGATGGCCTGAGCTTAAGCGTAGTTGGTTATCGGCAAGGTCAAGTGGCGAGCGAGGCAGAAGTTACGAACGACCGTTCGTCAGATCGCCCGCAAGCCCGCACGGGGCGCGGGCTGCAGTAAAAATGAAAAATTTATTCGGCGCTGCCTAGGGCGGTCTCTGCCGGGTAGGTGGCGCGCCACAGTTCAAAACCGCCGTCGACGCTGTAAACGTCGGAGAAGCCCTGGCCTACCAAGTAGGCGGCGGCGCTCTGGCTGGAGTTGCCGTGGTAGCAGACCACCAGGGTTGGGGCGTCGAGGTCGGCATTGCGGATGAACTCGGCGACCGAGTGGTTATCCAGATGCTGGGCGCCGGTGATGTGGCCGGCGGCGAAGGCCTGCGAGTCGCGAATGTCGACGACTACCGCACCTTGCGCGCGCAGGGCCAGTGCCTGTTCGGGAGGGATGCGCTTGAATTCGCTCATGGGGGCTTTCCTTCAGGGTTTATCGTTCAGTGTAGTGGGTTGGGCCGGTGCACGAAGGGTGCCGTCGTCGGCGCAGTCACAGCGGTGGTATTCGCCGCTGTCGACGTTGTACAGGGTCATGGCACCGCCCCACACGCAACCGGTGTCCAAGGCGATGATACCGGGCTCGTCAACCTTGCCCTGCAGGGCGGCCCAGTGGCCGAAGATGATTTTTACATGGCGTGAGCGGCGGTTTTTGTGCGCGTACCAGGGCTTGTAGCCTTTGGGCGCGGTATCCAGGCCTTCTTTGCTCTTGAGGTCGAGCTTGCCCTCGGCGGTGCAGAAGCGCATGCGCGTGAGGCAGTTGGTGATGACCCGCAGGCGTTCGATGCCGCTTAGGTTCTTGCTCCACTTGTTTGGCTCGTTGCCATACATGCCGTCCAGGTACAGCTTCAGGCGCTCGTCATCGCGCAGCACTTCCTCGACTTCGGCAGCCAGTTCCAAGGCTTTGCCCAGGGTCCATTGCGGCGGAATGCCTGCGTGAACCAGAGCGATGCCACGGGGGTCATCGTAATGCAGCAGCTTTTGCCGGCGTAGCCAGTCGAGCAGTTGGTCGGCGTCTGGCGCGTCGATGATCTCGCGTAGGGTGTCGCTTTTTTTCAGCCGTTCGACGTTGTGCCAGGCGGCCAGCAGGTGCAGGTCATGATTGCCCAGCACGCAGACCAGCGACTGGCGGATCGAATAAAGGAAGCGCAAGGTTGCCAGTGATTCGGGGCCGCGGTTGACCAGGTCACCGACCAACCACAGGCGGTCGACGGCAGGGTTGAATTTGACGCGTTCGAGCAGGCACTTGAGTGGCTGCAGGCAGCCCTGCAGGTCACCGACGGCGTAGGTGGCCATCAGTGCAGTGCCCCGGGTACCGCCAGGCGGAAGGGGGCAATCTCGGCGTCGAAGCGTTTGCCGTCTTCGGCGAACATCTGGTAGCTGCCCTGCATGGTGCCAACGCGGGTGCTGATGACCGCGCCGCTGCTGTAGGTGTGGCTCTGGCCCGGGTCGATATTGGGTTGCTGGCCGACTACGCCGGCGCCGCGCACCTCCTCGACTTCGCCGTCACCGTTGGTGATCAGCCAGTGGCGCGACAGCAGCTTGGCTTTGAGCGAGCCATTGTTCTGCACGGTAATGGTGTAGGCGAAAGCGAAACGACTGTTTTCGGGGTCGGATTGTTCTTTGAGGTAGCGGGTCACGACGCTGACGTCGATCTGATAGCGGGGGTCGGACATGCAAGGGCCTTGGGAGAACTGACGCAGTAATGCAGTCTAGGCCATTGAGAGGGGGGAGGGCCAGCGCTGTAGGGCTTGGGGTTTTGGGTTGTCTGTGCCGGCCTCTTCGCGGGTGAACCCGCACCTACCAGGGACCGCACACATTAGATGATTGTGCGGCCCCATATAGGCGCGGGTTTACCCGTGAAGAGGCCGCTCCAGGCTAAATCAGGCTTGTTGCTGATTAGCAAGCTGGTCAGCCAGGCGCACGAAGGCCGCCAGGTCCAGCTGTTCGGGGCGCAGGCTGCCATCCACGCCAGCAGCCTCGATGGCCGCGCTGTCGAGCAGGCCTTTCAGGGTGTTGCGCAGGGTCTTGCGGCGCTGGTTGAACGCTTCGCGTACCACGCGTTCCAGTAGCAGGTGGTCTTTGGCCGGGTAGGGCAGCACTTCGTGTGGCACCAGTCGGACGATGGCCGAGTCCACTTTTGGCGGCGGGTTGAAGGCGCCAGGGCCAACATTGAACAGGTGCTCGACCCGGCAGTGGTACTGCACCATGATCGATAGGCGCCCCCAGTCACCACCGCCAGGGCCGGCCGCCATGCGCTCGACCACTTCTTTTTGCAGCATGAAGTGCATGTCGCGAATCAGCCCAGCATGGCTGAGCAAATGGAAGATCAGCGGGGTGGAGATATTGTAGGGCAGGTTGCCGACCACCTTGAGGCTGCGCGGTGGCACGCCCAGCTGGTTGAAGTCGAACTTCAGGGCGTCGCCCTGATGCAGGCGGAAATTGCCGCGGCCAGCGAACTTGTGCTGCAGGATCGGCACCAGGTCTTTGTCCAGTTCCACCACGTCCAGCTGTGCGCCGCTGCCCAGCAGGCCTTCGGTCAGGGCGCCCTGGCCCGGGCCGATTTCCAGCAGGTGTTCGCCCGCCTTGGCGTTGATGGCACGCAGGATGCGGTCGATGACGCCAGCGTCGTGCAGGAAGTTCTGGCCGAAGCGCTTGCGCGCCCGGTGTTGGTATTGCTCGTTCATGGTCGGTTCTCGGCCATCTGGTAGGCGGTTTCCAGTGCGACGCGCAGGCTGCCGGTGTCGACCTTGCCGGTACCGGCCAGGTCCAGGGCGGTGCCATGGTCGACCGACGTGCGGATGATCGGCAGGCCCAGGGTCACGTTGACCGCAGCGCCGAAGCCTTTGTACTTGAGTACGGGCAGGCCTTGGTCGTGGTACATCGCCAGCACCGCATCGCAGTGCTCCAGATATTTGGGGGTAAACAGGGTATCGGCCGGCAGCGGCCCGCGCAGGTCCATGCCTTCGGTGCGCAGGCGGGCCAAGGTCGGCTCGATGATGTCGATTTCCTCGCGGCCCAGGTGGCCGCCTTCACCCGCGTGCGGGTTCAGGCCGCATACCAGGATGCGAGGGTTGGCGATGCCGAACTTGTCACGCATGTCGGCATGCAGGATGCGGGTAACACGCTCGACGCGCTCAGCGGTGATGGCGTCGGCAATATCGCGTAGCGGCAGGTGCGTAGTCACCAAGGCCACACGCAGGCCACGGGTAGCCAGCATCATCACCACTTGCGCGGTGTGGGTCAGGTCAGCCAGGAACTCGGTGTGCCCGGAGAAGGCGATACCGCTTTCGTTAATCACGCCCTTGTGCACAGGGGCGGTGATCATCCCGGCAAAATGCCCGGCCAGGCAGCCTTGCCCGGCCCGGGTCAGGGTTTCTAGCACGAACGCTGCGTTGGCTTTGTCGAGCTGGCCTGACACCACCGGGGCCGCCAGGGGCGTATCCCAGACGTACAGGCTGCCCGCTGGCGCCGGCTGCTCGGGCCATTGGCCTGGCGCTACCGGCAGCAGTTTGACGGCCAGCCCCAGCTGGGCGGCCCGCTCGGCGAGCAGGTCACGGCTGGTGATGGCGATCAGGGGGTGAGGCTGGGCGTCGGCGGCAAGCAGCAGGCACAGGTCGGGGCCTATGCCGGCCGGCTCGCCGGGGGTGACGGCGAAGCGCAGTGGCTTCACTGGGCGGCCTGGTCAGTGCCAGGCAGCTTGATTTCAACGTAGGCTTCGTCACGGATCTGGCGCAGCCAGGTTTGCAGCTCTTCGTCGTACTTGCGGTTGCGCAGTACGCCCATGGCCTGCTGTTCGCGAGCCTGCTCGGTGCTGTCGGTGGCGCGGCGGCCCAGCACTTCCAGAACATGCCAACCATACTGGGTCTTGAACGGACGGGTGACTTCGCCCTGGGCGGCGTTGGCCATCTGTTCGCGGAACTCAGGTACCAGGCTGTTCGGGTCGATCCAGTTGAGGTCGCCGCCATTGAGCGCCGAGCCCGGGTCTTCCGAGAAGCTCTTGGCCAGCTCGCCGAAGTCTTCGCCATTCTTGATGCGCTCGTACAGGCGCTCGGCCAATTGCTCGGTGGCCGCTTCGCTGCGGATCTCGCTTGGCTTGATCAGGATGTGGCGCACATGCACTTCGTCACGCAGCACGTTTTCGCTGCCACCGCGCTTCTCCTCAAGCTTGAGGATGATGAAGCCGTTGGGAATGCGGATCGGCTGGGTGATTTCGCCGACCGGCATGCTGCTGAGCATCTTGGCGAAGTCTGGTGGCAACTGGCCGGCTTTACGCCAGCCCATCTCGCCGCCTTCGAGGGCGTTTTCGCTGGCGGAACGGGCGATGGCCATTTGGCCGAAGTCGGCGCCTTGCTTAAGCTGCTGGTAAACATCGCCGACCTGGCGGGCGGCAGCCTGGATGGCCTCCGAGTTGGCCGCTTCCGGGGTCGGAATCAGGATGTTGGCCAAGCGGTACTCTTCCGACATCTGCATTTTGCCCAGGTCGGAGTTGAGGAAGTTTTTCACTTCCTGCTCGGATACCTGGATGCGCTCGGCCACGCGGCGCTGGCGCACGCGGCTGATGATCATCTCGCGCTTGACCTGCTCGCGAGCGTCGTCGAACGACAGGCCATCGCGGGCCAGGGCGGCGCGGAACTGGTCCAGCGACATGCCATTACGCTGGGCAATGGTGCCGATGGCCTGGTTCAGCTCTTCGTCGGTAATGCGGATGCCGGAGCGCTCGCCGATCTGCAGCTGCAGGTTCTCGACGATCAGACGTTCCAGCACCTGCTGCTCCAAAGCGCCGGTGGGCGGCACGCCGCCGCCGCGCTTGGCGATGGTTTGTTGCACCTCGTGGACGCGCTGGTCCAGCTGGCTTTGCATGACCACGTCGTTGTCGACGATGGCCACCACGCGATCAAGAGGTTGCACCGCGGCATGCACCGCGCCACTCAGCAATGCAACGCCCAGCAACGCTGGGCGCAGACGATCAATAAGCTTGGTCTTCACGTTCACGGTAACCTTGAATGCCTTGGTCGAGGAAAGATTCGACCTTGTTGCCAACGACGCCACCGAGGCCTTTCAGGACGATCTGAAGGAAGATGCCGTGGTCGCCTTTTTCGTTCTGCGGAAGTGCCTGGCTGAAGTCGTCGTAGTCGATCCAGTAACGGTTGATCAGGCGCAGCTTCCAGCAGCAGTTGTCGTACTCGAAACCACCCATGGCTTCCAGGGTGCGGTTGCGGTTGTAGTCATGCTGCCAGCGAGCGATGACGCTCCATTGCGGGACGATCGGCCAGATGACCGAGAAGTCATGCTGCTGGATCTTGTAGTAGTCCTTGATGTAGTTCGGGTCGCCCGGTGTGCCGTAGTCGCCGCCGCCCACTTTCCACGTACCGGTGGTCGAGTCGTAGGCAATGGTGTCGTTGCGGTAGCGATAACCGAGGTTGACCACCTTGTTCGGGTTGTCTTCCGGCTGGTAGTGGAACATCGCGCTGCCCGAACGGGTGCTGCGGCTGTCCGGGTCCCAGTTGAAGTCCGAATTGAAGCGCCAATCGCGGTTGAAGTAGTAGTTGTACAGCAAGGCGTACGGCGATACATCGGACTGTGCATCCTTGCGGGTGCGGTAGTCGATGCCTGGCAGCTGGGCCTTGCGGTCTTTGAAGTAGTAGGCCTGGCCGACGCTCAGGTTCTGGCGCTCGAAGCCGTTTTCTTCGATCCAGCGGGTGGTCGCGCCCAGCGACAGCTTGTTCTCGTCGCCGATGCGGTCGACACCGCTGAAGCGGTTGTCGCGGAACAGCGAGTCATAGCTGAACAGTGTCTCGCTGGTATCGAACAGCGGGATGTCCATCTGGTCCTTGTATGGGACATACAGATAGAACAGGCGCGGCTCGAGGGTCTGGCGGTAGTTTGTACCGAACAGCGAGGTGTTGCGGTCGAAGTACAGGCCGCTGTCGACGCTGAAAATCGGAATGTCGCGATTCTGGTTGCTCTTGAAGTCGCCGTACAGGTCCAGGGTGTCGGCACTTGAGCTGGCAACATCGCTCTTGCCCTTGCCATCCAGGTCAAGATCGTAATGGGTGTACATGTACTTCAGCTTTGGCGTGACATAGCCGTAGCTGGCTGTCATCGGCAGGCTGATGGAAGGGGCGACGTTCAGGCGGGTACCGTTGGCACGCGCGACACCGAAGATGTTTTCGTCAAGACGTCGGCCTGGCACCCCGGCACTGGCGTCCGGATTGCCATCTTTGTCGAGTACGAAGTCGTCCTTCAGGTCACGATCAAAGCGAACGGCTTCGGTTTCGTAACCAAAGTTCAACCCACCCGGCTGGGCCGGCAGCAAACCGTTAAGGGTGATCTGCGGCAGACGATCATACGGCGTGATCTGCGAGATGGTCGCCATCTCGTAGGCATGCACGTTCAACCGGGCGGTGTAGCTGTCGCCGCGGTAGGTCAGTGCGCCCTGCTGGTTGAGCAGGTCTTTGCTCTCTACGCCAATCTGGTCGGACTCCAGGTCCTGGAAGTAGAACGGGTCGCTGATGTCGGTGTAGTCCACCTCGGTCATCAGGCGCTCGTCCAGGCCACCTTTGTGCTGCCAGTTGGTCATCCAGCGCTGTTCTTTATAATCAGTCTGGTCTTTGCGGTCGTCGTCCTTGTCGTTCAGGTACGCGCCGCCGAACTGGCCTTCGCTGGACGGTGTCAGGTAGCGGAACTCGCCTTCCATCAGCAGGCCGCGCTTGGTCATGTAGCGCGGGTACAACGTGGCGTCGTAGTTCGGTGCCAGGTTGAAGTAGTACGGTGTGACCAGCGTGAAGCCGGTGTCGCTGCTGGTGCTGAACGAAGGCGGCAAGAAGCCGGACTGGCGACGGTCATCGATTGGGAAGTAGATGTACGGTGTATAGAACACCGGGAAATCCTTGACCCGCAGGGTGACGTTGGTCGCGGTACCGAAACCGGTGGCCGGGTTCAGGGTGATGTTGTTGCCCTTCAGCTGCCAGGCGTTGCTGCCCGGTTCACAGGTGGTGTACGTACCGTCCTTGAGGCGGATGATGGCGTTTTCGCCACGCTTGGCGTACAGGGCGTTGCCGCGGATGTGCGACTTGTGCATCACGTATTCGGCGTTGTCGACTTGGGCCTCGCCCGTGTCGAGCTGGATTTGCGCCTGGTCACCGACCACCAGCGAGCCGTTGTCACGGATCTTGACGTTGCCCTTGAGCTCGCCACGGTTCTCGGCCTGGTACAGGTTGGCCTCGTCGGCTTCGGCCTGCATGCTGCCTTGGCGCATCACCACGTCACCGGCGAGGGTAGCGATTTGCTGCTCCTGCTGGTACTTGGACACCTTGGCGTTGATGTAGGTTGGCGACTCGTCTTTCGGCGTGTTGTCGGCCATGCCCGGGCGGGTTGGTTCGATGTAGGCGCCTCCGCAGTACGGGCCGGTTTCGGCCAGCTGGGCTGCGGTCAGCTTTTCACGTGGGACCCAGTCCAGGTGGCTGAAGTCTTCGCTGCGCGACTTCAGGCCACGGCCCTTGGCCTCGGTGACCAGCATCGGCTTGTCCGCGGTTTCGGCTTCAGTGGCGGACTCGCTGCCAGAACTGACAGCCGCACCTTCGTGCACCGGGCGCGGTGGCAGGTTGTTGGTTGGGGTCTTGGGCTTGCAGTCCCAACCACCGGAGGCGGACACTTGGCAGTCGAACTGTTCGGCCGCCATCACGTGCGAGGTGGCCAAAGGTTGCAGGGCCAGCAGACCGCCGGTCACCAGCAACGGAAATTTTCTACGAAACGCGGGGGATTTCAATGCCATCTTATTAGTCCGGGCTTCCTGCGTGCCATCTGCCCGCGTGTGGGGCCGCACGCCTCTCGATGGTCTGAAAAAGATGCTGGATAATAAAGCATGACCCGCTTGACGGCTAGGGCCGTCGGAGACCCTTGTAATGCCTGAACACGATGTACGCCTGCAACAACTGACGGTCTGGCTCGATGAGCAGCTCAATGATCTTTTCCTAAAAAACGCCTGGGGCGAAGTGCCAGCAGGCAGCTTGACCGCGGCCAGCAGTGATGCCAGCTTCCGCCGTTATTTCCGCTGGCAGGGTGCCGGCCACAGCTTTGTGATCATGGATGCACCACCGCCGCAGGAGAACTGCCGCCCGTTCGTCGCCATTGACCATCTGCTGGCCAGCGCCGACGTGCATGTGCCGCTGATCCACGCCCAGGACCTGGACCGCGGCTTCCTGCTGCTGGGTGACCTGGGCCACCAGACCTACCTCGACATCATCGATGCCGACAACGCTGACGGCCTGTTCGCCGATGCCATAGACGCCCTGCTGGCCTTCCAGCGCCTGCCAATGGATGCGCCGCTGCCCAGCTACGACGACGCGCTGCTGCGCCGGGAAGTCGAACTGTTTCCCGAGTGGTACGTGGGGCGTGAGCTTGGCCTGGCTTTCAGCGATGCCCAAAAAGCCACCTGGCAGCGCGTCAGCCAACTGTTGATCGACAGCGCCCTGGCCCAGCCCAAGGTGCTGGTGCACCGTGACTACATGCCACGCAACCTGATGCACAGCACGCCCAACCCCGGTGTGTTGGACTTCCAGGACGCGGTCTACGGGCCGGTCACCTATGACATCACCTGCCTGTTCAAGGACGCCTTCCTCAGCTGGCCACAGGCGCGGGTCGAAGGCTGGCTGCGTGACTACTGGCACAAGGCCCAGGCCGCCGGCATCCCGGTGCAGGCCGATTTCGAGGCGTTCCAGCGTGCCAGCGACCTGATGGGCGTGCAACGCCACCTGAAGGTGATCGGCATCTTCGCCCGTATCTGCCACCGCGACGGCAAACCCCGTTACCTGGGCGACGTACCGCGTTTCTTCGCCTATATAAAAGAAGTGATCGGTCGCCGGCCCGAATTGGCGGAGCTGGGTGAGCTGATTGCCGAGTTGCAGGCCGGAGCGCGTGCATGAAGGCAATGATCCTGGCAGCGGGCAAAGGCGAGCGTATGCGCCCGCTGACCCTGCACACCCCCAAGCCGCTGGTGCCGGTCGCGGGCCAGCCGCTGATCGAGTACCACCTGCGGGCCCTGGCAGCGGCGGGCGTCACCGAAGTGGTGATTAACCATGCCTGGCTTGGTCAGCAGATTGAGGACCACCTGGGTGACGGCAGCCGTTTTGGGTTGAGCATCCGCTATTCGCCTGAGGGTGAGCCGCTGGAAACCGGCGGCGGCATCTTCAAGGCCCTGCCGTTGTTGGGGGGCGCGCCGTTTCTGCTGGTGAACGGCGATGTTTGGACCGACTATGACTTCGCACGCCTGCAGGCTCCCCTGCAAGGCCTGGCGCACTTGGTGCTGGTCGACAACCCGGGCCATCACGGCCGTGGCGACTTTCGCCTTGTGGGCGAGCAGGTCGTCGACGGCGACGATGCCCCCGGCACGCTGACCTTCAGCGGCCTTTCGGTGCTGCACCCGGCGCTGTTCGAGGGCTGCCAGGCTGGCGCCTTCAAGCTGGCGCCGTTGCTACGCCAGGCCATGGCTGCGGGCCAGGTCAGTGGCGAGCACTACCGTGGGCACTGGGTGGATGTGGGTACGCTCGAGCGCCTGGCCGAAGCCGAGCGCCTGATTGGCGAGCGCGCCTGACATGTGGTGGCCAAGCACGGTGATTGGTGCCGGGGTCGGCTTTGCCGTTGCCAGCATTCCGGGGGCCTTGCTCGGCGCGTTGCTCGGGCAGGCCATCGACCGCCGCCTGCGCTTGACTGGCTGGGAGGACCTGCGTGAGCGCCTGAGTGGGCGCCCAGCCATGCGTGACGACGAACTGCTGTTCGTGATGCTGGGGCGCCTGGCCAAGTGCGATGGCCGGGTGGCGGAGCAGCATATCCAGCAGGCGCGCCAGGAGATGGTGCGCCTGGACCTGGCCGAAGCGGCCAGGCTGCGCGCGATTGCCGCGTTCAACCGCGGCAAGGCTGGCAAAGACCGGCTGGGCGGGCACTTGCGGCGGATCCGCCAGCAGCCGCACGCGGCAGAAGGCACCTTGCGTGCCTGTTGGCGCATGGTCTGGGCCGACGGCAAGATGGGCAACAAGGAGCGCGAGCTGCTGCTGGACTGGGGGCAAAAGCTGGGCCTGAGCCGACGGCAGGTGCAGGCCATGTCGCTGGAGTACGAGCCGCGTAAGGCGGCGGGCGCGCGAGACGTGCCCATGACCTATGCGGCGGCGTTGCGGCTGCTGGCGGTAGAGGCAGACGCCGATGGCGACAAGGTCAAGCAGGCGTATCGTCGCCTGGTCAGCCGGCACCACCCGGACAAGCTGGCGGGCACGGGTGCTAGCGAGGCGCAGCTGCGCGAAGCGACCGAGCGGACCCGTGAGTTGCATCAAGCCTACGCCATGATCCGCAAGCGGCGCGGGCTTTGAATGCCCTATCGCCGGTAAGCCGGCGAGAGGGCCATCATGGCAAACCTTACCCCTGCGGGCTCATCCACCCCCGCACTCGTCGGAACAGCTGCTCCTGTTCGGCCGCCTTGTTCCCCGGCATGGCGATCAGCGACAACTGCCGGTACTGGCTGTCCTTTTGCCGTTTGCTGGCCTGCAGGCGCTGCACCGCCGCGTTACGGTCAGCGCTACGGGTGGCATAGTAGATATCGGCAGTTGGCACGTTCAAGGTTGGCGCCAGGCTCTCCAGGTCATGCTCCACTCGCGCCGGTGTCTGCGCGGCGACCATCACCAGTTTCTGTACCTGCGGGGGTTGCTTTTCGCTCAGGTAGCGGGCTGCCCAATACGCCCCGCTGCCATGGCCGATCAGCACGATGCTGCGGGCGTTGTGCTGTTGGGCAAAGGCCACTGCAGCGTCCAGGCGGGCGAAGATGCGCTCGGCATCGGCTGGGTCGGTCTGTTCGCTTGCTTGTTCGGCATTGCTGCTTTGCGCCGTGTCGCCATCGGCCGCTGTGGCTTGGGCGACATTGGCATTGGCGTCGGCGGGTACAGCCTTGGCTGGTGCGCTTTGCCCGGTGGCTTTTTCGGGCTCGGCAGCGGGTTTGGCCTCAACCCGCGTCAGCGGGCTATCGGCGAGCAGGTCGGGCAGGCTAATGCTCAGGCTGTGCCAGCCGATATCAGGAAACTTCTGCCGTAATGGGCCAACTGCATTCGGCCAGTCGGCCGTTTCGCCAGCGCCCGGGACGATGATGACTGCCCCTTGCGGAGCACTGTCGTTGGCCGGCTTCCACAGGGCCAGGAAACTGTCGGCACCGGCCTGCAGGGTCTGCTGTTCGGCCTTGGGCACCAGCCGCTCGAGTGCCTGGGCATCTTCTTGGCTGCGCTCCAGCAGGGGCGGGCGCGGGGCTTGGGCAGTAGCTGCCTCGGTGGTAGTGGCTGGTTTTGCGGCATCGGCGGCCAGGGCGCCGAGTGGAATGATCGAGGCTAGGCAGCACATTGCCAGCGTCGTGCGATAAAGTGTGGACATGAGTCAACCCAAGGCCAGAATGATACCGGCAGCCTAATAGTATTTGCCCGTGACGGCCATGCTGCATGGCCGCCTTTGCCAAGACGAGCGTGTAGATGAAGCGAGTGCGTCGCCTGTTGGTTATCGGCTGCTTGTGGCTGCCCTTGATTGCATTGGCCAGGCCCGAGGCGCAGCCCACAGTCGCCCTCGAACCGGCCCAGCAGCAGTGGCTGGATACGCACCGCAGCCTGCGCGTCGGCCTGGTGCTGCAGGCCCCCTACGCCCAGTTCGACCGCCGTCTGCAGCAGCTGTACGGGGCCAATGTGGAGTTGGTGAGCAGCCTGGCGCAGGCGTTGCGCCTGGACCTGACCTGGCGCAACTTCGCCGATCAGGCCAGCCTCGAGCATGCCCTGCAAGCTGGCGAAATCGACTTCGCCCCAGGCCTTACCCAAACCCCAGCGAGCCTGCGCCTGTGGTTGTTCAGCGACCCGTATATGCGCGTGCCACAGCTGGTGGTGGGGCCGCGTACCGGGGCCATGGCCGTGGACCTGGAACAGCTCGAAGCCGAGCAGCGGGTGGTGGTGCGCATGCCCAGCCAGTTGGCCGACTACCTGCGCGGCAACTACAGCAACCTCAACCTGCAAGGCGTACCCAACGAGCGGGAGGCCCTGCAGCTGGTGCTGGGTGGCCAAGCCAGTTTCGCGGTGATGGATGAGGCCCAGCTCAGTCGCCTGTCGCGCGAAAGCGAGTTCGGCGAGCTGGCAGTAGTTGGCGATATCGGTTTGCCGCAGCTGCTGCGCATCGGTTCGCGGCGCGACTGGCCGCTGTTGGCCGATGTGCTCGAGCGGGGTTTGCAGGCCCTGCCAGCCAAGCAGTTGGAGCAGCTGCACCAGCGCTGGTTGCAGCCGAAGTACCCACGCCTGAGCGACTCGGCGGGCTTCTGGCAGAACTTGGCCTTGCTGTTTGGTCTGCTGCTGTTGTGCACCTTGGCGACCCTGGTGTGGCAGCGTCGGCAGCAGCGCCAGCTGGAGCGCAGCCTGCTGGCCACGCGAGAAAGCCTGGTGGAGCGGCAAGTGCGCGAAGAAGCGCTGCGCCTCAGCCAGTTCGCCATCGACCAGAGCACAGTGGGCATCCTCTGGGTGAACTGGGACAGCCACGTGCGCTACGCCAACCACGCCGCCGAACGCATGCTGGGCTATGGCGAAGGCGAACTGCTGGAGCGGCCGCTGAGCGCCTTTGAACCCAGCCTGAACATGGACCGCTGGCTGGAGTTGTGGAAGGGCGCACGCACCGGGGAGGGCGGTGTCGGCCAATTTGAAACACACTGCCGGCGGGCCGACCACAGCCTGCTGCCGGTGGAGCTGTCGCTGAGCTTTCTGCGCTTTCGTGATTCCGAGTACCTGGTGGTCTACCTCGCCGATGTCACCGAGCGCCACCGCGCCCTGGCCGCCCTGCGCGAAAGCGAGGCGCGGCTCAAGGGCATTGCCGGCAACGTGCCGGGGCTGGTGTTTCGCCTGGAGCGCAACCCGGCCGAGGGCGACCTGGAGTTCCCTTACATCAGCGAGGGTAGCGAGGCCCTGGTGGGCTATGCGCCCAGCGAAATCCAGCACCCGCAAATGGGCCTGCGCAACCTCGTGCACCCCGAAGACCGCAGCGATTACCACCGGGTGCAGGACCTGGCCCTGGCCAATGACCAGGACTGGTCCTGGCAGGGGCGCATCCTGACCCGCCACGGCGAACAGCGCTGGGCCGACATCAAGGCCAGTACCCGGCGCCTGGCCAATGGCCGGGTGGTGTGGGACGGCGTGGTGTGGGACATCACCCAAGGCAAGCGAGCAGAGCTGGCCCTGGCGAAATCCCAGGAGCAGCTGCGCGAGCTGTCGGCCCATCTGGAGAGCGTGCGTGAAGAAGAGAAAGCCCGCATCGCCCGCGAAGTGCACGATGAGCTGGGGCAAATGCTGACCGTGCTCAAGCTGGAGGTATCGATGTGCGAGCTGGCCTTTGCCGAACTGGACCCCGGCCTGAACGAGCGCCTGGCCAGCATGAAGCGCCTGATCGCCCAGCTGTTCCAGTTGGTGCGCGACGTGGCCACTGCCTTGCGCCCGCCGATCCTCGATGCCGGTATTGCCTCGGCCATCGAATGGCAGGCGCGGCGCTTCGAGACACGCACGCAAATCCCCTGCCTGGTGCAAGTACCGGATAATCTGCCAGCATTGAGCGACGCCAAGGCCACCGGGCTGTTCCGAATCCTCCAAGAGGCGCTGACCAACGTGATGCGCCATGCCCAGGCGCACAGTGTGGAGATCGAACTGGTGCCTGAGCGTGGGCAATTGCGCATGACCATCAGCGATGATGGCCGGGGGTTTTGCCGTGACCAGCCCCGGCCCACGTCATTCGGCCTGGTAGGGATGCGCGAGCGAGTGTTGATGTTGGGCGGCAGCATGGTGCTGAACAGTGAGCCGGGCGAAGGCACCAGCCTGAGCGTGGCCATACCGTTGGAGTAGGAGAGCGATCGTGATTCGAGTGCTGGTGGCCGAAGACCACACCATTGTCCGTGAGGGCATCAAGCAGTTGATTGGCCTGGCCAAGGACATGCAGGTGGTGGGGGAAGCCGGTAATGGCGAGCAGTTGCTCGAAACCCTGCGCCACACCCCTTGCGAGGTGGTGTTGCTGGATATTTCGATGCCGGGCGTGAATGGCCTGGAGGCGATCCCACGGATCCGGGCGTTGCACGATGCGCCGGCGATCCTGATGCTGTCGATGCACGATGAGGCGCAGATGGCGGCACGGGCGCTGAAGGCTGGGGCAGCGGGCTATGCCACCAAGGACAGCGACCCGGCGCTGTTGCTGACCGCCATTCGCCGGGTTGCCGCCGGTGGGCGCTATATCGACCCGGCGCTGGCTGACCGCATGGTATTCGAGGTGGGCCTGACCGAGTCGCGACCGTTGCACACATTGCTGTCGGAGCGGGAGTTTTCAGTGTTCGAGCGCCTGGCTCAGGGCGCTAACGTCAATGACATCGCTCAGCAACTGGCGCTGTCGAGCAAAACCATCAGCACCCACAAGGCGCGGTTGATGCAGAAGCTGAAAGTGAACTCGCTGGCGGAGTTGGTGAAGTACGCCATGGAGCACAAGCTGGTCTGATTGCGACATGCCTGTCCCGCGGTCTGCACCGCCCGTTGTAGGCGCGGGTTTACCCGCGAAAGGGCCTAGCCTGCTATGTGCGGTGCCTGGACCGGCCCTTTCGCGGGTAAACCCGCGCCTACAACGGCCGTAGCAGGGCACAGGGGGCATTCCAAACCCGCCATCTTTGTAGGGCAATCCCTACAACAAATCTTCCATCCGGATGATGGCATTCTCTCAGCACCCCCGATTTCCCGGTGCTTGCCGCTTGTCTAGTCTTTGCCTACGCAGTCATCCAACAAAAAGGTGCAGGCATGAGCGAGGCGAAGTCGAACGCTGCAACCAGCGAAACGCTGGTCAGCTTCCGTGGTGTGCAGAAGAGCTACGACGGCGAGTCGCTGATCGTCAAAGACCTCAACCTGGATATCCGCAAGGGCGAGTTCCTCACCCTGCTTGGCCCGTCCGGCTCGGGCAAAACCACCAGCCTGATGATGCTGGCCGGTTTCGAAACTCCCACCGCTGGTGAAATCCAGCTGGCTGGGCGGTCGATCAACAACGTGCCGCCGCACAAGCGCGACATCGGCATGGTGTTCCAGAACTATGCGCTATTCCCGCACATGACCGTGGCTGAGAACCTGGCCTTCCCGCTGACCGTGCGTAACCTGAGCAAAACCGACATCAGCGAGCGGGTGAAGCGGGTGCTGAACATGGTTCAGCTCGATGCTTTCGCCAAGCGCTACCCCGGCCAGTTGTCCGGCGGCCAGCAGCAACGTGTGGCGCTGGCCCGTGCGCTGGTGTTCGAGCCGCAGTTGGTGCTGATGGACGAACCACTGGGTGCCTTGGACAAGCAGCTGCGCGAGCACATGCAGATGGAGATCAAGCACATTCACCAGCGCCTGGGCGTGACCGTGGTGTATGTAACCCACGACCAGGGCGAGGCGCTGACCATGTCCGACCGCGTGGCCGTGTTCCACCAGGGCGAGATCCAGCAGATCGCCGATCCGCGCACGCTGTACGAAGAACCCTGCAATACCTTCGTCGCCAACTTCATCGGCGAAAACAACCGCATTAACGGCACCCTGCTGGCCAGCGATGGCAAGCGCTGCCAGGTGCAGCTGGCGCGCGGCGAGCGGGTTGAGGCGCTGGCTGTGAACGTCGGTCAGGCCGGCGAGCCGGTGACCTTGTCTATCCGCCCGGAGCGGGTGCGCCTGAACGGCCACAGCGAAAGCTGCGTCAACCGCTTTTCTGGCCGGGTGGCCGAATTCATTTACCTTGGCGACCACGTGCGGGTGCGCCTGGAGGTTTGCGGCAAGGGCGACTTCTTCGTGAAACAGCCGATTGCCGAGCTCGACCCGGCCCTGGCCGTGGGCGATGTGGTACCGCTGGGCTGGGAGGTGGAGCACGCCCGCGCGCTCGATCCGATTGCCGAAGCCCATTGATGGATTGCTTCACCAACCCTGTACTGTGGAGAGAATAATAATGCGCAAGCAGTTGAAACTGACCGCCCTGGCCCTGGGGCTGTTCGCCGCTGGCCAGGCCATGGCCGCAGACTTGACCGTAATTTCGTTTGGTGGCGCTAACAAGGCTGCCCAGGTCAAAGCGTTCTACGAGCCATGGGAAAAGGCGGGTAACGGCAAGATCGTCGCGGGTGAATACAACGGCGAAATGGCCAAGGTGAAGGCGATGGTCGACACCAAGAGCGTGTCGTGGAACCTGGTAGAGGTTGAGTCGCCAGAGCTAGCCCGTGGTTGCGATGAGGGGATGTTCGAAGAGCTCGACCCCGCGTTGTTCGGGGATGAAGCCGACTACGTGCCGGGGGCGATCCAACCGTGTGGTGTGGGCTTCTTCGTGTGGTCCACGGTCATGGCGTACAACGCTGACAAGCTCAAGACCGCACCTACCAGCTGGGCTGACTTCTGGGACACCAAGCAGTTCCCAGGCAAGCGTGGCCTGCGCAAAGGCGCCAAGTACACGATGGAGTTTGCCTTGATGGCCGACGGCGTTGCGCCCAAGGACGTCTACAAAGTGTTGGCCACCAAAGAAGGCCAAGACCGTGCCTTCAAGAAGCTCGATGAACTCAAGCCCAGCATTCAGTGGTGGGAAGCTGGCGCGCAGCCACCGCAGTTTTTGGCCTCGGGTGACGTGGTCATGAGCTCCGCTTACAACGGCCGTATCGCCGCCGTGCAAAAAGAGAGCAACCTCAAGGTGGTGTGGAACGGCGGCATCTACGACTTCGATGCCTGGGCTATCCCTAAAGGTGCCAAGAACGTCGAAGAAGCGAAGAAGTTCATCGCCTACAGCGTCAAGCCCGAGCAGCAGAAGACCTACTCCGAGAACATCGCCTACGGCCCGGCCAACGCCAAGGCTGTGAGCCTGCTGTCGGACGATGTGAAGAAGGACATGCCGACCACGCCTGAAAACATCGCCAACCAGGTGCAGATCGATGTGGCCTTCTGGGCTGACAACAGCGAGCAACTGGAGCAACGCTTCAACGCCTGGGCGGCGAAGAAGTAGGACACCGGAAAGCAGGGCCGCTATGCGGCCCATCGCTGGCAAGCCAGCTCCCACAGGGAGCGCGCATTCTCTGAAGTCAGTGCAGTACCTGTGGAAGCCGGGCTTGCCGGCGATGGGCTGCGCAGCAGCCCCATTTTTCAGTTCGTATCGCGGAGTTCGCCATGGCCATTGCAGTGCCCCTTAACGAAGGCGCGGGTCCAAACCTAAAGCAGCGCCTCAAACACGCCGAGCGGGTCAACCGCTGGAAGGCGCAGGCGTTGATCGCGCCGCTGGCGCTGTTTCTTCTGCTGGTCTTTCTGGTGCCGATCGCGGCGCTGCTGTACAAGAGCGTCGGCAACCCGGAAGTGGTCGGCGGCCTGCCGCGAACGGTAGACATCATCACCCAGTGGGATGGCAAGAGCCTGCCGGGTGAGGAAGTGTACAAGGCGCTCAGCCAGGACTTGGCCGAGGCGCGCAAGAATCAGACCCTTGGCGACCTTTCAAAACGCTTGAATATGGAACTGGCCGGCTACCGCAGCCTGTTGACCAAGACCGCCCGGGCACTGCCGTTCAAGGTTGAGCCTGCCTCTTATAAAGAGGCCTTGCAGGCCTTGGACGAGCGTTGGGGCGACCCGGCCTACTGGCAGGCGATCCGCCGCAACACCAGTTCGGTGACCTCGTTCTACCTGCTGGCCTCTGTCGACCACCGTATCGACGACCTCGGCGAGCTGGCCAAGGCCACCCCCGACCAGGCCATTTACCTGGACATCTTTGCCCGCACCCTGTGGATGGGGGTGGTGATTACCGCCATTTGCCTGGTGCTGGCCTACCCGCTGGCCTATTTGCTAGCCAACCTGCCAACCCGGCAGAGCAACCTGTTGATGATTCTGGTGCTGCTGCCGTTCTGGACCTCGATCCTGGTGCGGGTAGCGGCGTGGATCGTGCTGTTGCAGTCCGGTGGCCTGATCAACAGCGCGCTGATGGCCATGGGCATCATTGACCAGCCGCTGGAACTGGTGTTCAACCGCACCGGCGTGTACATCTCGATGGTGCACATCCTGCTGCCGTTCATGATCTTGCCGCTGTACAGCGTGATGAAGGGCATTTCCCCCAGCTACATGCGGGCGGCGATCTCGCTGGGCTGTCACCCGTTCGCCAGCTTCTGGCGGGTGTACTTCCCGCAGACCTACGCCGGGGTTGGCGCGGGCTGCCTGTTGGTGTTCATCCTGGCTATCGGCTACTACATCACCCCGGCACTGCTGGGCAGCCCCAACGACCAGATGGTCAGCTACTTCGTCGCCTTCTACACCAACACCAGCATCAACTGGGGCATGGCCACCGCGCTGGGCGGGCTGTTGCTGCTGGCGACCGTGCTGTTGTACTTGATCTATAGCTGGCTGGTCGGCGCCAGCCGCCTGCGCCTGAGCTGAGGAGCCTTGTCATGCTGAGCCCTTACATGTCGCCTGTGGAGCGGGTGTGGTACTACAGCCTGCGCATTCTTTGCGGTCTGATTCTGCTGTTTTTGATCCTGCCGGTGTTGGTCATTGTGCCGCTGTCGTTCAACAGTGGCAGTTTCCTGGTGTACCCGCTGCAGGGCTTCTCGCTGCAGTGGTATCAGGACTTCTTCGGCTCGGCCGAATGGATGCGGGCCTTGAAAAACAGCATCATCGTTGCCCCGGCGGCCACGGTGCTAGCCATGGTGTTCGGCACCTTGGCGGCCATCGGCCTGACCCGTGGCGACTTCCCGGGTAAGTCGTTGGTGATGGCACTGGTGATCTCGCCGATGGTAGTACCGGTGGTGATTATCGGTGTGGCGAGCTACCTGTTCTTCGCCCCGCTGGGCATGGGCAACAGCTTCACTTCGCTGATCCTGGTGCACGCGGTGCTGGGTGTGCCGTTCGTCATCATTACCGTGTCGGCGACCTTGCAGGGTTTCAATTACAACCTGGTACGGGCGGCAGCCAGCCTGGGCGCTTCGCCACTGCTGGCCTTCCGCCGGGTGACCCTGCCACTGATCGCGCCCGGGGTGATTTCGGGGGCGCTGTTCGCCTTTGCCACCTCGTTCGACGAGGTGGTGGTGACGCTGTTCCTTGCCGGGCCGGAGCAGGCCACTCTGCCACGGCAGATGTTCAGTGGTATTCGCGAGAACCTGAGCCCGACCATTGCCGCGGCGGCGACCTTGCTGATTGCCTTCTCCGTGGTGCTGCTGCTGACCCTGGAGTGGTTACGTGGGCGTAGCGAGAAGCTCAGAACCCAGCAGCCTGGCTGATGATGGCTTGTCTGTACCGGCCTGTTCGCGGCTAAAGCCGCTCCTACAACGACTGCGCAGCATTCATGCCGTGTACAAAGCGTTGTAGGAGCGGCTTTAGCCGCGAACAGGCCGGTACAGGTCGAAGCAGCTATTGATACCAATCAGCCCTCATCCCTTTCCCTGGGTTACAATGCGCGCCACCGTGATTCTGCCAACAGGTGCGCCATGCAGCCCTACGCTATTGCCCCCTCCATTCTCTCCGCCGATTTCGCTCGCCTGGGCGAGGACGTCGACAAGGTCTTGGCGGCGGGTGCCGACATCGTCCACTTCGATGTCATGGACAACCACTACGTCCCCAACCTGACCATCGGCCCGATGGTGTGCACCGCCCTGCGCAAGTACGGCGTCACCGCCCCGATCGACGTGCACCTGATGGTCAGCCCGGTCGACCGCATCATCGGCGACTTCATCGAAGCCGGCGCCACCTACATCACCTTCCACCCGGAAGCCTCGCAGCACATCGACCGCTCGCTGCAACTGATCAGGGACGGCGGCTGCAAGGCCGGCCTGGTGTTCAACCCGGCCACGAGCCTGGATGCCCTGAAGTACGTGATGGACAAGGTCGACATGGTGCTGCTGATGAGCGTCAACCCAGGCTTCGGCGGGCAAAAATTCATCCCCGGTACCCTCGACAAGCTGCGCGAGGCGCGTGCGCTGATCGACGCCAGTGGCCGTGATATCCGCCTGGAAATCGACGGCGGCGTCAACGTCAACAACATCCGCGAGATCGCTGCCGCTGGCGCCGACACCTTCGTCGCCGGCTCGGCGATCTTCAATGCCCCGGACTACCAGGAAGTGATCGCCAAGATGCGCGCCGAAATGGCTCTGGCCCGCCCATGAGCGGCTTCGAGCAGCTGTTCCCGGGGACTCTGCCCAGGCTGGTGATGTTCGATCTGGACGGTACCCTGATCGATTCCGTGCCAGACCTGGCCGCCGCCGTGGACCGCATGCTGCTCGAATTGGGGCGCCCGCCCGCTGGCCTGGAAGCCGTACGCCACTGGGTTGGCAACGGCGCCCAGGTATTGGTGCGTCGGGCGCTGGCAGGTGGTATCGACCACGCCGGTGTCGACGATGCGCTGGCTGACCAGGCGCTGGCGCTGTTCATGGACGCCTATGCCGATAGCCATGAACTGACGGTGGTTTACCCCGGGGTACGGGATACCCTGCGCTGGCTGCGCAAGCAGGGCGTGGAGATGGCGCTGATCACCAACAAGCCAGAGCGCTTCGTCGGCCCGCTATTGGACCAGATGAAGATCGGCAACAACTTCCGCTGGATCATCGGCGGCGACACCCTGCCGCAGAAAAAGCCCGACCCGGCGGCGCTGCTGTTTGTCATGCAAATGGCCGGCGTTACCCCGCAGCAGTCGCTGTTTATCGGCGATTCGCGTAGTGACGTACTGGCGGCCAAGGCGGCTGGGGTGCAGTGCGTGGGCCTGAGCTACGGCTACAATCATGGCCGGCCGATTGACGACGAATCCCCCAGCCTGGTGATCGACGACCTGCGCGCATTGCTGCCCGGTTGCGCAGACCCGGCCACTGGGATAACGTTGGCGGACCTTCAAGCCTCACAAGACAGAGAGTCCACCGTGGCGGTTACTGGCAAATTCTGGATGAAAGTCATCAAGGCCCTGGCCCGTTGGCGTTGGCGCGCCTGACTTTAGCTTGCCGGCGCGTGCCGGCCCGTCCGTTTGCCTGACCTATTGCTGCTTGCCACGAGGCTACCCCATGACCCGCGAAGAATTCCTGCGCCTGGCCGCTGCCGGCTACAACCGCATTCCCTTGGCCTGCGAAACCCTGGCCGACTTCGACACGCCGCTGTCGATCTACCTGAAACTGGCTGACCAACCCAACTCGTACCTGCTCGAATCGGTGCAAGGCGGCGAGAAGTGGGGCCGTTACTCGATGATCGGCCTGCCGTCGCGCACGGTAATGCGTGTGCATGGCTACCACGTCAGCATCCTGCAGGATGGCGTGGAGGTGGAACGCCACGATGTCGAAGACCCGCTGGCGTTCGTCGAAACTTTCAAGGACCGGTACAAGGTCGCCGACATCCCCGGCCTGCCACGCTTCAACGGCGGCCTGGTCGGCTATTTCGGCTACGACTGCGTGCGTTATGTGGAAAAACGCCTGGGAGCCTGCCCCAACCCTGATCCACTGGGTGTGCCGGACATCCTGTTGATGGTATCCGACGCGGTGGTAGTGTTCGACAACCTGGCCGGCAAGATGCACGCCATCGTGCTGGTCGACCCGGCTGAAGAGCAGGCCTTCGAACAGGGCCAGGCACGCCTGCAGGGTTTGCTGGAAACACTGCGCCAGCCGATCACCCCGCGCCGTGGGCTGGACTTGAGTGGCCCGATGGCTGCCGAGCCAGCGTTCCGCTCAAGCTTTACCCAAGAAGATTACGAGCGCGCAGTCGACACGGTGAAGGAATACATCCTGGCGGGCGACTGCATGCAGGTGGTGCCGTCGCAGCGCATGTCGATCGACTTCAAAGCCGCGCCTATCGACCTGTACCGCGCGCTGCGTTGCTTCAACCCGACGCCGTACATGTACTTCTTCAACTTTGGCGACTTCCATGTGGTCGGCAGCTCGCCTGAGGTGCTGGTGCGCGTCGAGGACAACCTAGTCACTGTGCGGCCGATTGCCGGCACCCGCCCGCGTGGCGCGACCGAAGAGGCCGACCGCGCGTTGGAAGACGACCTGCTGTCGGATGACAAGGAAATTGCCGAGCACCTGATGCTGATCGATCTGGGCCGCAATGACGTCGGTCGTGTGTCCTCGACCGGTAGCGTGCGCCTGACCGAAAAGATGGTGATCGAGCGTTATTCCAACGTGATGCACATTGTGTCCAACGTCACCGGTCAGCTGCGCGAAGGGCTGACGGCGATGGATGCACTGCGCGCGATCCTGCCGGCCGGTACGCTTTCGGGGGCACCGAAGATTCGGGCGATGGAGATTATCGACGAGCTGGAGCCGGTCAAACGTGGGGTTTACGGTGGTGCTGTCGGGTATTTCGCCTGGAACGGCAACATGGATACCGCGATTGCCATCCGTACTGCAGTGATTAAAGACGGTGAGCTGCATGTGCAGGCCGGGGGCGGCATCGTGGCCGACTCCGTGCCGGCGCTGGAGTGGGAAGAAACCATCAACAAACGCCGGGCGATGTTCCGCGCGGTGGCGTTGGCTGAGCAGACTTCCGCCCCAAAATGAATTGATTGGGGCTGCCTTGCAGCCCTTCGCGGGCACGCCCGCGAAGGGCCGCAAAGCGGCCCCATCAGTTCAGAAGTCCACGCTGACCCCCAGGCTAACCCCCTGCTGCGTCAACTCATCACTCTTGCGCCAGTTGTAGTTGCCGCGCAAATGCACCCCCGCCACCACTTCATGGCTCACCCCTAGGCTCGCCCGGGTCAGGTCGCTGTGCGGCGTATACCCGGTCAGGGTGAAATCATTCGCCGGCAAGCTGGTCAGGTGCATCGTCACATCCTGCTGGTCATCCTCGAATTCATGCTCCTGCGCCACCTCGGCGAACAGCCGGGTACTCGGCAACACCTGCACACTGCCCAGCAACCCCACACCCAGACGGCGTGACGTGCGTTCCTGGTCGTCGAAGCCCAGTGCCGTCGAACGCCCACTCTTCTCCTCATAGCCGTCGACTTTCACCCGGGCATAGTCGGCGCTGATGAACGGCGCCAGCTGCCAGCGGCTGCTGTCGGCCGCCAGGTTGTAGCCCAGCCGCCCCGACATTGCCCAGGCTTCGCCATCGGTGTCGCCCTTTTCGCTGCGGTCGTTCACGCCAAGGGCGAAGGTGCGCTTGAGGTCGCTGTAGTCCAGGTGCCCGGCGGTCAGTGCCGCGTCGGCCCACCAGCGGTCCTGGCGGTACTGGGCGAAGGCGCTGGCCAGGTAGCTGTCCAGCTTGTAATCGGAGTCTTGTTCGCCCGCTTCCAGCTTCTGCCGATACACGCCGCCGGCCAGGCCCAGGCGCCAGGCGTCGTTCAGCCGGTAGCTACCACCTAGCGTCAGGTTGTAGCCGCGGCCATCGCCGCTGGCCGCGCTGCGTTGGCCGTCGAAGTCCAGGTCTTGGGCGCCGGTAGCGGCAAAGGCTTGCCACTGGCCAACCGCCTGCCAGGGTGTCTGCCATTGGTTGCGCAGCTCGTCCTGGTGGGCGCGCAGGCTGGCGTGGGCCATTTCTGGTAGCAGGGTCAGCTCCCAGGGGGCGGCGATGATCGAGTAGGCGTAATCGGCAATCAGTTGCTGGCCGGCGATGGTCGGGTGCACCGAGTCGTTGAACAGCAGCTTGGTCGGGTCTGGCGTGGTGCCGTTGATGCCATAAACCGGGTTTTCCACGCAGCCTTCGCCGCTGTAGCAGGTGCCGACCAGGCTCTGGTCGCTGGCCAGGCCGAATTGACTGGGGCTGGCCAGCGCCTCACCCAGTAGCACGGGGATGTTCAGCGGAATGATCTCGGCATCGATCTGCCCCAGCTGGCTGAGCAGCGCTTGGTTGAAGGCGCCCGACAGCAACGACAGCGGGTTTTGTTGCGGCGTGCCGCTGAAGTTCGGTGTTTGGCCGAGGTCGGGCAGCAGCCAGACCATGATATAGCGGGCGCCGCCCTGCTGCAGGGCCTGGGCGCTGGCAGCCAGGCGGCCGCCAGCGGCGACGGCATCGGCGGGGCTGTTGACCAGGCCTTGCAGGAAGTCGTTGCCACCGCCGGTCAGGTAGTACAGCGCGTTAGGGTCGGCGCGCAAGCCGTTGGCCAGATAGCCCGGCTTTTCCCGCAGTACCTGGCCTGCGCCGGGGCGCCCTGGGGGGAGGACCGTCTCGGAAGTGCTGGTGATCGAATCCAGGATCTGCTGCGTGGTGTAGCCGCCAACTGCCCAGTTGTTGCCGTCCGGCAACCCAAGCGCCTGGTTGAGTGGGGAGGTGGAGGGGCCAAGCTCGGTTGGGCTCACGCCCAACCGCCCACCCAGGATCATCGGTGACACCGGGGCATAATTGCCACTGGCATCGCGGTTGGTGAAGCGTGCGCCGCCAAACTGCCCGGCGTCGCTGAGGCTGTCGCCAAACACGATCATGCTGGAGTAGGGCGAGGGTGCCGCAAACGCCTGGCCGCATGCCAGTGCCAGTGAGGCGAGGGTAAAGCGCAATAACGGTGCTTTTCGCATCAGGGAACATCCTTTTCTTTGTTTTTATCAGGACTACCCGATCGACCTTAGCAAATCGCAGTGCATACCTCCCAAGTCCATTCGTTTCCCCGTGTTTACGGGCATATTGCGCCCGCCGCCCCGGTAGGCTACTGTGCCGGGACGTATGAGCGAGACCTATCCTGTGTTGATCGTCAGCAAACTCTTGATGCGTGTAATCAAGGCCCACGCCCGTTGGCGTTGGCGCGCCTGACTTTATCCCCTGCCGGCCCGCCCGGCCCGCCCCCGTTTGCCTTCCTGTCTAACGCCCCTTGTGGCAAAGCCGCGCCTATCGGCTGGTGTAGGAAGGTTCGAATTCTGAAGTCAGTAGATTCAAGAGGTTTAACCCGATGTTACTGATGATCGACAATTACGACTCATTCACTTACAACGTCGTTCAGTACCTTGGCGAGCTGGGTGCCGAGGTCAAGGTCATTCGCAATGACGAAATGACCATCGCCCAGATCGAAGCCCTCAACCCTGAGCGCATCGTCGTTTCCCCTGGCCCGTGCACGCCGAGCGAGGCGGGTGTGTCCATCGAGGCCATCCTGCATTTTGCCGGCAAGCTGCCGATCCTGGGCGTGTGCCTGGGCCACCAGTCCATCGGCCAGGCCTTTGGCGGTGACGTAGTGCGTGCACGCCAAGTGATGCACGGCAAGACCAGCCCGGTCCACCACCGTGACCTGGGCGTGTTCGCCGGCCTCAACAACCCCCTGACCGTGACCCGCTACCATTCCCTGGTGGTCAAGCGCGATACCCTGCCAGACTGCCTGGAAGTCACTGCCTGGACTGCCCATGCAGATGGTTCGGTCGACGAGATCATGGGCTTGCGCCACAAAACGCTGAATATCGAAGGGGTGCAGTTCCACCCTGAATCGATCCTTACCGAGCAGGGTCACGAGCTGTTCGCCAACTTCCTCAAGCAGACCGGCGGCCGCCGCTAAGGATTGAACATGGATATCAAGAGCGCGTTGAGCCGTATCGTCGGCCAGCTGGACCTTTCTACCGAAGAAATGCGCGATGTGATGCGCCAGATCATGACCGGCCAGTGCAGCGAGGCGCAGATCGGTGCCTTTCTGATGGGCATGCGCATGAAAAGCGAAAGCATCGATGAAATCGTCGGTGCGGTGTCGGTGATGCGCGAGCTGGCAGACAAGGTTGAACTGCAAACCCTCGACGGCGTAGTCGATATCGTCGGCACCGGCGGTGATGGCGCGAACATCTTCAACGTGTCCACTGCCTCGTCGTTCGTCCTGGCCGCAGCGGGTTGCACCGTGGCCAAGCACGGCAACCGCGCAGTGTCGGGCAAGAGCGGTAGTGCTGACCTGCTGGAAGCCGCTGGCATCTACCTGAACCTAACCCCTGTTCAGGTGGCGCGCTGCATCGATAGCTTGGGCATCGGCTTCATGTTCGCGCAAAGCCACCACTCGGCCATGAAACATGCAGCCGGCCCGCGTCGCGACCTGGGCTTGCGTACCCTGTTCAACATGCTCGGCCCGCTTACGAATCCGGCTGGGGTGAAGCACCAGGTGGTCGGTGTGTTCGCGCAAGCCCTGTGCCGCCCGCTGGCCGAGGTGCTGCAGCGCCTGGGGAGCAAGCATGTGCTGGTTGTGCACTCCAAGGACGGCCTGGACGAGTTCAGCTTGGCGGCACCGACCTTTGTTGCCGAACTGAAAAACGACCAGATCAGCGAATACTGGGTAGAGCCCGAAGACCTTGGCATGAAAAGCCAGAGCCTGCACGGCCTGGCGGTCGAGAACCCGCAGGCGTCGTTGGAGCTCATCCGTGATGCACTGGGGCGGCGCAAGACCGAGAATGGGCAGAAGGCTGCCGAGATGATTGTGCTGAATGCCGGTGCCGCGCTGTATGCGGCGGACCATGCCATGAGCCTGAAGTCGGGCGTAGAACTGGCCCATGATGTTCTGCACACGGGCCTGGCCTGGGAGAAGCTGCAGGAATTGGGTGCCTTTACTGCAGTATTCAAGGTGGAGAACGAAGCATGAGCGTGCCGACGGTGCTGGAAAGGATCATTGCCCGCAAGTTCCAGGAAGTGGCTGAGCGCAGCGCGCGCGTAAGCCTTGCTGAACTCGAAGGCCTGGCCAAGGCTGCCGACGCGCCGCGTGGTTTCGCCAATGCGCTGATCGAGCAGGCCAAGCGCAAGCAGCCGGCGGTGATTGCCGAAATCAAGAAGGCCTCGCCAAGCAAAGGCGTGATTCGCGAGCATTTTGTGCCGGCGGAAATCGCCGTCAGCTACGAGAAGGGCGGTGCCACCTGCCTGTCGGTGCTGACCGATGTGGACTACTTCCAAGGCGCCGATGAATACCTGCAGCAAGCCCGTGCGGCAGTGTCACTGCCGGTGATCCGCAAAGACTTCATGGTCGATCCTTACCAGATCATCGAAGCCCGTGCCTTGGGCGCCGACTGCGTGCTGCTGATCGTGTCGGCGCTGGATGACGTGAAGATGGCTGAACTGGCGGCCACCGCCAAGGATGTCGGCCTCGATGTGCTGGTAGAAGTACACGATGGCGATGAGCTGGAGCGGGCGCTGAAAACCCTCGATACGCCATTGGTGGGGGTAAACAACCGCAACCTGCACACCTTCGAGGTAAGCCTTGAAACCACCCTCGACCTGTTGCCGCGCATTCCACGGGATCGCCTGGCGATTACCGAGAGCGGTATCTTGAACCGGGCCGATGTCGAGCTGATGGCAATCAACGAGGTCTACTCGTTCCTGGTGGGTGAGGCGTTCATGCGCGCTGAACAACCAGGGCTGGAGTTGCAGCGGTTGTTCTTCCCGGAACAAGTGAAGAAAACTGTTCAGCAATTGGACTGAGCAAACCAAGCCGGCGTTACTGCCGGCTTTTTTGTATGCCTGGAATGGCCCTTTCGCGGGCAAGCCCGCTCCTACAATGGATACGCGTCCTGTTGTAGCGGGTTCACCCGCGAAGAGGTCGGTGAAAACAACAACATAGGTGGATCAATGACCGATCAACCCCTGGCCCTGACCGTTGAACAAGGGCTGCACGCCGAACAGGAACTGCTAGCCGCCGTCTGCCGCGGCGAACGCGACAGTGGCGTGCTGTTCTGGCGCCCCACCGACCATGCCTTGGTCATGCCCCGGCGCATGAGCCGCCTGGACAATTTCGAGGCCGCCTGCGCCGAACTGGCCATCGCCGGCTGGCCGGTGCTGTTGCGCGAAACCGGTGGGGAGCCGGTGCCGCAGTCACATTCGACGGTGAACGTTGCGTTGGTCTATGTTGCCCCACGTAGTGAGGGCGACCACGGCCGTATCGAGAATGCCTACGAGCGCCTGTGCCTGCCGCTGTGCGATGTGCTGCGCGGGTGGGGCGGGGTGGCGTCGGTGGGGGAAATCGACGGTGCTTTCTGCGATGGTCGCTACAACGTCAACCTCAACGGCCGCAAACTGGTCGGCACTGCCCAACGCTGGCGCCAGGGGCTGGGCGGCAAGCGCCCGGTGGTGTTGGTGCACGGTGCGCTGTTGCTGGACAACGAACGTGAGTCGATGGTGGCGGCGGTAAACCGCTTCAACGAGTGCTGCGAGTTGGAACAGCGCTGCCGCGCTGACGCGCACATCGCCTTGCACGAGGTGGCACCCGAGGCACCCTGGTTCGAGCATCTGTCGCAGGCCTATGCCAAGGTACTGGCCGACCTGCCCAAGGACTAGCGGGTACCGTAGACCACCATGGTCTTGCCTTTGACCTGCACCAGGCTGCGCTCTTCAAGGTCTTTGAGGACGCGGCCGACCATTTCCCGGGAGCAACCGACGATACGGCCGATTTCCTGACGGGTGATTTTGATCTGCATGCCGTCGGGATGGGTCATGGCGTCGGGTTGCTTGCACAGCTCCAGCAGGCAACGGGCAACGCGCCCGGTGACGTCGAAGAATGCCAGGTCACCGACCTTGCGGGTGGTGTTGCGTAGGCGTTGGGCCATCTGGCTGCCCAGGGCGTAGAGAATCTCCGGGTCTTGCCGGGCGAGTTCGCGAAATTTTTCGTAACTGATTTCGGCTACCTCGCATTCGGTCTTGGCGCGTACCCAGGCACTGCGCTGCTGAACACCGTCAGTGGGCTCGAACAGGCCCAGTTCGCCGAAGAAATCACCATTGTTCAGGTAGGCGATGATCATTTCATGGCCTTCGTCGTCTTCGATCAGGACAGTGACCGAACCCTTGATGATGAACGACAGTGTTTCGGCCCGGTCGCCGGCGCAGATAATGTTATTTTTGGCGGTGTAGCGGCGGCGTTGGCAGTGCACCAGCAGCCTGTCGATGTTCTTGATCTTGGCGGGTAGGGCGGAGGCAACCATCACGAAATCCTGTTCGATACAACCTATAGGCTTTTATAGAGGTTGGCTGGCGACCAGCGCCAGTCATTTGGCGCCAGCTTATCAGACACTACAGGATGTTTCGGTATTAAACCGCCACGTCTCGTACTTTTCCCACAGCCGTACAAGGTCTAAGCTGACACCCTTTTCCGAAAATCAGGAGTCCAGATAGATGAAGGCACGTATCCAGTGGGCCGGTGAGGCGATGTTCCTCGGCGAATCGGGGAGCGGCCATGTCGTCGTGATGGACGGCCCGCCCGAGGCCGGCGGCCGCAACCTGGGTGTGCGCCCAATGGAGATGCTGTTGTTGGGCTTGGGTGGCTGCAGCAGCTTTGATGTGGTGAGCATCCTGAAGAAGTCGCGCCAGGCAGTAGAAAGCTGCGAAGCGTTCCTGGAGGCCGAGCGCGCCAGTGAAGACCCGAAGGTGTTCACCAAGATCCACATGAACTTCGTGGTGAAAGGGCGTGGGCTGAAAGAAGCCCAGGTAAAGCGTGCGGTGGAGTTGTCGGCGGAGAAGTACTGCTCGGCTTCGATCATGCTGGAGCGTGCCGGGGTTGAGATTACCCATGGCTATGAAATCGTAGAGCTGGGTTAAGCCCAAGATTTTTGGGGGCTGCTGCGCAGCCCATCGCCGGCAAGCCAGTTCCTACAGGTACAGCGCCACACTTAAGGCCCGCGCAATACCTGTGGGAGCTGGCTTGCCGGCAATAGGCCGCAAAGCGGCCGCAACAATATCAGCTGCGAAGCGCCGGCAGTGCAGCCCGCACCCACTCTGGCAAGCGACTACGCATCACTTGGCTAAACCGCTCCCGCCGCTTCTGGTAAACCAGCCCCAGCCAGATGACCGCCAACCCAATCAGGGTCAGCACCAGCGGGAACAGCAGCGATTCGGCAAACACCTCATACGCCAGATAGCCCAGGTAAGCCGCCACCCCCAGCGCCCCGAACACCATGAACACCGGCCGGCGCAATAGTACCGCCATGCCCATCAGCGCCATATTGATCAGGCAGTAAACGGCCTTGCCCAGCTCGCTGTCGCTGTCCGACAGTGTCAGCCCGCCCCAGAATGCCGCCAGACCGGCCAAATAACCCCAGTGGGCGTAGTCCTCGCGCGTGCGTCCATCAACCCCGATGAACACCATCAGCAACCCCAAGCCGAACCACAGCGAAACTTCGCGGCGCTGCTCCCAGCTGAACGGCGAGCCGAAGATCCATTCGCTCAGGTCCATCGACATGAACCACAAGGCTACGGCAATTGGCATGACGATGAACGGATAGCGGATCAGCCTCAGCATCAGCAGCCCGGCAAGCACGGTGGCCGCTTCCATCGCCAGCCAGCCGCCTTGCACATAGGTGTAGTACTGGTGATAGGTCGCCTGCGTATCACCCAGTGGCCACCAGCCGGCCAGGCGTTCGATGGCGAATACTGCCAGTGGCACGATGCTGACCGCGACCGCCGCCAGCACCCCGGCAGCAACCGGCTGGGCGCGCTTTTGCAGGTTAAGGGCGAACAGTGTGAGTAGCAGAATGTAGAGGCTGGCGATGATCAGCAGCGCCCCGTCGCCGATGCTCATCCAGGCTTCAGTGAGCAACCAGCCCATGGCCGCCATGATCAGCATGGCGCCAAAGTAGAAGGCAATATGGGCCAGCTGGAAGCTGCCACGTTGCGCCGGCTGCTGGCGCAAGTACGCCAGCAGGGCTTGGTCCTGACCGGGCTGGAGAATGCCGGCTTGCACGGCGCGCGCCAGGTCCTTGGCGTCGAAACGGTCCGTCATGGTGATGCCTTCAGATGCGGTAGGTGCTCTTGGTCATGACCTTGGCCAACAGGCTCATGCCAAAGCGAACCGGGGCAGGGAAGCGATAACCGCCGGCTTCCAGGGCAGACTCGGCGTGCTGTTCTTCATCGATGCGCATCTGTTCGAGGATGGCCCGGGACTTTTCGTCTTGCTGCGGGATTTGCTCCAGGTGCTCGTCGAGGTGCTTGCACACCTGGTGCTCGGTGGCCGCGACGAAGCCCAAGCTGACCTTGTCGCTGACCAGCCCGGCGAGTGCACCGATGCCGAACGACATGCCGTAGAACAACGGGTTGAGTACGCTCGGGTGGCTGTTCAGCTGGCGAATGCGCTGTTCGCACCAGGCCAGATGATCCACTTCTTCCTCGGCGGCGTGCTCCATGGCCTTGCGCACTTCGGGCAGCTTGGCGGTCAGGGCCTGGCCCTGATACAGCGCCTGGGCGCAGACTTCACCGGTGTGGTTGATGCGCATCAGCCCAGCCACATGGCGGGCCTGCTGGTCGTCCAGGTCAACGTCCGGCTGGACGATGGCTGGCGAGGGGCGGGCGGGTTGGCCGCTGAAGGGCAGCAAGGTGCGCATGGCGGTATCGGCCTGCAGCAACAAGCGGTCGAGCGGCGAGTAGTGACGTTCGGTAGCCATCGGGCACCTCCGCAAGAATGTGCCCGATAGTTTACCGCAATAGCGGCAGGGTCGCTTGCGGTGGATCAGCCCGGTGGCCAGTGCATCTGGCGCTGGCCAAGCACGTGCATGTGGATGTGGTAGACGGTCTGGCCGCCTTGCTCGTTGCAGTTCATGACTACGCGGAAGCCTTCCTCGCAGCCAAGTTCCCTGGCCAGGCGCTGGGCGGTGAACAGAATGTGGCCGGCCAGCCCCTTGTCTTCTTCGGTCAGGTCATTGAGGGTGCGGATGTGCTTTTTCGGGATGACCAGAAAATGCACAGGCGCCTGGGGGGCGATATCGTGGAACGCCAGAACCTGGTCGTCCTCGTAGATGATTTTCGCCGGGATTTCCCGGTTGATGATTTTGCAGAATAAATCGTCCACAGCACTTGCTCCATGGTGAGGGCCAGGCCGAGTGTACTCAGCCGGGCGCCGCTCGCCCAGTGGCTATTCCATGCCGGCTGGGCAATAGCGGCGGTGGATGGCCCCGGCCAGCTTGCGCACCAGCCAGCGCGGCAGCAGACGCGGGGCGAATGCCAGCCAGCGGTTGCGCCGGCCGGGCATAATCAGTGCGCGGTTCTTGTCCAGTGCACGTACGGTGTACAGCGCCACTTCCTCGGGGCTGAGGCAGCGGGGTTTGCCATCCAGCCGGGCTATGCGCCGGCGCGCGGAACGCACCGGGCCTGGGCACAGCACCGAAACCTTGATACCGGTACGCTTGAGTTCTTCGCGCAGTGCCTGCGAGAAGCTCAGCACGTAGGCCTTGCTGGCGGCATAGGCCGCCATCCATGGGCCGGGTGCTACCCCAGCCAGGCCGGCAACGTTGAGAATTTGCCCGCCGCCTTGCACGGCCATCAGGTTGCCAATGGCGTGGCATAGCCGGCTCAGGGCCAGCACGTTGACTTCCAGCAGGTCCTGTTCGTCGGCCCATTCATGGGCCAGGAATGGCCCGTAGGTGCGCAGGCCAGCACAATTGACCAACAGGTCGATGCGCCGCTCGCCTTCTTCCAGCTCCAGCACGAAGCCCGACAAGCGTAGCGGCTGGCTGAGGTCGCAGGCGCGAAACAGCACCTCGACACCGAAACGCTGGGTCAGTTCGATGGCCACCGGCTCCAGCGTTTCACGTTGGCGTGCCACCAGGATCAGGTTGCGCCCGCGCCGCGCCAGGGCTTCCGCCAGGGCTAAGCCCAGGCCGCTGGAAGCACCAGTGATCATGGCGTAACGGGTCATGCAGGGCTCCTGGGGGCTAAAGAGGGCGCCTAGTGTACAGCTTGGCCGGGCAAGGTGTTGCCTTTTGCTACAGGGCGCGGGCGTGCAGCGCCTGGCAGCGTTGCAGGGCGTGCCGGTACTCGTTGTGCAGCCGTTCGATCAACGCGCTGGCACTGGGCAGGTCGTCGATACTGCCGACGCCTTGGCCCGCTGACCACACGGTCTTCCAGGCCTTGGCTTCGTCGTCGATCGGTTTCAGCTTGCCAGGCTCGTGCCCGCCCTTGAGCGCATTCATGTCGTAGCCAGCCTGCTCCAGGCTCGGGCGCAGGAAACTGGCGGGGATGCCAGACACCGCCGCGGTGTGGATGATGTCGGCGGCATGGGCATCGAGCAGCATTTGCTTGTAGGCACTCTGGGCCTGGCTTTCTGCCGTGGCGATGAAGCGCGTGCCCATGTACGCCAGGTCGGCGCCTAGCATTTGTGCGGCCAGGATCTCGTGGCCGTGGTTGAGGCAGCCGGCCAGCAGCAGGGTCTTGTCGAAGAACTGGCGAATCTCGGCGGCCAGGGCAAACGGGCTGCAGGTGCCGGCATGGCCGCCTGCGCCCGCCGCCACAGCGATCAGGCCATCGACACCCGCCGCGGCAGCCTTCTCGGCATGGCGACGCGTGGTGACATCGTGGAACACCAGGCCGCCGTACCCGTGCACGGCATCGACTACTTCCTTCACTGCGCCCAAGCTGGTGATAACGATTGGCACACGGTGTTCCACGCACAAGGCCAGGTCGGCCTGCAGGCGCGGGTTGGTGGGGTGAACGATCAGGTTGACGGCATACGGCGCTGGCGCCTGCAGTTGCGCCAGGCCTGCCTCGATTTCTTCCAGCCAGGCCTTGAACCCGGCGCTGTCGCGCTGGTTCAGGGCGGGAAAGCTACCGACCACGCCGCCGGCGCAGCAGGCTAGCACCAGGGTTGGGTTGGAAATCAGGAACATCGGAGCGGCAACCAGGGGCAAGCGCAGGCGTTGTTCGAGCGAGGCGGGTAGCGACATGGCAAGGCTCCTTGAGCGGGGTGGCTCGGTCAGAACGGTTTGACCACCACCAGGATGACGATACCCAGCAGGAACAGCACGGGCACTTCGTTGAACCAGCGATAGTAGACATGGCTGCGGGTGTTGCTGCCGCTGGCGAAGCGCTTGCGCTGCGCGCCGCACATGTGATGGTAGACGGTCAGCAAGATGACCAGGGTGAGCTTGGCGTGCAGCCAGCCCTGGCTGAGCCAGCCGGGGGTGAGGTAGAGCATCCACGCACCGAACACGTAGGTGGCGATCATCGCCGGGTTCATGATGCCGCGGAACAGCTTGCGCTCCATGGTCACGAAGCGGTCCTGGCTGATGCTGTCCTGGCTCTGGGCGTGGTAGACGAACAGCCGCGGCAGGTAGAACAGGCCGGCAAACCAGCAGACCACGCTGACGATATGCAGCGCTTTGATCCATAGGTAAAGCATGGAGGGAGTTCCTTCAGGTAATCACGGTCGTCAGATAGTAGTGGTCAGGCGCCCGAAGGGTCACCCGAAGAGTTGTTACAGGCGCCTTGCGCCCCTATTATCGTGCGCTTTCCAGACGGCTCGTTGATAAGGGGCAAGCGTTATGATCAAGGTCGGTATCGTCGGCGGCACGGGTTACACCGGCGTCGAACTGTTGCGTCTGCTGGCACAGCATCCACAGGCCGAAGTGGCGGTCATCACTTCGCGCTCCGAGGCGGGCGTGGCGGTGGCGGACATGTACCCGAACCTGCGCGGCCACTATGACGGGCTGGCGTTCAGCGTGCCGGACAGCAAGGCTCTGGCCGCCTGCGATGTGGTGTTCTTCGCCACGCCGCACGGTGTTGCCCATGCCCTGGCTGGCGAACTGCTGGCTGCCGGTACCAAGGTGATCGACCTGTCGGCCGACTTCCGCCTGCAGGATGCTGCCGAATGGGGCAAGTGGTATGGCCAGCCGCACGGTGCGCCAGAGCTGCTGAAGGACGCGGTGTACGGCCTGCCTGAAGTTAACCGCGAGAAGATCCGCCAGGCGCGCCTGATCGCCGTGCCCGGTTGTTACCCGACTGCCACCCAGCTGGGCTTCCTGCCGCTGCTGGAAGCCGGCCTGGCCGACCCGTCGCGCCTGATCGCCGATTGCAAATCGGGTGTCAGCGGTGCTGGCCGTGGTGCGGCAGTGGGTTCGCTGTTCTGCGAAGCCGGCGAAAGCATGAAGGCCTACGCGGTCAAGGGCCATCGCCACCTGCCGGAAATCAGCCAGGGCCTGCGCCTGGCCGCTGGCAGGGACATCGGCCTGACCTTCGTGCCACACCTGACGCCAATGATCCGCGGTATCCACGCCACGTTGTACGCCACTGTTGCCGACACTTCGGTCGACCTGCAGGCGCTGTTCGAGAAGCGCTACGCCGATGAACCGTTCGTCGACGTGATGCCAGCGGGCAGCCACCCAGAAACCCGTAGCGTGCGTGGTGCCAACGTCTGCCGTATTGCCGTTCATCGTCCGCAGGGTGGTGACTTGGTAGTGGTGCTGTCGGTGATTGACAACCTGGTCAAGGGCGCGTCCGGTCAGGCGGTACAGAACCTGAACATCCTGTTCGGTCTGGACGAGCGCATGGGCCTGTCCCACGCGGGCTTGCTGCCCTGACAGCAGCCCAAGCTACTAGCCGCAAGCTGCAAGTGAGTATATTGCTTGCAGCTTGTAGCTTGCTGCTTACGTATTGTTGACCAATTTTCTCGGGAAAGCGGATAATGCGCGTCATCGAGTTTTATGGCGGCTACCGCGCCGGGAGAATCAACATGAGCGTCGAAACCTTCACCCCTACTGGTCTGGAATTCACCCAAGGGGCAGCCCAGAAGGTGAAGAACCTGGTCAACGAGGAAGGCAATGAGCGTCTGAAGCTGCGGGTGTTCGTGACCGGTGGTGGTTGCTCGGGCTTCCAGTACGGTTTCACCTTCGATGAAGACGTGGCCGAAGACGACACCATCGTCGAGCGTGAAGGTGTTTCACTGGTGGTCGACCCCATGAGCTTTCAGTACTTGGCTGGTGCCGAAGTGGACTACCAGGAAGGCCTGGAAGGCTCGCGCTTCGTGATCAAGAACCCGAACGCTGCCACTACTTGTGGCTGCGGGTCTTCGTTCTCGATCTGAGCCCTGACCCTATGAGAACGCCGCGCATTTGCGCGGCGTTTTGCTTTCTGGGGAGTGATTAAGCCGGATAGATCGCGCCCAGTACCCGCGGGCCCCTGGCTGCGGTGACGCTGGGGCGGTTAGCGGCGATGCCTTCCAGGCAGCAGTGGGCCAGCCAGGCGAAGGCCATGGCCTCGACCCAATCCGGGTCGATGCCATGGGCTGCGGTGCTGGCGACACGGGCCTCGGGTAGCAACTGGCCGAGGCGAGCCATCAGGGCGTCATTTTGCGCACCGCCACCGCACACCAGCAGCGCTTCGGTGCCCCGCTGGGCGTTGCTCAGCGAGTCGATGATGCTGCGTGCAGTCAGCTCCAGCAATGTCGCCTGTACATCCTCGTCGCGGTAAACCGGTAGACCGGCCAGGTGGCCATCCAGCCACGGCAGGTTGAACACCTCGCGGCCGGTGCTCTTCGGGCCGCTGCCAGCGAAGAACGGGTCGGCCAGCAGGGTGGTGAGCAAGTCATCCTGCACCGTACCCGAGGCCGCCCAGGCACCCTGCGCATCGTAGGCCTGGCCGCGCTTGCGCTCGATCCAGGCATCCAGCAGCACGTTACCCGGGCCGCAGTCAAAGCCATGGACCGGTTTGCCCTGCTCGATCAGGCTCAGGTTGCTGAAGCCGCCGATATTGAGGATGGCCAGGCGCTGGCCGAGGTGGTTGAACAGGGTTTCGTGGAAGGCTGGTACCAGCGGCGCACCCTGGCCGCCGGCTGCCACATCGCGCCGACGGAAGTCAGCCACTACGCAGATACCGGTAAGCTCAGCCAGCAGCGCCGGGTTGCCGATCTGCACGGTGAAGCCACGCGCAGGTTCGTGGCGGATGGTCTGGCCGTGGCTGCCGATGGCGCGGATGGCAGCGGCCTGCAGCCCCTGCCGGGCCAGCAGCTGGCGGATGCCTTCAGCTGCCAGGCTGGCCCAGTGGTTTTCTGCCAGTGCGGCCCGCGCAATCTCGTCAGGGCCGCTGCTGCAAAGGGCTAGCAGGTCCTGCCGCAGGTCGGTGGGCATGGGCAGGTAGTGGGTGGCAAGCAGCTGAAGCTGCTCACCTTGCTCGATCAAGGCAATGTCCAGGCCGTCAAGGCTGGTGCCGGACATCACCCCTATGTAGAGCACCATGGGCTTAGCGCTTGTTCGCTGCGAGCAGGGTGGCCTTTTCCTGATCCATGCGGGCAATCAGTGGCTGGCTCTGCTGCTGGAAGCGCTGGCGCTCGTTTTTGGCGATTGGGTCAGCCATCGGTACTTTCTGGCTCAGCGGGTCGACGTGCACGCCGTTGACCTGGAACTCGTAGTGCAGGTGCGGGCCGGTGGACAGGCCGGTGGTGCCGATGTAGCCGATGATTTGGCCCTGCTTGACCGAACTACCGGTTTTGATGCCCTTGGCAAAGCCCTGCATGTGGCCATACAGCGTTTTGTAGCGATTGCCGTGCTGGATGATCACGGTGTTGCCGTAACCACCGCGGCGCCCGGCCAGTTCGATACGACCGTCACCGGCTGCCTTGATCGGAGTGCCGCGAGGCGCTGCGTAATCGACGCCTTTGTGGGCGCGGATCTTGTTCAGGATTGGGTGCTTGCGCCCGGCGGAGAAGCGCGAGCTGATGCGGGCGAAGTCTACCGGGGTGCGGATAAAGGCCTTGCGCAGGCTGTTGCCATCGGCGGTGTAGTAGGTAGTGTTGCCCTGCTTGTTGGTATACCGCACGGCAGTGTAGGTTTTGCCGCGGTTGGTAAAGCGTGCGGACAGGATGTTGCCGGTGCCGACGACCTTGCCGTCCATCACCTTCTGCTCGTACACCACGTCGAATTCATCGCCCGGGCGAATATCCTGGGCGAAATCGATGTCGTAACCCAGCACGCGGGCCATATCCATGGTCATGCTGTGAGACAGCCCGGCGCGTTGGGCCGAGGCCGACAGTGAGCTCTTGATCACGCCATGGGCGTAGGCTGTACGCACCACTGGCTTGCTGATTTCGCGGTTGAAGGTGTAGCCCTTGGCAGACTTGGTCAGGCGAATGGTTTCGAGGTTGCTGACCTTGCTGTGCAGGCTCGCCAGCTGGCCGTCCTTGTCGAGCTCGAACTGCAGCACCTGGCCGTGCTTGAGCTGGCTGAACTGCTTGGCTTGCTTGTTACTGGCCAGCAGGTCATGCACCGCATTGGTCGGCAGGCCGACTTTGGCGAACAGGGTCGACAGGGTGTCGCCGCGGGCCACGGTCACCTCGCGGTGGCCAGGCGCCGTGGCTGCCTCAGCAACCGGTTCGGCGGTAGGGGCTTCCTGCTTGGCCTTCTGCGTTTCGGGTGCGGCCTCTTCGATCTGGGCAAACGGCGAGCCTTGCTCACCTTCTGCCTGCACCAGGGGCGCGGCAGCGGATTCGTCCTTCAACTGCTCGGCAGGGCTCTCCAGCTCAAGGTTAAGGGTGGTTTTCTTGGCTTCCACTTCGCTGGAGGGAAATACCAGCAGAGCCAGGCTGAGCAGGGCGGCGATGCCGCTGGCGGCCAACAGATGGCTTTTCGGATAAAGCGGGGGCGCTTTAGGCGGTTCGTTGGTCATGGGTAAGGTGACTTTGAAAAAGGTGAAATGGAAAAGATGAATGACATGATGAAGATGAAATAACTGTATAAAATATAACCAAATCCATTTTCACGCAAGGGCGCATAGACGCCGCAAACCTGTGTGCGGGTCACATTCCGTTGCGAAACTTGTAATTGACGGCCGATCTTGTATGGTTGGCTCCCCCTGAATCTGAGCCTTGCGGGTTTGTCTATGAAGTCGGTTGAAGAGCAGCTGGCGCTTATTAAGCGCGGTGCGGAAGAAGTATTGGTCGAGTCGGAACTGGTGGAGAAGCTCAAGCGTGGCCAACCTCTGCGCATCAAGGCCGGCTTCGATCCGACCGCGCCTGACCTGCACCTTGGGCACACGGTGCTGATCAACAAGCTGCGCCAGTTCCAGGACTTGGGGCATCAGGTCATCTTCCTGATCGGTGACTTCACCGGCATGATCGGCGACCCAAGCGGCAAGAGCGCTACGCGCCCACCTCTAACCCGTGAGCAGGTGCTGGAGAATGCCGAGACCTACAAGCAGCAAGTGTTCAAGATTCTCGACCCGGCCAAGACCGAGGTTGCGTTCAACTCCACCTGGATGGACAAGCTGACCCCAGCTGATTTCATTCGTCTGGCTTCGCAGTACACCGTGGCGCGCATGCTCGAGCGTGATGACTTCGACAAGCGCTACACCACCAACCAGCCGATCGCCATCCACGAGTTCCTGTACCCGCTGGTGCAAGGCTATGACTCGGTGGCCCTGAAGGCGGATGTGGAACTGGGCGGTACCGACCAGAAGTTCAACCTGCTGATGGGGCGCGAACTGCAACGTGCCTATGGTCAGGAGGCTCAGAACATTGTGACCATGCCGCTGCTCGAAGGGCTCGACGGCGTGAAGAAGATGTCCAAGTCGCTGGGTAACTATGTAGGTATCCAGGAAGCGCCGGGGGTGATGTACAGCAAGCTGGTGTCGATCCCGGACACTCTGATGTGGCGCTACTTCGAGCTGCTGAGCTTCCGTTCGATGGAAGAGATTGAGCAGTTCCGTGCCGACGTAGCCAAGGGTGCCAACCCGCGTGACATCAAGATCAAGCTCGCCGAAGAAATCGTTGCGCGTTTCCATGGTGAGGAGGCTGCTGCCAATGCTCACCGCGCGGCCGGTAACCGTATGAAGGAAGGTGAGTTGCCGGAAGACCTGCCGGAAGTCGAAGTGGTTGCGGCAGAAGACCTGCCGATCGCTGCTGTGCTGAACCGGGCTGGTTTGGTGAAGAACTCGGCGCAGGCGCGGGATCTGCTAAGCGGTGGCGCTGTTAAGGTCGATGGCGCGGTGGTGGATCGTGACTTCGTGTTTGCGCTGGGTGCGACCCATGTGTGCCAAGCGGGCAAGAAGTCGTTTGCACGGGTTACTCTCAAGGCTGAGTGATAGCCTGCAGGTGTAGCTATATAGAAGCGGGGAGGCCGATAGGCCTCCCCTCTTTGGTTTTGGGGGTTTGGTTGTGGGCTGCTGTGTGTCAGGGCTGGCGGGTACCTGTCTTGAGATGGCATTGGCTTCGAGTGGTGCCTACCTTGGGTTCTCTGGCGCCTATGAAGTCGAGCGCTCCTGCATTTGTTTCGGGCCAGTTACACCTGTGGGCTTTCCGCGCGGGCGCCTTGATGCCTGTCTTGGTGGTGCGCCGTACAAACAAGGCGGGCAGAGGAGACTTCACAGGAGTGATTGGCCCAAAACAGATGTGGGAGCGGGCTTGCCCCGCGAAGCGCCGCGCGGGCGGCGCTCGATCTCACCGGCGCTGAAGGTGTGGTGGCGAACACTTGGTGGCCCTGACACGGTCTTTTCCCGTTATATTTCATATTCTTGAAATTAAAGGTTGACGCCCTTTCGAATCCCCTTATAATGCGCCCCACTTCCAGCGACAACGGAACGACAAACTCCTTGAGATTCAACGAGTTAAGTAGTTCAGAAGAAGCTGAAAGGGCTACGATCGAATGATCGAAAGCGGTTGAGATGATGGTTGACAGCGTTGCTAAACGCTGTATGATTCGCCTCCCGCTACGAGAGATCGCAGCGAGCCAAGTGTTTGAAGCTAAACGAGTTTCTCGCAAAAAACTTCAAAATAAACGCTTGACAGGCTCTGAGGAAAGCGTAGAATGCGCGCCTCGGTTGAGACGAAAAGCTCTTAACCAAACGCTCTTTAACAAATTGAATCAAGCAATTCGTGTGGGTGCTTGTGAGTATGGACTGATAGTCAAAAAGATTATCAGCATCACAAGTGACCATGCGAGAAATCACATAGTCATTTGAGATTGCTGAGCCAAGTTTAGGGTTTCTTAAAAACCCAAGCAGTATTGAACTGAAGAGTTTGATCATGGCTCAGATTGAACGCTGGCGGCAGGCCTAACACATGCAAGTCGAGCGGATGAGAAGAGCTTGCTCTTCGATTCAGCGGCGGACGGGTGAGTAATGCCTAGGAATCTGCCTGGTAGTGGGGGACAACGTTTCGAAAGGAACGCTAATACCGCATACGTCCTACGGGAGAAAGCAGGGGACCTTCGGGCCTTGCGCTATCAGATGAGCCTAGGTCGGATTAGCTAGTTGGTGGGGTAATGGCTCACCAAGGCGACGATCCGTAACTGGTCTGAGAGGATGATCAGTCACACTGGAACTGAGACACGGTCCAGACTCCTACGGGAGGCAGCAGTGGGGAATATTGGACAATGGGCGAAAGCCTGATCCAGCCATGCCGCGTGTGTGAAGAAGGTCTTCGGATTGTAAAGCACTTTAAGTTGGGAGGAAGGGCAGTAAGCTAATACCTTGCTGTTTTGACGTTACCGACAGAATAAGCACCGGCTAACTCTGTGCCAGCAGCCGCGGTAATACAGAGGGTGCAAGCGTTAATCGGAATTACTGGGCGTAAAGCGCGCGTAGGTGGTTTGTTAAGTTGGATGTGAAAGCCCCGGGCTCAACCTGGGAACTGCATCCAAAACTGGCAAGCTAGAGTACGGTAGAGGGTGGTGGAATTTCCTGTGTAGCGGTGAAA
>NZ_CP032677.1:512500-682500 GCF_003627215.1 Pseudomonas sp. Leaf58
TAGAGGAGCGTTCTGTAAGCCTGTGAAGGTGAGTTGAGAAGCTTGCTGGAGGTATCAGAAGTGCGAATGCTGACATGAGTAACGACAATGCGAGTGAAAAACTCGCACGCCGAAAGACCAAGGTTTCCTGCGCAACGTTAATCGACGCAGGGTTAGTCGGTCCCTAAGGCGAGGCTGAAAAGCGTAGTCGATGGAAAACAGGTTAATATTCCTGTACTTCCAGTTATTGCGATGGAGGGACGGAGAAGGTTAGGCCAGCCTGGCGTTGGTTGTCCAGGTTTAAGGTGGTAGGCTGGAATCTTAGGCAAATCCGGGATTCTAAGGCCGAGAGCTGATGACGAGTTGCCTTTAGGCGACGAAGTGGTTGATACCATGCTTCCAAGAAAAGCTCCTAAGCTTCAGATAACTGGGAACCGTACCCCAAACCGACACAGGTGGTTAGGTAGAGAATACCAAGGCGCTTGAGAGAACTCGGGTGAAGGAACTAGGCAAAATGGCACCGTAACTTCGGGAGAAGGTGCGCCGGCGAGGGTCAAGGACTTGCTCCGTAAGCCCATGCCGGTCGAAGATACCAGGCCGCTGCGACTGTTTATTAAAAACACAGCACTCTGCAAACACGAAAGTGGACGTATAGGGTGTGACGCCTGCCCGGTGCCGGAAGGTTAATTGATGGGGTTAGCGCAAGCGAAGCTCTTGATCGAAGCCCCGGTAAACGGCGGCCGTAACTATAACGGTCCTAAGGTAGCGAAATTCCTTGTCGGGTAAGTTCCGACCTGCACGAATGGCGTAACGATGGCGGCGCTGTCTCCACCCGAGACTCAGTGAAATTGAAATCGCTGTGAAGATGCAGTGTATCCGCGGCTAGACGGAAAGACCCCGTGAACCTTTACTATAGCTTTGCACTGGACTTTGAATTTGCTTGTGTAGGATAGGTGGGAGGCTTTGAAGTGGGGACGCCAGTTCTCATGGAGCCATCCTTGAAATACCACCCTGGCAACTTTGAGGTTCTAACTCAGGTCCGTTATCCGGATCGAGGACAGTGTATGGTGGGTAGTTTGACTGGGGCGGTCTCCTCCCAAAGAGTAACGGAGGAGTACGAAGGTGCGCTCAGACCGGTCGGAAATCGGTCGTAGAGTATAAAGGCAAAAGCGCGCTTGACTGCGAGACAAACACGTCGAGCAGGTACGAAAGTAGGTCTTAGTGATCCGGTGGTTCTGTATGGAAGGGCCATCGCTCAACGGATAAAAGGTACTCCGGGGATAACAGGCTGATACCGCCCAAGAGTTCATATCGACGGCGGTGTTTGGCACCTCGATGTCGGCTCATCACATCCTGGGGCTGAAGCCGGTCCCAAGGGTATGGCTGTTCGCCATTTAAAGTGGTACGCGAGCTGGGTTTAGAACGTCGTGAGACAGTTCGGTCCCTATCTGCCGTGGACGTTTGAGATTTGAGAGGGGCTGCTCCTAGTACGAGAGGACCGGAGTGGACGAACCTCTGGTGTTCCGGTTGTCACGCCAGTGGCATTGCCGGGTAGCTATGTTCGGAAGAGATAACCGCTGAAAGCATCTAAGCGGGAAACTTGCCTCAAGATGAGATCTCACTGGGATCTTGAATCCCCTAAAGGGCCGTCGAAGACTACGACGTTGATAGGTTGGGTGTGTAAGCGCTGTGAGGCGTTGAGCTAACCAATACTAATTGCCCGTGAGGCTTGACCATATAACACCCAAGCAATTTGCGCACGAAGCCAAATTGTGGTGGTGAAGATGATACGAACCGAAAGTTCGCAACGAACCACAAATATCACATATCCGAATTCGCTGGGCTGTCCATCTGGACATTCTGGCTACAGAATTTCTTGACGACCATAGAGCATTGGAACCACCTGATCCCATCCCGAACTCAGTAGTGAAACGATGCATCGCCGATGGTAGTGTGGGGTTTCCCCATGTGAGAGTAGGTCATCGTCAAGATTCATTTCGCAAAACCCCTATCTGCGCATGCAGGTAGGGGTTTTGTCTTTGTGGCGCAAAAATCCCCAGGCTCACCCAAGTGCGCGGTCTTGCATGTCCCCCGTTGGGGCCCTTTTCCTATGCAAGCTAACAGCCCGTAGCTATCATGCCTGCCTTATTCCAAGTCGAGACTGGCATGCTGAAGTTGTTGAATCTCCTCAAGGATGGCCGGTTCCATTCCGGAGAAGCTCTGGGGGCGGCACTCGGGGTGAGTCGCAGCGCCGTTTGGAAGCAGCTGCAGCACCTGGAGAGCGAATTGAACCTCACCATCCACAAGGTTCGCGGGCGCGGTTATCAGCTGGCTGCGCCAATGGCCTTGCTTGATGCGAACGCGATCGCCGGTTTTGCCGAAGGCGAGCAGTGGCCCGTTTTCATTCACGAAACTATCGATTCGACCAACGCCGAAGGCCTGCGACTTGCCGGTGAAGCACAGCTCGCACCATTTGTGGTTCTGGCCGAGCGCCAGAGCGCCGGCCGTGGTCGTCGCGGTCGGCAGTGGGTCAGCCCGTTTGCCGAAAACCTCTATTACAGCCTGGTGCTGCGTGTGGATGGCGGTATGCGCCAACTCGAGGGCCTGAGCCTGGTGGTAGGGTTAGCCGTAATGCGTACACTGCAGGCGTTTGGTGTAAAGGATGTTGGGCTCAAATGGCCCAACGATGTCCTCGTTCGGGGGCAGAAGATCACCGGTATCCTGCTGGAGTTGGTGGGGGATCCGGCGGATGTCTGTCATGTCGTGCTGGGTGTCGGCATCAATGTGAACATGCAGGTCAACGATCAGGTCGACCAGGAGTGGACCTCAATGCGGCGTGAAGTGGGTGCGGTAATAGACCGTAACCGGTTGGTAGCGTCGCTAAGTCAGCAGCTACAACACGAATTGGCACGGCATCGTCGCTATGGTTTTGCCGCATTCCAGGAGGAATGGGAGCAAGCGCATCTTTGGCAGGGGCGCAACGTTTCCCTGGTTGCCGGTAGTACACGTATTAATGGCGTGGTTCTTGGCGTCGACGGGCAGGGCGGCTTACGCCTTGAGGTGGACGGAGTGGAAAAGAGCTTCAGTGGTGGTGAGCTCAGTTTGAGGTTGCGTGATGATTCTTGAGCTCGATTGCGGTAACAGCTTTATCAAGTGGCGGGTAATCCATGTCGCTGATGCGGCGATTGAAGGCGGCGGCATCGTCGACTCCGATCAGGCTCTGGTGGCGGAAGTGGCTGCACTGGCTGCTGTGTCTCTTACGGGCTGCCGCATCGTCAGTGTGCGTAGTGAAGAAGAAACCGATGCGCTTTGCGCGTTAATTGCCCAAGCGTTTGCCGTGCATGCGCGTGTGGCCCATCCGGCTCAGGAAATGGCCGGTGTGCGCAATGGTTATGACGACTATCAGCGCCTGGGCATGGACCGCTGGTTGGCAGCGCTGGGGGCGTTTCACCTGGCCAAAGGCGCTTGCCTGGTCATTGACCTGGGGACTGCTGCCAAAGCGGACTTCGTTGCTGCGGACGGCGAGCACTTGGGTGGCTACATTTGCCCGGGTATGCCGTTGATGCGTAGCCAGCTGCGCACACACACACGGCGTATCCGTTATGACGACGCTTCCGCTGAGCGCGCATTGGTCAGTCTGGCTCCGGGCCGCTCGACCGTCGAGGCGGTCGAGCGCGGGTGTGTGCTGATGCTTCAGGGGTTTGCACGCACCCAGCTCGAACAGGCGCAGGCGCTATGGGGGGAGAATTTCACGGTGTTTCTCACGGGGGGCGATGCGCCACTGGTCAGGGAAGCCGTGCCACAGGCGCGGGTAGTGCCTGACCTGGTTTTCGTTGGCCTGGCCATGGCCTGCCCATTGGATTGAGGTGCCTATGCGTTGGTTGTTTCTGCTGTTACTGGTGCTCAACGTCTTCTATTACGTGTGGCACCAGCAGGAAGCCCCGCTGAAGGTCAAGGAAGTCGCCCCGCTGTCGCTGTACAAGGGGAGTCAGCAAGAAATCCGTCTGTTGCGAGAGGCGGGTGTATCGACAACCCCGAAGCGCCGAGATGAGTGCCTGGTAGTCGGCGGTGTTATGGGGCAGGGGCAGCTCGATTTGCTGCGTCAGCGCTTGTTAAGCCTGGATATTGCCACGCTGCCGGTGGCGGGGCAGCTGCCGGGTGCAGACGGTCGTTGGCTCAAAGTTGCCCCGGAAAGCGAGCGTTTGCTGGACTCGGCGGTCCTTTCGACTCTTTCCAGTGATTTCAAAGACTTAAAACATAAAATTATTTTCTGCCAGGGTATTGCAACTGGCGAATAGCTTGATAGAATGGCGCCCGCTTCACAGGGAACACCACTTAGGGGGTAGAACTGGAAGCGGTGTCAAAGCAGCTAAGTTTCAGATTTGATTGAAAAAATTTGAAAAAACGCTTGACACTAGGACGGCAGACAAATAGAATGCCGGCCACATCTGGAGGGATTCCCGAGCGGTCAAAGGGGACGGACTGTAAATCCGTTGCGAGAGCTTCGAAGGTTCGAATCCTTCTCCCTCCACCAGTTTTAGCGAGAGCCGCAAGCTCCGCGGGTATAGTTTAGTGGTAGAACCTCAGCCTTCCAAGCTGATGATGCGGGTTCGATTCCCGCTACCCGCTCCAAGTTTGCAGGATTTTGCACAAAGTGTTTCGCTCTTGTAGCTCAGTTGGTAGAGCACACCCTTGGTAAGGGTGAGGTCAGCGGTTCAAATCCGCTCAAGAGCTCCATATAAACAAGGCAGATATGAGAATATCTGCCTTTGTTTTATCAGCGCAAGACTATTTCTTCTGCGGAGGATTGTATCGATGGCTAAGGAAAAGTTTGATCGTTCCCTTCCCCACGTTAACGTCGGCACTATCGGCCACGTTGACCACGGTAAGACCACTCTGACCGCAGCTCTGACTCGCGTTTGCTCCGAAGTTTTCGGTTCGGCAATCGTAGAGTTCGACAAGATCGACTCGGCTCCGGAAGAAAAAGCGCGCGGTATCACCATCAACACCGCTCACGTTGAGTACAACTCGACCATTCGTCACTACGCTCACGTTGACTGCCCAGGTCACGCTGACTACGTGAAGAACATGATCACCGGTGCTGCCCAGATGGACGGCGCGATCCTGGTTTGCTCGGCCGCCGATGGTCCGATGCCACAAACCCGTGAGCACATCCTGCTGTCCCGTCAGGTTGGCGTTCCGTACATCGTGGTCTTCCTGAACAAGGCTGACCTGGTAGACGACGCTGAGCTGCTGGAACTGGTCGAGATGGAAGTTCGCGACCTGCTGTCCACCTATGACTTCCCAGGCGACGACACCCCGATCATCATCGGTTCGGCGCGTATGGCCCTGGAAGGCAAAGACGACAACGAAATGGGCACTACCGCTGTTAAGAAGCTGGTAGAGACTCTGGACAGCTACATTCCTGAGCCAGTTCGTGCCATCGACCAGCCGTTCCTGATGCCGATCGAAGACGTATTCTCGATCTCGGGTCGTGGTACCGTTGTTACCGGTCGTATCGAGCGTGGTATCGTCCGCGTTCAAGATCCGCTGGAAATCGTTGGTCTGCGTGACACCACCACCACCACCTGCACCGGCGTTGAGATGTTCCGCAAGCTGCTGGACGAAGGTCGTGCTGGCGAGAACTGCGGCGTCCTGCTGCGTGGTACCAAGCGTGACGACGTTGAGCGTGGTCAGGTTCTGGTCAAGCCAGGTTCGGTCAAGCCGCACACCAAGTTCACCGCAGAAGTCTACGTCCTGTCGAAGGAAGAAGGCGGCCGTCACACTCCGTTCTTCAAAGGCTACCGTCCTCAGTTCTACTTCCGTACCACTGACGTGACCGGTAACTGCGAACTGCCGGAAGGCGTTGAAATGGTAATGCCAGGTGACAACATTCAGATGACTGTTACCCTGATCAAGACCATCGCAATGGAAGACGGTCTGCGCTTCGCTATCCGTGAAGGCGGTCGTACCGTCGGCGCCGGCGTTGTAGCAAAAATTATTGAATAAGTAGTTGATTTACTTGATCAGGCCGGTATAATGGCCGGCCTGATACAGCGTTACAGGTCAGTAGCTCAATTGGCAGAGCGACGGTCTCCAAAACCGTAGGTTGGGGGTTCGATTCCCTCCTGACCTGCCATTTCACTTCGGTGTGATGGCTTTCTTCTTACAGGATCTTCCTCAATGACTCCCAAAACTGAAGCCCAAGAATCGCGTTTTGATCTGTTCAAGTGGCTGGCTGTAGTGGCTTTGGTGGTTGTTGGTGTTGTGGGTAATCAGTATTACTCGGCATCCCCAATCCTGTATCGCGTCCTCGCACTTCTCGTCCTGGCTGCTGTCGCGGGCTTTGTAGCTCTGCAGACTGCGAAGGGCAAGTCGTTCTTTGCGCTGGCGAAGGAAGCTCGTACCGAAATTCGTAAAGTCGTGTGGCCGACCCGCCAGGAAACCACCCAGACCACGCTGATTGTCGTGGCTGTTGTGCTGGTTATGGCACTGCTGCTGTGGGGTCTTGATTCCCTGCTCGGCTGGGCGGTCTCCCTGATCGTTGGCTAAAGGTGTCCCGTGGCTAAGCGTTGGTATGTTGTGCATGCTTACTCGGGTTACGAGAAGCATGTAATGCGCTCCCTGATTGAGCGCGTCAAGCTGGCTGGCATGGAAGACGGTTTCGGCGAGATCTTGGTCCCGACCGAAGAAGTCGTCGAAATGCGTAACGGCCAGAAGCGCAAGAGTGAGCGTAAATTCTTCCCTGGCTATGTATTGGTCCAGATGGAGATGAACGAAGGGACTTGGCACTTGGTCAAGGATACCCCTCGTGTGATGGGCTTTATTGGTGGTACTGCAGACAAGCCTGCACCGATCACTGATAAAGAAGCCGAGGCTATCCTGCGTCGCGTTGCCGACGGTAGCGACAAGCCGAAGCCGAAGACGCTGTTCGAGCCGGGTGAAGTGGTTCGAGTCATTGATGGTCCGTTCGCTGACTTCAATGGTAGTGTCGAAGAAGTTAACTACGAAAAGAGCCGCCTGCAGGTTGCAGTGCTCATTTTCGGTCGCTCTACTCCGGTGGAGCTCGAGTTCAGCCAGGTCGAAAAGGTCTAGGCGGACGAAGCATCCCATACCCCGCAGCCTTGTTTGCTGCGGGGTTTTGTCGTCTTTGGGATAACACGCAAGTCATCCGGGGAGCCATCAGGCGTTCGTACCCGATTTTGGAGTAGCTCATGGCTAAGAAGATTCAGGCTTACATCAAGCTGCAAGTTAAGGCCGGCCAGGCCAACCCAAGCCCACCCGTTGGTCCAGCACTGGGCCAACACGGTGTGAACATCATGGAATTCTGCAAGGCCTTCAACGCCCGTACTCAGGGTCAAGAAGCCGGCCTGCCGACTCCTGTGATCATCACTGTTTACAGCGACCGTAGCTTCACCTTCGAGACCAAGAGCACCCCTGCCTCGGTTCTGCTGAAGAAAGCTGCTGGCCTGACCAGTGGTTCGGCTCGCCCGAACACCGTTAAAGTCGGTACCGTTACCCGTGCTCAGCTGGAAGACATCGCCAAAGCTAAACAGGCTGATCTGACTGCCGCTGACCTGGACGCTGCTGTACGCACCATCGCTGGCTCTGCCCGCAGCATGGGCCTGAACGTGGAGGGTGTGTAATGGCTAAGCTGACTAAGCGCCAAAAGGCAATCGCCGAGAAAATCGAAGCAGGCAAGGCCTACAACTTCGAAGACGCGGCAACTCTGCTGGCTTCGCTGCCGGCTGCCAAGTTCGTAGAGTCCTACGACATCGCCGTTAACCTCGGTGTTGACCCGCGTAAATCCGACCAGGTCGTACGTAGCGCTACTGTGCTGCCGCACGGCACTGGCAAGACTGTTCGCGTTGCTGTCTTCACCCAGGGTCCAGCTGCTGAGGCCGCTCTGGCTGCCGGCGCTGACCGTGTAGGTATGGACGATCTGGCTGCCGAAATGAAAGGCGGCGACCTGAACTATGACGTCGTCATCGCATCGCCTGATGCCATGCGCGTAGTAGGTCAGCTGGGTCAGGTTCTGGGTCCTCGCGGCCTGATGCCTAACCCTAAAGTTGGTACCGTGACCCCAGACGTAGCCACTGCCGTGAAAAACGCCAAGGCTGGTCAGGTTCGCTACCGTACCGACAAAAACGGTATTATCCATACCTCCGTTGGCAAAATCGGCTTCGAAGCCGGCAAGCTGAAGGAAAACGTTGAAGCCCTGATCGCTGATCTGAAGCGTATCAAGCCGGCTTCCTCGAAAGGTATCTACGTCAAGCGCGTTACCCTGAGCACCACTATGGGCCCAGGTCTGGTCATCGATCAGAGCTCGCTGAACGTGTAAGAACATGGTGGCGCGACCTGTCGCGCCACCAGCAAAAATTGGGGTCCCTGCCTGGCGGGGGCTATCCAAGACCGTAGGCGGCGCAAGCCTTAAAACACCAGCCCACGCAGATGGTGCTCCCGATTCGTTACCGAATCAGACACCAAAACGACATCCGGCTTCGGCCAGATGCAACGGTAAAAACCAGGAGTAAACCCGTGGCAATTAAACTCGAAGACAAGAAGGCCATCGTCGCTGAAGTCAACGAGGCTGCCAAAGTCGCTCTGTCCGCTGTCGTGGCCGATGCCCGTGGTGTGACTGTAAGCGCAATGACCGGACTCCGTAAAGAGGCCCGCGAAGCTGGCGTATACGTACGTGTCGTACGTAACACCCTGCTCAAGCGCGCTGTTGAAGGCACCGAATTTTCGATCCTCAACGACGCGTTCAAAGGCCCGACCCTGATTGCTTTCTCCAACGAACACCCGGGCGCTGCTGCTCGTCTGTTCAAAGAGTTCGCCAAGGGTCAGGACAAGTTCGAGATCAAGGCAGCTGCGTTTGACGGCAATTTCATTGCAGCGAACCAGATCGACGTGTTGGCTACCCTGCCGACCCGCGACGAAGCTATTGCACGACTGATGAGCGTGATTCAAGGCGCCACCAGCAAGCTGGCTCGTACTCTGGCAGCCATTCGCGACCAGAAAGAAGCTACCGCTGCCTAAGGCGCGCGAACTCTTTCAAAATCATACGTTTAATTTGATGGCTGCGTAGGCTGTCACCCCAATACAGGATTTAAGTCATGTCTCTGACTAACGAACAAATCATCGAAGCAATCGGCCAGAAAACCGTTCTGGAAGTTGTTGAGCTGATCAAAGCAATGGAAGAAACCTTCGGCGTTACCGCTGCTGTTGCCGCTGCTGGCCCAGCTGCTGCTGCTGCCGTTGTTGAAGAGCAGACCGAGTTCAACGTTGTTCTGGTTGAAGCCGGCGAGAAGAAAGTGAACGTGATTAAAGCCGTTCGCGAGCTGACCGGTCTGGGCCTGAAAGAAGCCAAAGAGAAAGTCGATGGCGCTCCTCAGGTTGTAGCTGAAGGCGTTTCGAAAGAAGCCGCTGAAGACGCTAAGAAGAAGCTGGAAGAAGCAGGCGCTAAAGTCGAGCTGAAGTAATTTCGACTTTGCGATGCCAGCCTAAGCGTTGAGCGAAAGGCTGATGGCTGGTGGCTTATGCCACCGGCCTTTTTCCGTTATTGGTGGTCGATCAGATCGGCCCCGATAGCGAGCTGCAAGACACCCATGTGGGTGGCGCAAACCAAGGGGTTTGCACGATTTTCTGGCTGCTCCCGCCGGGAGAAGCCAAACAAGCAGGTGACCAAGCTGGGGAACGCTGATGGCTTACTCATACACTGAGAAAAAACGTATCCGCAAGGACTTTAGCAAGTTGCCGGACGTCATGGATGTGCCTTACCTCCTGGCCATCCAGCTGGATTCGTATCGCGAATTCCTGCAAGCGGGAGCATCCAAGGATCACTTCCGCGACGTCGGCCTGCACGCGGCCTTCAAATCGGTATTCCCGATCATCAGCTACTCCGGCAATGCTGCCCTGGAGTACGTAGGCTATCGCCTGGGCGAGCCCGCCTTCGATGTGAAGGAATGTGTCCTGCGTGGCGTGACCTTCGCGGTCCCACTGCGGGTCAAGGTGCGCCTGATCATCTTCGACAAGGAATCGTCGAACAAAGCGATCAAGGACATCAAAGAGCAAGAAGTCTACATGGGTGAAATCCCCCTGATGACTGAGAACGGTACCTTCGTTATCAACGGTACCGAGCGTGTGATCGTTTCCCAGCTGCACCGTTCGCCTGGTGTGTTCTTCGACCACGACCGTGGCAAGACCCACAGCTCCGGCAAGCTGCTGTACTCCGCTCGCATCATCCCTTACCGCGGCTCCTGGTTGGACTTCGAGTTCGACCCGAAGGACTGCGTGTTCGTGCGTATCGACCGTCGCCGCAAGCTGCCGGCCTCGGTGCTGCTGCGCGCGTTGGGCTACAGCACTGAAGAAGTGCTGAACACCTTCTATACCACCAACGTCTTCCACGTTTCCGGCGAAAAACTCAGCCTGGAACTGGTGCCTCAGCGTCTGCGTGGTGAAGTTGCAGTCATGGACATCCATGACGAAAACGGCAAAGTCATCGTTGAGCAAGGCCGCCGTATTACCGCGCGCCACATCAACCAGCTCGAGAAGGCCGGCGTCAAGCAGCTGGACGTTCCTATGGAATACGTCCTGGGCCGCACTACCGCCAAGGCCATCGTGCATCCGGCTACCGGCGAGATCCTGGCTGAATGCAACACCGAGATGACCACCGATCTGTTGATCAAGGTCGCCAAGGCGCAGGTTGTCCGTATCGAGACCCTGTACACCAACGACATCGATTGCGGTCCGTTCATCTCCGATACCCTGAAGATCGACACCACCAGCAACCAGCTGGAAGCCCTGGTCGAGATCTACCGCATGATGCGTCCAGGCGAGCCGCCGACCAAGGATGCTGCCGAGACCCTGTTCAACAACCTGTTCTTCAGCGCCGAGCGTTACGACCTGTCCGCCGTTGGTCGCATGAAGTTCAACCGTCGTATCGGTCGTACCGAGATCGAAGGTTCGGGCGTGCTGAGCAAAGAAGACATCGTCGAGGTTCTGAAGACCCTGGTCGATATCCGTAACGGCAAAGGCATCGTCGACGACATCGACCACTTGGGTAACCGTCGCGTACGTTGCGTCGGCGAGATGGCCGAGAACCAGTTCCGCGTTGGCCTGGTGCGTGTCGAGCGCGCGGTCAAGGAACGCCTGTCGATGGCGGAAAGCGAAGGCCTGATGCCGCAAGACCTGATCAACGCCAAGCCGGTTGCGGCGGCGGTGAAAGAGTTCTTCGGTTCCAGCCAGCTGTCCCAGTTCATGGACCAGAACAACCCGCTCTCCGAGATCACCCACAAGCGCCGCGTCTCCGCACTTGGCCCTGGCGGTCTGACCCGTGAGCGTGCCGGCTTCGAAGTCCGTGACGTACACCCGACCCACTACGGCCGTGTGTGCCCGATCGAGACCCCTGAAGGTCCGAACATCGGTCTGATCAACTCCCTGGCAGCCTATGCCCGCACCAACCAGTACGGCTTCCTGGAAAGCCCGTACCGCGTGGTGAAGGAAGGCGTTGTCAGCGATGACATCGTGTTCCTGTCGGCCATTGAAGAAGCGGATCACGTCATCGCTCAGGCTTCGGCCACGATGAACGAGAAGAAGCAGCTGATCGATGAGTTGGTAGCTGTTCGTCACCTCAACGAATTCACCGTCAAGGCGCCAGAAGACGTCACCTTGATGGACGTTTCGCCGAAGCAGGTTGTTTCGGTTGCTGCGTCGTTGATTCCGTTCCTCGAGCACGACGACGCCAACCGTGCGTTGATGGGTTCGAACATGCAGCGTCAGGCTGTACCAACCCTGCGTGCCGACAAGCCGCTGGTAGGTACTGGCATGGAGCGCAACGTTGCTCGTGACTCCGGTGTTTGCGTGGTTGCTCGTCGCGGTGGTGTGATCGATTCGGTCGACGCCAGCCGTATCGTCGTTCGCGTCAATGACGACGAAGTCGAGACTGGTGAAGCAGGTGTGGATATCTACAACCTCACCAAGTACACCCGTTCGAACCAGAACACCTGCATCAACCAGCGTCCGCTGGTGAGCAAAGGTGACAAGGTTCAGCGCAGCGACATCATGGCCGACGGTCCGTCCACCGATATGGGTGAACTGGCACTGGGTCAGAACATGCGTATCGCGTTCATGGCGTGGAACGGCTTCAACTTCGAAGACTCCATCTGCCTGTCCGAGCGTGTGGTTCAGGAAGACCGCTTCACCACCATCCACATTCAGGAACTGACCTGTGTGGCGCGTGACACCAAGCTTGGCCCAGAGGAAATCACTGCGGACATCCCGAACGTGGGTGAAGCTGCACTGAACAAGCTGGACGAAGCCGGTATTGTTTACGTAGGTGCCGAAGTCGGCGCTGGCGACATTCTCGTCGGCAAGGTCACGCCAAAAGGCGAAACCCAGCTGACTCCTGAAGAAAAACTGCTGCGCGCAATCTTCGGTGAGAAGGCCAGCGACGTTAAGGACACCTCCCTGCGTGTGCCAACCGGCACCAAGGGTACCGTCATCGACGTACAGGTCTTCACCCGTGATGGCGTTGAGCGCGATAGCCGCGCCTTGGCCATCGAGAAGATGCAGCTGGACGAGATCCGCAAGGACCTCAACGAAGAGTTCCGCATCGTCGAAGGTGCAACCTTCGAGCGTCTGCGTTCTGCTCTGAACGGCCAGGTGGTCGACGGTGGTGCGGGCCTGAAGAAAGGTACCGTGGTCACTGACGAAGTGCTGGACGGTCTGGAGCACGGCCAGTGGTTCAAACTGCGCATGGCTGAAGATGCACTGAACGAGCAGCTGGAAAAGGCTCAGCAGTACATCGTCGACCGTCGCCGTCTGCTGGACGACAAGTTCGAAGACAAGAAGCGCAAGCTGCAGCAGGGCGATGACCTGGCTCCAGGCGTACTGAAGATCGTCAAGGTTTACCTGGCAATCCGCCGTCGCATCCAGCCGGGTGACAAGATGGCCGGTCGTCATGGTAACAAGGGTGTTGTCTCGGTAATCATGCCGGTTGAAGACATGCCACACGACGCCAACGGTACCCCGGTCGACGTCGTCCTGAACCCGTTGGGCGTACCTTCGCGTATGAACGTCGGTCAGATCCTCGAAACCCACCTGGGTCTCGCTGCCAAGGGGCTGGGCGAGAAGATCGACCGCATGATCGAAGAGCAGCGTAAGGCCGCTGAACTGCGCGTCTTCCTGACCGAGGTCTACAACGAGATCGGCGGTCGTCAGGAAAACCTCGACGAGTTCACCGACGAAGAGATCCTGGCCCTGGCCCACAACCTGAAGAAGGGCGTGCCAATGGCTACGCCGGTCTTCGATGGTGCCAAGGAGCGCGAGATCAAGGCCATGCTGAAGCTGGCCGATCTGCCAGAAAGCGGCCAGATGGTGCTGTTCGACGGCCGTACTGGCAACAAGTTCGAGCGTCCTGTGACCGTTGGTTACATGTACATGCTCAAGCTGAACCACTTGGTGGACGACAAGATGCACGCGCGTTCCACTGGTTCCTACAGCCTGGTTACCCAGCAACCGCTGGGTGGTAAGGCGCAGTTCGGTGGTCAGCGTTTCGGGGAGATGGAAGTGTGGGCGCTGGAAGCATACGGCGCGGCATACACCCTGCAAGAAATGCTCACAGTGAAGTCGGACGACGTGAACGGCCGTACCAAGATGTACAAGAACATCGTGGATGGCGATCACCGTATGGAGCCGGGCATGCCCGAGTCCTTCAACGTGTTGATCAAAGAGATTCGTTCGCTCGGTATCGATATCGATCTGGAAACCGAATAACACGTGACGCGAAGGGGGGCGGGGCAGGTAATGCCCGCTCCCTGCTCCGCCAGGAGGAAAGGCCTTGAAAGACCTACTGAATTTGCTGAAAAACCAGGGTCAAGTCGAAGAGTTCGACGCCATCCGCATCGGTCTGGCGTCGCCTGAAATGATCCGTTCGTGGTCGTTCGGTGAAGTTAAGAAGCCGGAAACCATCAACTACCGTACGTTCAAGCCTGAGCGTGACGGCCTGTTCTGCGCCAAGATCTTTGGCCCAGTCAAGGACTACGAGTGCCTGTGCGGCAAGTACAAGCGCCTCAAGCACCGCGGCGTGATCTGCGAGAAGTGCGGCGTTGAAGTTGCCCTGGCAAAAGTTCGTCGTGAGCGCATGGCGCACATCGAACTGGCCTCGCCGGTTGCCCACATTTGGTTCCTGAAGTCGCTGCCGTCCCGTATCGGCCTGCTGATGGACATGACCCTGCGTGACATCGAGCGCGTGCTCTACTTCGAGAGCTACGTCGTGATCGATCCAGGCATGACCGCCCTGGAAAAGGGTCAGCTGCTGAACGACGAGCAGTACTTCGAAGCGCTGGAAGAGTACGGTGATGACTTTGACGCCCGCATGGGTGCCGAAGCCGTCCGCGAACTGTTGCACGCTATCGACCTGGAGCACGAGATTGCCCGCCTGCGCGAAGAAATTCCGCAGACCAACTCGGAAACCAAGATCAAGAAGCTGTCCAAGCGCCTGAAGCTGATGGAAGCATTCCAAGGCTCGGGCAACCTGCCTGAGTGGATGGTGCTGACCGTCCTGCCAGTGCTGCCGCCGGACCTGCGCCCGCTGGTTCCGCTGGATGGTGGCCGCTTCGCGACCTCCGACCTGAACGACCTGTATCGTCGGGTGATCAACCGTAACAACCGCTTGAAGCGCCTGCTGGATCTGTCGGCGCCAGACATTATCGTGCGCAACGAAAAGCGCATGTTGCAGGAAGCGGTCGACGCCCTGCTGGACAACGGCCGTCGCGGTCGCGCCATCACTGGCTCGAACAAGCGTCCGCTGAAGTCCCTGGCTGACATGATCAAAGGTAAGCAAGGTCGCTTCCGTCAGAACTTGCTCGGTAAGCGTGTGGACTACTCTGGTCGTTCGGTAATTACCGTTGGCCCGACCCTGCGTCTGCACCAGTGCGGTCTGCCGAAGAAGATGGCCCTCGAGCTGTTCAAGCCGTTTATTTTCGGCAAGCTGGAAATGCGTGGTCTGGCGACCACCATCAAGGCTGCCAAGAAGATGGTCGAGCGCGAACTGCCAGAGGTATGGGACGTTCTCGCCGAAGTGATTCGCGAACACCCCGTACTGCTCAACCGTGCACCGACCCTGCACCGTCTGGGTATCCAGGCCTTTGAACCGGTTCTGATCGAAGGTAAGGCTATCCAGCTGCACCCGCTGGTCTGCGCTGCGTACAACGCCGACTTCGACGGTGACCAGATGGCCGTTCACGTGCCGCTGACGCTGGAAGCCCAGCTCGAAGCGCGCGCGCTGATGATGTCGACCAACAACATCCTGTCGCCAGCCAACGGTGAGCCAATCATCGTTCCGTCGCAGGACGTGGTATTGGGTCTGTACTACATGACCCGCGAAGCCATCAACGCCAAGGGCGAAGGTCGCGTATTCGCTGACCTGCAGGAAGTCGACCGCGTATTCCGCGCCGGCGAAGCTGCCCTGCACGCGAAAATCAAGGTTCGTATCAACGAAACCGTGAAAGATCGCGATGGCAGCGTTACCAAGAACACCCGTATCGTCGACACCACTGTCGGCCGTGCGCTGCTGTTCCAGGTTGTACCGGCAGGCCTGCCGTACGACGTGGTCAACCAGCCGATGAAGAAGAAGGCAATCTCCAAGCTGATCAACCAGTGCTATCGTGTGGTTGGTCTGAAAGAGACTGTTATCTTCGCTGACCAGCTGATGTACACCGGTTTCGCGTACTCCACCATCTCTGGCGTGTCCATTGGTGTGAACGACTTTGTCATCCCTGATGAGAAAGCGCGCATCATCAACAGCGCTACCGATGAAGTGAAGGAAATCGAAAGCCAGTACGCTTCCGGCCTGGTAACCCAGGGCGAGAAGTACAACAAGGTCATCGACTTGTGGTCGAAGGCGAACGACGAAGTGTCCAAGGCGATGATGGCCAACCTCTCGAAAGAGAAGGTCATTGACCGCGAAGGCAAGGAAGTCGAGCAAGAGTCCTTCAACTCGATGTACATGATGGCTGACTCCGGTGCGCGGGGTTCCGCAGCACAGATTCGTCAGCTGGCTGGTATGCGTGGTCTGATGGCCAAGCCGGACGGCTCGATCATCGAGACGCCGATCACCGCGAACTTCCGTGAAGGTTTGAGCGTACTTCAGTACTTCATCTCTACACACGGTGCTCGTAAGGGTCTGGCGGATACCGCACTGAAGACTGCGAACTCCGGTTACCTGACCCGTCGTCTGGTAGACGTTGCCCAGGATCTGGTAGTGACCGAGATCGACTGCGGCACCGACCACGGCCTGCTGATGACGCCGCACATTGAAGGCGGTGACGTTGTAGAGCCGCTGGGTGAGCGTGTACTGGGTCGTGTCATTGCCCGTGACGTGTTCAAGCCAGGCACCGAGGACGTTATCGTTCCGGCCGGTACCCTGGTCGACGAGCAGTGGGTAGAGTTCATCGAGCTGAACAGCATCGATGAAGTGATCGTGCGTTCGCCGATCAACTGCGAAACCCGCTACGGCATCTGCGCCAAGTGCTACGGTCGCGACCTGGCTCGCGGTCACCAGGTGAACATCGGTGAAGCTGTCGGCGTTATCGCTGCCCAGTCGATCGGTGAGCCGGGTACCCAGCTGACCATGCGTACGTTCCACATCGGTGGTGCTGCTAGCCGTACTTCGGCTGCCGACAGCGTTCAGGTGAAGAACGGCGGTATGGTTCGTCTGCATAACCTGAAGCAGGTTGAGCGTGCAGATGGCAACCTGGTTGCCGTATCGCGTTCCGGTGAGCTGGCTATTGCCGACGAATTCGGTCGTGAGCGTGAGCGTTACAAGCTGCCATACGGTGCGGTGATTTCGGTCAAGGAAGGTGAGAAGGTCGAAGCTGGCGCTATCGTCGCCAAGTGGGACCCGCACACCCACCCGATCGTTACCGAGCTGAAAGGTACCGTGACCTTCGTGGGCATGGAAGAAAACATCACCATCAAGCGTCAGACCGACGAACTGACCGGCTTGACCAACATTGAAGTGCTGGACGTCAAGGATCGCCCTGCTGCAGGCAAGGAAATCCGTCCAGCCATCAAGATGGTCGATGCTGCTGGCAAGGACCTGTACCTGCCAGGTACCGACGTACCTGCCCAGTACTTCCTGCCGGCTAACGCCTTGGTTGGTGTAGCTGACGGTGCTCAGATCGGTGTTGGTGACGTTATCGCGCGTATCCCGCAAGAAACGTCGAAGACCCGTGACATCACCGGTGGTCTGCCGCGCGTTGCCGACTTGTTCGAAGCGCGCCGTCCGAAAGAAGCCTCGATTTTGGCTGAAGTCAGCGGCACCATCGCGTTCGGTAAAGAAACCAAGGGCAAGCGTCGTCTGGTCATTACTCCGACCGACGGTAGCGAACCGTACGAAGAGCTGATTCCGAAGTGGCGCCACCTGAACGTCTTCGAAGGCGAACAGGTAAACCGCGGCGAAGTTATCTCCGACGGCCCGAGCGATCCGCACGACATCCTGCGTCTGCTGGGTGTGAGCGCGCTGGCGAAGTACATCGTCAACGAGATCCAGGACGTTTACCGTCTGCAAGGCGTGAAGATCAACGACAAGCACATCGAGACCATCCTGCGTCAGATGCTGCGCAAGGTTGAGATCGCCGAGTCGGGTGACTCCAGCTTCATCAAGGGCGACCAGATGGAACTGACCCACGTATTGGTCGAGAACGAGCGTCTCGCCAGCGAGGACAAGTTCATCTCCAAGTTCACTCGTGTGCTGCTGGGGATCACCAAGGCCTCGTTGTCGACCGAATCGTTCATTTCCGCGGCTTCCTTCCAGGAAACCACCCGCGTATTGACCGAGGCGGCGGTAACCGGCAAGCGCGATTACCTGCGCGGTCTCAAAGAGAACGTGGTCGTGGGTCGTCTGATCCCGGCGGGTACTGGTCTGGCGTATCACAGCGAGCGCAAGCGTCGCCGTGATGCCGACAAACCGCTGCGTGTAAGCGCCAGTGAGGTGGAAGCCGCACTGACCGAAGCGCTGAATTCCAGCGGTAACTAAGTACAGGGCAGGGCCCCGGCAAGCCCCGAACGGCCATCGGCGACATGAAATGTTGCCGATGATCGGGCGGGGAGGGCCGGGGCCTCGTCTTGACTGGGTGCAAGATCCTCCGTAGACTTTTGTACCCTTAAATTTGGTGAGGCTCTGTCTCGTCAATTTTTGGCTTTCTTGCAAGACAATAGAGTCGCAAGACAATCAGTGGAGCTAGTAGATGGCAACTATCAACCAGCTGGTACGTCAGCCGCGTAAGCGTTCGGTCGAGAAGTCCGACGTTCCTGCGCTGCAGAACTGCCCGCAACGTCGTGGCGTGTGCACCCGTGTGTACACCACCACGCCGAAAAAACCTAACTCGGCACTGCGTAAAGTTTGCCGTGTGCGTCTGACCAACGGTTTCGAGGTTTCCTCGTACATCGGCGGTGAAGGCCACAACCTGCAAGAGCACAGCGTCGTCCTGATCCGTGGCGGCCGTGTAAAAGACTTGCCAGGTGTTCGTTACCACACCGTTCGCGGCTCTCTGGATACCTCGGGCGTTAAAGGCCGTAACCAGGGTCGTTCGAAGTACGGTACCAAGCGTCCGAAGTAATCGGCCGTTTGCAGACAATCATTTTTTTGAGTCGATAAGAGTAAGGTCGGGCGGGGGTCGAAGACCCAAGTCCCGGGCTAACCTGAAGACCGTTTGAGGGCTTATCATGCCAAGACGTCGTGTAGCAGCAAAACGTGAGATTCTGGACGATCCTAAATACGGATCCCAAATCCTCGCCAAGTTCATGAACCACGTGATGGAAAGCGGCAAGAAGGCTGTAGCCGAGCGCATCGTTTACGGTGCCCTGGATACCGTCAAAGCACGCAAGAACAGCGACCCCCTGGAAATCTTCGAGAAAGCTCTCGACGCCATCGCTCCGCTGGTCGAAGTAAAGTCCCGTCGTGTCGGCGGTGCCACTTACCAGGTTCCGGTTGAAGTTCGTCCATCCCGTCGTAACGCTCTGGCAATGCGCTGGCTCGTAGACTACGCCCGCAAGCGCGGCGAGAAGTCGATGGCTCTGCGTCTAGCCGGTGAACTGCTGGATGCTGCTGAAGGCAAAGGTGCTGCAGTCAAGAAGCGTGAAGACGTTCACCGTATGGCTGAAGCCAACAAAGCGTTCTCGCACTACCGCTTCTAATTCAAGCATCAATCATTTTGCGAGGGCTTTATGGCTCGTACTACAGCAATTAACCGCTACCGTAACATTGGTATCTGTGCTCACGTTGACGCGGGCAAGACCACCACTACCGAGCGGATCCTGTTCTACACAGGTCTGAGCCACAAAATGGGCGAGGTGCATGACGGCGCCGCGACCACCGACTGGATGGTGCAGGAGCAGGAGCGGGGTATTACCATTACCTCCGCTGCCGTTACCACCTTCTGGCAGGGTTCCCGTGGTCAGTACGACAACTACCGCGTAAACGTCATCGATACCCCCGGCCACGTTGACTTCACCATTGAAGTTGAGCGTTCGCTGCGTGTACTCGACGGCGCGGTCGTCGTATTCTGCGGTACCTCCGGCGTTGAGCCGCAGTCCGAAACCGTATGGCGTCAGGCCAACAAGTACGGCGTTCCACGTGTTGTCTACGTGAACAAGATGGACCGTGCTGGTGCCAACTTCCTGCGCGTTGTTGGTCAGATCAAGAACCGTCTGGGTCACACCCCGGTCCCGGTTCAGCTGGCTATCGGTTCCGAAGATAACTTCCAGGGTCAGGTCGACCTGATCAAGATGAAGGCTATCTACTGGAACGACGACGACAAAGGCACCACCTATCGTGAGGAAGAAATTCCTGCGGATATGATCGAGCTGGCCAACGAATGGCGCTCGAACATGGTGGAAGCTGCTGCCGAGTCCAGCGAAGAGCTGATGAACAAGTACCTGGAAGGCGAAGAGCTGACCGTCGAAGAAATCAAAGCCGGTCTGCGCGCGCGCACCCTGGCCAGCGAGATCGTTCCGGCTGTCTGCGGTTCGTCGTTCAAGAACAAGGGTGTTCCCCTGGTTCTGGACGCCGTCATCGACTTCCTGCCTGCTCCGACCGAGATCCCGGCGATCAAGGGTATTCACCCTGACCTGATCGACGTGCCGAAGGACGAAGTCAAGCCTGAGCAGTTCGACGAGCGTCACGCAAGCGACGACGAGCCGTTCTCGGCTCTGGCGTTCAAGATTGCCACCGACCCGTTCGTAGGTACTCTGACCTTCGTTCGCGTTTATTCGGGCTTCCTGACCTCCGGTGACTCCGTCATCAACTCGGTCAAGGGCAAGAAAGAGCGCGTTGGTCGTATGGTGCAGATGCACGCCAACCAGCGTGAAGAAATCAAGGAAGTACGTGCAGGCGACATCGCTGCTCTGATCGGCATGAAGGACGTCACCACCGGTGACACCCTGTGCAACGCCGACAAGCCGATCATCCTTGAGCGTATGGACTTCCCTGAGCCTGTGATTTCGCTCTCCGTAGAGCCGAAAACCAAGCAGGACCAGGAAAAGATGGGTATCGCACTGGGCAAGCTGGCTCAGGAAGACCCGTCGTTCCGCGTCAAGACCGATGAAGAAACCGGTCAGACCATCATCTCCGGTATGGGTGAGCTGCACCTGGACATCCTCGTTGACCGCATGAAGCGCGAGTTCAACGTCGAGGCCAACATCGGCAAGCCGCAGGTTTCGTACCGCGAGAAGATCACCAAGTCCAACGTCGAGATCGAAGGCAAGTTCGTTCGTCAGTCGGGCGGTCGTGGTCAGTTCGGTCACTGCTGGATCCGTTTCTCGGAGCCAGATCAGGACGAGAAGGGCAACATCACCGAAGGTCTGGTGTTCTCCAACGAAGTCGTTGGTGGTGTGATTCCTAAGGAATACATCCCTGCGATCCAGAAGGGTATCGAAGAGCAGATGAAGAACGGCGTAGTTGCCGGCTATCCTCTGATCGGCCTGAAGGCATCGGTATTCGACGGTTCGTACCACGACGTCGACTCCAACGAAATGGCGTTCAAAATCGCCGCTTCGATGGCGACCAAGCAACTGGCCCAGAAGGGCGGTGGCGTGGTTCTCGAGCCGATCATGAAGGTTGAAGTTGTAACCCCGGAAGACTACCTGGGTGACGTGATGGGTGACCTGAACCGTCGTCGTGGTCTGGTCCAGGGTATGGATGAATCGGTCTCTGGCCGTGTCGTCCGCGCTGAAGTTCCGCTCGGAGAAATGTTCGGTTACGCAACCGACGTTCGTTCCATGTCTCAGGGTCGCGCAAGCTACTCCATGGAATTCTCCAAATACGCCGAAGCTCCGTCGAACATCGTCGAAGCACTCGTTAAAAAACAAGGCTAATCCCCTTTAGGCAAGAGGTTCACTGTCGTGGCTAAAGAAAAATTTGATCGTTCCCTTCCCCACGTTAACGTCGGCACCATCGGCCACGTTGACCACGGTAAGACCACTCTGACCGCAGCTCTGACTCGCGTTTGCTCCGAAGTTTTCGGTTCGGCAATCGTTGAGTTCGACAAGATCGACTCGGCTCCGGAAGAAAAAGCGCGCGGTATCACCATCAACACCGCTCACGTTGAGTACAACTCGACCATTCGTCACTACGCTCACGTTGACTGCCCAGGTCACGCTGACTACGTGAAGAACATGATCACCGGTGCTGCCCAGATGGACGGCGCGATCCTGGTTTGCTCGGCCGCCGATGGTCCGATGCCACAAACCCGTGAGCACATCCTGCTGTCCCGTCAGGTTGGCGTTCCGTACATCGTGGTCTTCCTGAACAAGGCTGACCTGGTAGACGACGCTGAGCTGCTGGAACTGGTCGAGATGGAAGTTCGCGACCTGCTGTCCACCTATGACTTCCCAGGCGACGACACCCCGATCATCATCGGTTCGGCGCGTATGGCCCTGGAAGGCAAAGACGACAACGAAATGGGCACTACCGCTGTTAAGAAGCTGGTAGAGACTCTGGACAGCTACATTCCTGAGCCAGTTCGTGCCATCGACCAGCCGTTCCTGATGCCGATCGAAGACGTATTCTCGATCTCGGGTCGTGGTACCGTTGTTACCGGTCGTATCGAGCGTGGTATCGTCCGCGTTCAAGATCCGCTGGAAATCGTTGGTCTGCGTGACACCACCACCACCACCTGCACCGGCGTTGAGATGTTCCGCAAGCTGCTGGACGAAGGTCGTGCTGGCGAGAACTGCGGCGTCCTGCTGCGTGGTACCAAGCGTGACGACGTTGAGCGTGGTCAGGTTCTGGTCAAGCCAGGTTCGGTCAAGCCGCACACCAAGTTCACCGCAGAAGTCTACGTCCTGTCGAAGGAAGAAGGCGGCCGTCACACTCCGTTCTTCAAAGGCTACCGTCCTCAGTTCTACTTCCGTACCACTGACGTGACCGGTAACTGCGAACTGCCGGAAGGCGTTGAAATGGTAATGCCAGGTGACAACATTCAGATGACTGTTACCCTGATCAAGACCATCGCAATGGAAGACGGTCTGCGCTTCGCTATCCGTGAAGGCGGTCGTACCGTCGGCGCCGGCGTTGTCGCCAAAATCATCGAGTAATCACTCGACCGATTGAAAAAGACCCCCGCTCAGCGGGGGTTTTTTTTATTGGGTTGACACTAAATGGGGGCGTCTATAGAATCACGCCTCCTTTTAGCGGGCGTAGTGCGTCCGTTGGGAACAGCCTGGAGTCTGAAATCCAATGCAAAATCAGCAAATCCGTATCAGGTTGAAGGCTTTCGACCATCGCCTGATCGACCAATCCACCCAGGAAATCGTGGAAACCGCGAAACGTACTGGTGCACAAGTGCGTGGTCCAATTCCACTGCCTACCCGCAAAGAGCGTTTCACCGTTCTGGTTTCCCCGCACGTCAACAAAGACGCGCGTGACCAGTACGAGATTCGTACTCACAAGCGTGTTCTGGACATCGTCCAGCCAACGGATAAAACCGTTGACGCGCTGATGAAGCTTGATCTGGCGGCAGGTGTGGAAGTACAGATCAGCCTCGGCTAAGACTTCGGTCTAGTCGTGTAACGCTCTGAAATGGGCGGCCATAGCGGGTGAAAGCCCCGTACACTCATGAGGTTTACAACATGACTATTGGTGTAATCGGTCGCAAGTGCGGTATGACCCGCATTTTCACCGAAGAAGGTGTCTCCATTCCGGTCACGGTCATTGAGATCGAGCCGAATCGCGTCACCCAGTTCAAAACTGAAGAAACCGATGGCTACCGTGCAGTGCAAGTCACTGTCGGCGAGCGTCGTGCTTCGCGTGTGACTGCCGCTCAGGCAGGCCACTTCGCTAAGGCCAACGTTGCCGCTGGTCGCGGTGTTTGGGAGTTCCGTCTTGAAGAAGGCGATTTCCAGGCTGGCGATCTGATCAAAGCTGAACTCTTCGCTGCAGGCCAGCTGGTTGACGTTACTGGTCAGTCCAAAGGTAAAGGCTTCGCCGGTACCATCAAGCGCTGGAACTTCCGTGGTCAGGACAACACCCACGGTAACTCCGTGTCGCACCGTGTTCCTGGTTCCATCGGCCAGTGCCAGACTCCTGGTCGTGTGTTCAAGGGCAAGAAAATGTCCGGTCACATGGGCGCCGAGCGCGTGACTGTTCAGTCCCTGGAAGTAGTTCGCGTAGACGCTGAACGCAACCTGCTGCTGATCAAGGGTGCCGTTCCTGGCGCTACTGGCGGCGACGTGGTTGTACGTCCAGCTGTCAAGGCTCGCGGTTAAGGGGAAACTGACATGCAACTTAATGTAAATGACGCTCAGGCGATCGAAGTTTCCGAACTGACTTTCGGTGGCGAATTCAACGAGACGCTGGTTCACCAAGCAGTCGTGGCCTACATGGCCGGCGGCCGTCAGGGCACCAAGCAGCAAAAGACCCGTTCCGACGTGGCTGGTGGCGGTAAGCGCCCATGGCGTCAGAAGGGTACTGGCCGTGCTCGTGCTGGTACCACTCGTGGTCCGATCTGGCGTGGCGGTGGTGTAACCTTCGCAGCTCGCCCTCAAGATCACTCGCAAAAGCTCAACAAGAAGATGTACCGCGCAGCACTGCGCTCCATCCTCGCTGAGCTCGTGCGTAGCGACCGTCTGGTCGTGGTTCAGGACTTCGCTGTTGAAGCACCGAAAACCAAAGATCTGCTGAACAAGCTGAACGGCATGGGTCTGAGCGATGTATTGATCGTTTCCGACGCTGTTGATCAGAACCTGTACCTGGCTGCTCGTAACCTGCCGCACGTCGACGTACGTGATGTACAAGGTTCCGACCCGGTCAGTCTGATCGCATACGAGAAAGTGTTGATCACTGTCTCGGCCGTGAAGAAATTCGAGGAGCTGCTGGGATGAACCAGGAACGCGTATTTAAAGTCCTCCTTGGCCCGCACGTTTCCGAGAAGGCTACCGTTCTGGCTGAGAAGAAAGGCCAGTTCGTATTCAAGGTTGCTACCGATGCAACCAAGCTGGAAATCAAGAAAGCTGTCGAAGGCCTGTTCAACGTAAAAGTTGAAAACGTGTCGACTGTTAACGTTCTGGGTAAATCCAAGCGTACCGCACGTGGTCTGGGCAAGCGTAATGACTGGAAGAAGGCGATCGTCTCCCTTCAGCCAGGCCAAGATCTCGATTTCAGCAGCAGTGCTGAGTAAGGAAGGGGTGCATCATGGCAATCGTTAAATGCAAACCGACTTCCCCTGGCCGCCGTTTCGTGGTCAAGGTGGTCAACAAGGAGCTGCACAAAGGCGCTCCTCACGCACCGCTGATCGAGAAAAAATCGAAGTCTGGTGGTCGTAACAACAATGGCCGCATTACCACTCGTCACGTTGGTGGTGGTCATAAGCAGCATTACCGTCTGGTCGACTTCCGTCGCAACGACAAAGATGGCATTCCAGCCACTGTCGAGCGTATCGAATACGATCCAAACCGTACTGCTCACATCGCCCTGCTGTGCTACGCAGACGGTGAGCGCCGCTACATCATCGCCCCTAAAGGCGTGAGTGCTGGCGACCAGCTGATCGCAGGTGCCCTGGCCCCAATCAAGGCCGGTAACTCCCTGCAGCTGCGCAACATTCCAGTAGGTAGCACCATTCACGGCATCGAACTGAAGCCGGGTAAAGGTGCTCAGATCGCTCGTTCCGCTGGTGCTTCGGCTCAGCTGATCGCCCGCGAAGGTGTCTACGTGACCCTGCGTCTGCGCTCTGGTGAAATGCGTAAAGTCCTGGCTGAGTGCCGTGCGACCCTGGGCGAAGTCTCGAACTCCGAGCACAGCCTGCGTTCGCTGGGTAAAGCTGGTGCCAAACGCTGGCGCGGCGTTCGCCCAACCGTTCGTGGTGTTGCCATGAACCCGGTTGACCACCCACATGGTGGTGGTGAAGGTCGTACCTCCGGTGGTCGTCATCCGGTATCGCCATGGGGCTTCCCAACCAAGGGTGCTAAAACCCGTGGTAATAAGCGTACCGACAACATGATCGTCCGTCGTCGCAAGTAACTAGAGGGATACGACAGTGCCACGTTCTCTGAAAAAAGGTCCTTTTATCGATCTTCACCTGCTGAAGAAGGTCGAAGTGGCGGTGGAGAAGAACGATCGCAAGCCAGTTAAAACCTGGTCGCGTCGCTCGATGATCCTGCCACAAATGGTCGGTCTGACCATCGCGGTTCACAACGGTCGCCAGCATGTTCCAGTTCTCGTGAACGAAGACATGGTCGGCCACAAACTGGGCGAGTTCGCCGGTACCCGCACCTATCGCGGGCACGTGGCTGACAAGAAAGCCAAGCGTTAAGGGGTAAGGAAATGGAAGTAGCCGCTAAGTTGTCGGGCGCTCGCATCTCCGCCCAGAAAGCCCGCTTGGTCGCCGACCAGATCCGCGGGAAGAAGGTGGGCGAAGCGCTCAACCTGTTGGCCTTCAGCAGCAAAAAAGCCGCTGAAATCATGAAGAAAGTCCTCGAGTCGGCCGTAGCCAACGCCGAACACAACGAAGGCGCAGACGTTGATGACCTGAAGGTCTCCACCGTTTTCGTCAACGAAGGGCGTTCGCTGAAGCGCATCATGCCACGTGCCAAAGGCCGTGCTGATCGCATCGTCAAGCGGTCTTGCCATATCACTGTCAAGGTTGCGGACAAGTAACGGAGTCGATCAGATGGGTCAGAAAGTACATCCCACTGGCATTCGCCTGGGAATCGTCAAGGAGCACACCTCCGTCTGGTACGCAGACGGTGCTACTTACGCAGATTACCTGTTGAAGGATCTGAAAACGCGTGAGTACCTCCAAGACAAACTAAAAAGCGCGTCCGTAAGCCGTATCGATATTCATCGTCCGGCTCAAACTGCACGCATCACCATCCACACCGCTCGTCCAGGTATCGTTATCGGGAAGAAAGGTGAGGATGTCGAGAAGCTGCGTCAGGACCTGACCAAGCAGATGGGTGTGCCTGTGCACATCAACATCGAAGAGATCCGCAAGCCGGAACTCGACGCTATGCTGGTTGCGCAGAGCGTAGCTCAGCAGCTGGAGCGCCGCGTAATGTTCCGTCGTGCTATGAAGCGCGCCGTACAGAACGCCATGCGTATTGGTGCCAAGGGCATCAAGATCCAGGTGAGCGGTCGTCTCGGCGGTGCTGAGATTGCTCGTACCGAGTGGTATCGCGAAGGTCGTGTGCCTCTGCACACCCTGCGTGCCGATATCGACTACAACACCTACGAAGCTCACACCACTTACGGTGTGATCGGTGTGAAGGTTTGGATCTTCAAAGGCGAAGTTATTGGTGGTCGCCAAGAAGAACTGAAACCACAAGCACCAGCGCCTCGTAAAAAAGCTGCTAAGTAAGGGGTACGCCAAATGTTGCAACCAAAGCGTACAAAATTCCGCAAGCAGATGACTGGCCACAACCGTGGTCTGGCACTGCGCGGTAGCAAAGTCAGCTTCGGCGAATTCGCCCTGAAAGCTGTTGCTCGCGGTCGCCTCACCGCTCGCCAGATCGAGTCCGCACGTCGTGCGCTGACCCGTCACGTAAAGCGTGGCGGTAAGATCTGGATCCGTGTGTTCCCGGACAAGCCGATCTCCAAGAAGCCTCTTGAGGTTCGTATGGGTAAAGGTAAGGGCTCCGTGGAATACTGGGTTGCCCAGATCCAGCCAGGCAAAGTCCTGTACGAGATCGAGGGTGTTTCTGAAGAGCTGGCGCGCGAAGCTTTCGCCCTGGCTGCTGCAAAGCTGCCTCTCGCCACCTCCTTTGTTAAGCGGACGGTGATGTGATGAAAGCGAATGAACTTCGTGAAAAATCGGCACAGCAACTGAACGAGCAACTGCTCGGCTTGCTGCGCGACCAGTTCAATCTGCGTATGCAGAAAGCAACTGGCCAGTTGGGGCAGTCGCACCTGCTCTCGCAAGTTAAGCGTGACATCGCTCGCGTGAAAACTGTGCTCAACCAGCAGGCAGGTAAGTGATCATGGCTGAAGCTGAAAAAACCGTCCGTACGCTGACTGGCCGTGTCGTCAGCGACAAAATGGACAAGACCATCACCGTTCTGATCGAGCGTCGCGTAAAGCACCCGATCTACGGTAAATACGTTAAGCGTTCGACTAAGCTGCACGCGCACGACGAAGCCAACCAGTGCAAGATCGGCGACAAGGTTTCCATCCGTGAAACCCGTCCGCTGGCCAAGACCAAGTCCTGGGCACTGGTTGAAGTCCTCGAACGCGCTGTTGAAGTCTAAGGGCTAGGGGTCGGAGAAATTTTATGATTCAGACTCAATCCATGCTCGATGTGGCCGATAACAGCGGCGCTCGTCGCGTCATGTGCATCAAGGTACTCGGTGGTTCGCACCGCCGTTACGCTGGCATCGGTGACATCATCAAAGTAACCGTCAAGGAAGCAATTCCGCGCGGTAAGGTCAAAAAAGGCCAGGTGATGACTGCTGTTGTCGTTCGTACCCGTCACGGTGTACGTCGCGCTGACGGTTCCATCATTCGTTTCGACGGCAACGCTGCTGTTCTGCTGAACAACAAGCAAGAGCCGATCGGCACTCGCATCTTCGGGCCAGTGACCCGTGAACTTCGTACTGAGAAGTTCATGAAGATCGTCTCGCTCGCCCCTGAAGTGCTGTAAGGAGATCCGACATGCAAAAGATTCGTCGTGACGACGAGATCATCGTGATCGCCGGCAAAGACAAAGGTAAGCGCGGTAAGGTGCTGAAGGTTCTGGCTGATGACCGTCTGGTTATCGGTGGCGTGAACCTGGTTAAGCGTCATACCAAGCCTAACCCGATGGCGGGCGTTCAGGGCGGTATCGTCGAGAAAGAAGCGCCTCTGCACGCTTCCAACGTTGCCATCTTCAACGGCGAAACCAACAAGGCTGACCGCGTTGGTTTCAAAGTAGAAGACGGTAAGAAAATTCGTGTCTTCAAGTCGACCCAAAAAGCGGTTGATGCTTGAACACTGCTAGGTAGAAGACCATGGCACGACTGAAAGAGATTTACCGGAACGAAATCGCTCCTAAGCTTAAGGAAGAACTTAAGCTGTCGAACGTGATGGAAGTTCCGCGCGTTACCAAAATCACCCTGAACATGGGTCTGGGCGAAGCGATCGGCGACAAAAAAGTCATCGAGCACGCTGTAGCTGACCTGGAAAAGATCACCGGTCAAAAGCCGGTCGTGACTTTCGCTCGCAAATCCATCGCTGGCTTCAAAGTCCGCGAAGGATGGCCGATCGGCGTCAAGGTGACCCTGCGTAGCGACAAGATGTACGAATTCCTGGACCGCCTGCTGGCGATCTCCCTGCCTCGGGTTCGCGACTTCCGCGGCCTGAATGCCAAGTCCTTCGATGGCCGTGGCAACTACAGCATGGGCGTGAAAGAGCAGATCATCTTCCCGGAAATCGATTACGACAAGATCGATGCTCTGCGCGGTTTGGACATCACCCTGACCACCACTGCTCGTTCGGACGACGAAGGCCGCGCTCTGCTGCGTGCTTTCAAGTTCCCGTTCCGCAACTGATTGGAGTAGGAAAATGGCCAAGAAGAGCATGAAAAACCGCGAGCTGAAGCGTCAGCTCACGGTAGCCAAGTTCGCTAAGAAGCGTGCTGAGCTGAAAGCGACCATCGTCAACGTAAATGCCTCTCCAGAAGAGCGTTTCGCTGCCGTTGTCGCCCTGCAGAAGCAGCCACGTGATGCCAGCGCTGCGCGTCTGCGCAACCGTTGCCGCCTGACCGGTCGTCCTCACGGTGTATACCGTAAGTTCGGCCTGGGCCGTAACATGCTGCGTCAAGCTGCAATGCGCGGTGACGTACCAGGTCTGGTCAAGGCCTCCTGGTAAGCGCTGCCGGTGTGATCCCGGTGGAAGGGGAGCAATCTTCCGACCGCCGGTGACCTCGCCAACAAACAAGCCCCTATATGGGGCTTGTTTCGTTTCTGCCTTGTGTCTAGAATGACCGGCTCACCTGAGCCCGGGTTTTTTACCCAATCCGCTTAGGTGGTTGTCATAGCCGCAAGGCTAATAATTCTTGTATCAGGAGCATCTAGCCCATGAGTATGCAGGACCCGTTAGCGGACATGCTAACTCGCATCCGTAATGCCCAGATGGCTGAAAAGTCCGTCGTAAGCATGCCTTCGTCTACCCTGAAGGTCGCGGTTGCCAAAGTTCTGAAGGACGAAGGTTACATCGCTGGCTACCAGGTAACTGGTGAGGCCAAGCCTTCCCTGTCGATCGAACTGAAGTACTTCGAGGGCCGTCCGGTCATCGAGGAACTGAAGCGCTCCAGCCGTCCAGGCCTGCGCCAGTACAAGGCCGTCACTGATCTGCCGAAAGTTCGTGGCGGTCTGGGCGTGTCTATCGTCTCCACCAACAAAGGTGTGATGACTGATCGCGCTGCGCGCGCTGCCGGTGTCGGCGGCGAAGTTCTGTGCACAGTGTTCTAAGGGGGGATAGACATGTCTCGCGTCGCTAAGAACCCCGTTAAGCTGCCATCCGGTGTCGAAGTTAAATTCGCCGGCCAGCAGCTTTCGGTGAAGGGTGCCAAAGGCACTCTCGAACTGAACGTTCACTCGTCTGTTGAAGTTACCGAAGAGTCTGGTGAGCTGCGTTTCGTCGCTCGCAATGGTGACCAGCAAGCTCGTGCCATGGCCGGTACTACCCGTGCTCTGGTCAACAACATGGTCCAAGGCGTAAGCCAAGGCTTCGAGCGTAAGCTCCAGCTGGTCGGTGTTGGTTACAAGGCACAGGCTAAAGGCACCGTCCTGAACCTGGCCCTGGGCTTCTCTCACCCAGTGGACTACGAACTGCCAGCCGGTATCACCGCTGAAACGCCTAGCCAGACCGACATCCTGATCAAGGGTATCGATAAGCAACTGGTAGGTCAGGTGGCCGCTGAAATCCGCGACTTCCGTCCACCAGAGCCTTACAAAGGCAAAGGTGTGCGTTACGCGGACGAAGTAGTCCGTCGTAAAGAAGCCAAGAAGAAGTAGGGCCTAGTAAATGACCGACAAAAAAGTTATTCGACTGCGTCGCGCTCGCAAAGCACGTCTCAAGATGCACGAACTCGAAGTCGTGCGCCTGTGCGTGTTCCGCTCCTCGCAGCACATCTACGCCCAGGTCATTTCGGCCGACGGCAGCAAGGTTCTGGCAAGCGCCTCGACCTTGGACAAAGACCTGCGTGATGGCGCCACTGGCAACATCGACGCGGCCACTAAGGTTGGCAAGCTGGTAGCTGAGCGTGCGAAAGCCGCCGGTGTATCTCAAGTTGCCTTTGACCGTTCCGGCTTCAAGTACCATGGCCGCGTCAAAGCGCTGGCTGATGCTGCTCGTGAAGGCGGGCTGGAGTTCTAAGTTATGGCAAATAACGATCAAAAGCGCGACGAAGGCTACATCGAGAAGCTGGTTCAGGTTAACCGCGTTGCCAAGACCGTAAAAGGCGGCCGTATCTTCACTTTCACCGCGTTGACCGTGGTTGGTGATGGTAAAGGTCGTGTCGGCTTCGGCCGTGGCAAATCGCGCGAAGTACCTGCTGCGATCCAGAAAGCCATGGAAGCTGCTCGCCGCAACATGATCCAGGTTGACCTGAAGGGCACCACCCTGCAGTACGCCACCAAGGCCGCCCACGGCGCCTCGAAGGTTTACATGCAGCCTGCCTCGGAAGGTACCGGTATCATCGCCGGTGGCGCCATGCGTGCTGTCCTGGAAGTTGCTGGTGTTCAGAACGTCCTGGCCAAGTGCTACGGTTCGACCAACCCAGTGAACGTGGTTTACGCCACCTTCAAGGGTCTGAAAGCCATGCAATCTCCTGAATCCATTGCTGCCAAGCGCGGCAAGAGCGTTGAGGAGATCTTCTGATCATGGCAACCGTAAAAGTAACGCTGATCAAGAGCGTCTCGGGCCGTCTGCCTAACCACAAACTGTGTGTTAAGGGCCTGGGTCTGCGTCGCATCGGTCACACTGTAGAAGTCCAGGATACTCCCGAGAATCGCGGGATGATCAACAAGGCTTACTACATGCTGCGCGTCGAGGGTTAATCGATGAAACTCAATGATCTGAGTCCAGCGCCGGGTTCCCGTCGCGAAAAGCATCGTCCGGGTCGTGGTATCGGTAGCGGTCTGGGTAAGACTGGCGGCCGTGGTCACAAAGGTCAGACCTCCCGTTCGGGTGGTTCGATCGCTCCGGGCTTCGAAGGCGGTCAACAGCCGCTGCACCGTCGTCTGCCGAAGTTCGGCTTCGTTTCCCTGAAAGCCATGGATCGCGCCGAAGTGCGTCTGTCCGAGCTGGCCAAAGTGGAAGGCGACGTGATCTCCGTGCAGTCCCTGAAGGATGCCAACGTGATCAACCAGCACATTCAGCGTGTGAAAATCATGCTGTCTGGCGAAGTTACTCGCGCAGTCACCATCAAGGGCATCGCAGCCACCAAGGGTGCGCGTGCGGCTATCGAAGCAGCTGGCGGCAAATTCGAGGAATAAATGGCTAAGCAAGGTGCTCTCTCTTCGCTCGGTAAGGGCGGGATGTCGGAACTCTGGGCTCGTCTGCGCTTTCTGTTCATGGCGATCATCGTCTATCGGATAGGTGCGCATATCCCGGTTCCTGGCATCAATCCAGACCGTCTGGCGGATCTGTTTCGGCAGAATGAGGGGACCATTCTTAGCTTGTTCAACATGTTTTCCGGTGGCGCGCTTGAGCGCATGAGCATCTTTGCACTGGGGATCATGCCGTACATTTCGGCATCGATCATCATGCAGCTGATGACGGCGGTCAGCCCGCAACTGGAGCAGTTGAAGAAGGAAGGTGAAGCTGGCCGTCGCAAGATCAGCCAGTACACCCGCTACGGCACCGTTATCCTGGCACTGGTTCAAGCCATTGGCATGTCCATTGGCCTGGCCAACCAGGGCGTGGCGTTTTCTGTGGGCCTGGGCTTCCATGTCGTCGCCGTCTCCACCTTCGTGGCTGGCGCGATGTTCATGATGTGGCTGGGCGAACAGATCACCGAGCGCGGTGTGGGCAACGGTATCTCGATGTTGATCTTCGCAGGTATCGTTGCCGGTCTTCCGAGAGCAATCGGGCAGTCTTTCGAGTCTGCACGCACAGGCGATATCAACATTTTCGCCCTGGTCGCAATCGGTTTGCTGGCAGTAGCGATTATCGGTTTCGTGGTGTTCATTGAGCGTGGTCAGCGTCGTATCGCCGTTCACTACGCCAAGCGTCAGCAGGGCCGCAAGGTCTTCGCTGCGCAGACTAGCCACTTGCCGCTGAAAGTGAACATGGCGGGGGTCATCCCGGCCATTTTCGCGAGCAGCATTCTGCTGTTCCCGGCTTCGCTGGGTGCCTGGTTCGGTCAGTCCGAAGGTATGGGCTGGCTGCAGGACATCTCGCAGTCGATCGCTCCTGGTCAGCCGTTGAACATTTTGCTGTTTAGTGCAGGGATCATTTTCTTCTGCTTCTTCTACACAGCGCTGATGTTCAACCCGAAAGACGTAGCGGAAAACCTGAAGAAGTCCGGTGCCTTTATTCCGGGTATCCGTCCTGGTGAGCAGTCGGCACGCTACATTGATGGCGTTCTGACTCGTTTGACCATGTTCGGTGCTCTTTACATGATGGCCGTCTGCCTTCTGCCCCAGTTCCTGGTGGTGGCAGCAAATGTGCCGTTCTACCTTGGCGGGACCTCGTTGCTGATTGTGGTAGTGGTTGTGATGGACTTCATGTCCCAAGTACAATCGCACCTCGTTTCGCACCAGTACGAATCCCTGATGAAGAAAGCCAACCTGAAAGGCTACGGTGGCAGCGGTTTGCTGCGCTGATACGCCCCTAAGGTTCGAGGAGTCGGTAATGAAAGTTCGTGCATCGGTGAAAAAGCTGTGCCGTAACTGCAAGATCATCCGTCGCGAAGGCGTCGTACGAGTGATCTGCAGCGCGGAACCGCGTCACAAACAGCGCCAAGGCTGAGTGTGATCTGCGCTTCAAACCCAGCAGCTAGTGTGCTGCTGGGTTGATTATTCGTTTCTACAGCGATATTATCTCGCGCCCTATTTCTTGGCTTCCGGGGCGTAGGTAGCTGTCAATTGGAGTCCCACTGAATGGCCCGTATTGCAGGCGTCAACATTCCAGATAACAAGCATACTGTTATCTCGCTGACCTACATCTATGGTGTCGGTCGCACAACTGCACAGAAGATCTGTGCAGACGCTGGTGTAAACCCAGCCGCTAAGATCAAGGATCTGAGCGACGAGCAAATCGAAACCCTGCGTGGCGAAGTCGCGAAGTTCACCACTGAAGGTGACCTGCGTCGTGACATCAACATGAAGATCAAGCGCTTGATGGACCTGGGTTGCTACCGCGGCCTGCGTCATCGTAAAGGTCTGCCGGTTCGCGGTCAGCGCACCAAGACCAACGCACGCACCCGTAAGGGCCCGCGTAAGCCGATCCGCAAGTAACCGCCCAGGAATATAGACATGGCAAAACCTGCTGCTCGTCCTCGTAAGAAAGTCAAAAAGACAGTGGTTGATGGCATCGCCCACATCCATGCGTCTTTCAACAACACCATCGTGACCATCACCGACCGTCAGGGCAATGCTTTGTCCTGGGCGACCTCCGGTGGTTCGGGTTTCCGTGGTTCGCGCAAATCCACCCCGTTCGCAGCTCAGATTGCTGCTGAGCGTGCTGGTCAAGCTGCGCTGGAATACGGTCTGAAGAACCTCGACGTCAACGTCAAGGGTCCAGGTCCAGGTCGTGAGTCCGCCGTTCGTGCATTGAACAGCTGCGGCTACAAGATCGCCAGCATCACCGACGTGACGCCAATCCCGCATAACGGGTGCCGTCCGCCGAAGAAGCGTCGCGTGTAATCAGGAGACAGAAGAATGGCACGTTACATTGGTCCAAAATGCAAACTGTCTCGTCGTGAAGGCACCGATCTGTTCCTGAAGAGCGGCGTTCGCGCTCTGGAATCGAAGTGCAACATCGAAGCAGCCCCAGGTATCCACGGCCAGCGCCGTGGCCGTCAGTCCGACTACGGCACCCAGCTGCGTGAGAAACAAAAAGTCCGTCGTATCTACGGTGTTCTGGAGCGTCAGTTCCGCGGTTACTACCAAGCTGCAGCCTCGAAAAAAGGCGCAACTGGTGAGAACCTGCTGCAACTGCTCGAGTGCCGTCTGGATAACGTCGTTTACCGTATGGGCTTCGGCTCGACTCGTTCCGAGTCGCGTCAGCTGGTTTCGCACAAAGCGATCAGCGTCAACGGTAAGACTGTAAACATTCCATCCTACCAAGTTCGTCCGGGTGACGTGGTCGCGGTCCGCGAGAAGTCGTTGGCTCAGCTGCGCATTGTTCAAGCCCTTGAACTGTGCGCCCAGCGTGGCCGCGTTGAGTGGGTTGACGTGGATGCTGCTAAAAAGTCGGGCGTTTTCAAGAACGTTCCTGCTCGCAGCGACCTGTCTGCCGACATCAACGAAAACCTGATTGTCGAGCTCTACTCCAAGTAAGGGCTAGAAAATAGGTGCATCCATGCAGATTTCGGTAAATGAGTTCCTGACTCCCCGCCATATTGATGTGCAGGTAGTCAGTCCGACCCGCGCTAAGATCACGCTCGAGCCTCTCGAGCGTGGTTTCGGCCATACCCTGGGCAACGCGCTGCGCCGCATCCTGTTGTCCTCCATGCCTGGCTGTGCAGTAGTCGAGGCCGAGATCGATGGCGTACTCCATGAGTACTCCGCGATCGAAGGTGTTCAGGAAGACGTAATTGAAATCCTGTTGAACCTGAAAGGCCTGGCTATCAAACTGCACGGTCGTGACGAAGTTACGCTGACCTTGTCGAAAAAGGGTTCGGGGGTGGTTACCGCTGCCGATATTCAGCTGGATCACGATGTCGAGATCGTCAACCCCGATCACGTAATCGCGAACCTGGCGTCGAACGGCGCCCTGAACATGAAGCTCACTGTAGCTCGTGGTCGTGGTTACGAGCCGGCCGACTCCCGTCAAACCGACGAAGACGAAAGCCGTAGCATTGGCCGTCTGCAGTTGGACGCTTCGTTCAGCCCGGTGCGTCGTATCGCCTATGTGGTCGAGAACGCCCGTGTTGAGCAGCGTACCAACTTGGACAAGCTGGTCATTGATCTGGAAACCAACGGCACCCTGGATCCTGAAGAGGCTATCCGCCGCGCTGCGACCATCCTGCAACAGCAGCTGGCCGCGTTCGTCGACCTCAAGGGTGACAGCGAGCCTGTCGTAGTCGAGCAGGAAGACGAGATCGATCCGATCCTGCTGCGTCCGGTTGACGACCTGGAACTGACTGTACGTTCGGCCAACTGCCTCAAGGCGGAGAACATCTACTACATCGGCGACCTGATTCAGCGTACCGAAGTAGAGCTGTTGAAGACTCCTAACCTGGGTAAGAAGTCCCTGACTGAAATCAAGGACGTGCTGGCCTCTCGTGGTCTGTCTCTCGGCATGCGCCTCGACAACTGGCCGCCTGCAAGTCTTAAGAAAGACGACAAGGCGACCGCCTGATCGTCGTAATCACCGAACGTAGTGTTTGGTAAGGAATGAATCATGCGTCATCGTAAAAGTGGACGTCACCTGAGCCGCACCAGCTCTCACCGCAAGGCTATGTTCCAGAACATGGCAGTGTCGCTGATCGAGCACGAGCTGATCAAAACCACCCTGCCGAAAGCCAAGGAACTGCGCCGCGTTGCCGAGCCGCTGATCACCCTGGCCAAGGAAGACAGCGTTGCTAACCGTCGTCTGGCCTTCGATCGTACCCGTTCGAAGTCCGCTGTTGGCAAACTGTTCAACGACCTGGGCAAGCGTTACGCCACCCGTCAGGGCGGCTACCTGCGCATCCTGAAGTGCGGTTTCCGCGCTGGCGACAACGCGCCTATGGCGTATGTCGAGCTGGTTGATCGTCCAGTCGGTGGTGCTGTAGAAGCTGCCGAGTAAGACGTTCTGTCTGCTACAAAAAACCGGGCCTAGTGCCCGGTTTTTTGTTTGTTTATGTATTGTTTATTTCTATTGATACAAGTCATGTAATGAATTTGTTCTGTGGTAACCGCTCGTCAATACTCCTTCTCAAGCCGATTAGCCGGCGCTTGAAGACTGATATGGAGAGCCCATGAGCAAGATTCTCACTACCGCTAGCGGTGCACCTGTAGCTGACAACCAGAATTCCCGGTCTGCCGGCCCGCGCGGCCCGTTACTGCTCGATGACTTCCATCTGATCGAGAAGCTCGCCCATTTCAACCGAGAGAACATTCCTGAGCGCCGGGTACACGCTAAGGGTTCGGGCGCCTACGGCACTTTTACGGTCACCCGCGATATCACCGGTTACACCAGCGCCAAGCTGTTCGAACAGATCGGTAAGCAGACCGAGACCTTCCTGCGCTTCTCTACCGTTGGTGGTGAGCGCGGCTCCGCCGATACTGAGCGTGATCCGCGCGGTTTCGCAGTTAAGTTCTACACCGAGGAAGGCAACTGGGACATCGTCGGCAACAATACGCCGGTGTTCTTTATCCGCGACCCACTTAAGTTCCCAGACTTCATCCACACCCAGAAGCGCCACCCACAATCCAACCTGAAGAACGCGCAGATGATGTGGGACTTCTGGTCGCACTCGCCCGAGGCCTTGCACCAGGTCACCATCCTCTTCTCCGACCGCGGCATTCCGGACGGTTACAGGCACATGCACGGCTTTGGCAGCCACACCTACAGCCTGATCAATGCCGAGGGTGAGCGTACCTGGGTTAAATGGCACTTCAAGACCCAGCAAGGCATCAAAAACCTCGCCCCGGCAGATGCCGCGCGCCTGGCAGGTACCGACCCCGACTACGCCCAGCGTGACCTGTTTGCGGCCATCGAGCGTGGCGATTACCCACGTTGGACTGTATGTGTTCAGGTGATGAGCGAAGCCGAGGCTGCCAGCCGGGATGAAAACCCCTTTGACGTGACCAAGACCTGGTCGCAAAAGAACTACCCGCTGATTGAGGTAGGTGTGCTGGAGCTGAACCGTAACCCGCTCAACTACTTCGCCGAGGTTGAGCAGGCGGCGTTTGGCCCGAGCAACATGGTGCCAGGTGTCGGCCTGTCGCCGGATCGCATGCTACAAGGCCGGGTATTCGCCTACGCTGATGCGCATCGCTACCGGGTAGGCACCAATCACCAGCAGCTACCGGTGAATGCGCCGCGCTGCCCGCTCAACAGTTATCAGCGCGATGGCTCGATGGCCACCGGCAGTTACGGTAATGCGGCGAACTACGAGCCCAACAGCTACGCCGATGCACCGAAACAGTCGCCACGCCATGCCGAGCCAGCGTTGGCCCTGAAGGGGGTTGCCGATCGCTACGACCACCGCGAGGACACCGATTACTACAGCCACGCCGGCGCGCTGTTCCGCCTGATGGACGATGAGCAGCAAGCCCTGTTGATCAACAACATTGCGGGAGCCATGGCAGGCGTCAGCGAAGATGTGATTCAGCGCCAGCTGCAGTATTTCTTCAAGGCCGACCCAGCCTACGGCGAAGGGGTTGCCCAGGCTCTGGGCATTAACATCGCCTAAGTCGAAGTGATAAGAAGAACCGCCCTCATTTGGGCGGTTTTTCAATGAATATCACTACTGTTTAACCGATTTTTTGCCTCTAATTGCGCGTTTTTCAGTGACCGTAGGCAAAAGCTGGTTCACACTATCTGGCATAGACGTTTTCAAATGGAGAATCAGGGCGATGCAAGGCCACCCAGACGTAATCAACTACCTCGTCACGCTGCTGAAGGGCGAACTGGCGGCACGCGACCAGTACTTCATTCATTCGCGCATGTACGAAGACTGGGGGCTGTCCAAGCTGTACGAGCGCATCAACCACGAGATGGAAGAGGAGACGCAACACGCTGATGCGCTGATGCGCCGAATCCTCATGCTGGAAGGAACCCCAGACATGCGCGCGGATGATCTGGAAGTGGGCAGTACCGTGCCGGAGATGATCGCGGCTGACCTCAAGCTTGAGTACAAGGTGCGTGGTGCGCTGTGCAAAGGTATCGAGCTGTGCGAGCTGCACAAGGATTACATCAGCCGTGACATCCTGCGTGCGCAGTTGGCCGATACCGAAGAAGATCACACCTATTGGCTGGAGAAGCAGCAGGGCTTGATCAAGGCCATTGGCCTGCAAAACTACCTGCAATCGCAGATGTAAATGCTGGGGGCTGCAAAAGCAGCCCCCATTGCCGTCAAGCCCGATCTCGCTCTAGCAGCGGTTTCAGGTAATGCCCGGTATATGACTGCTTCATCTCGCTCAGCTCTTCTGGTGTACCGCAGGCAATGATCTGCCCACCCTTGGAGCCACCCTCTGGCCCCAGGTCCACCAGCCAGTCAGCGGTCTTGATCACATCCAGGTTGTGCTCGATCACCACCACGGTATTGCCGTGGTCGCGCAGGCGATGCAGCACGTCCAGCAGTTGCTGGATATCGGCAAAGTGCAGGCCGGTGGTTGGCTCGTCGAGGATGTACAGGGTTTTGCCAGTATCGCGTTTGGACAGCTCGCGCGACAGCTTCACCCGTTGCGCCTCACCGCCGGACAGTGTGGTCGCCGATTGCCCCAGCTTGATGTACGACAGCCCCACGTCCATCAACGTCTGCAGCTTGCGCGCCAACGCCGGCACTGCATCGAAGAACTCGCGGGCATCCTCGATGGTCATCTCCAGCACCTCGTGAATGTTCTTGCCTTTGTACTTGATCTCAAGGGTTTCACGGTTGTAGCGCTTGCTCTTGCACACGTCGCACGGTACGTAGATGTCCGGCAAAAAGTGCATTTCCACCTTGATCAGACCATCGCCCTGGCAGGCCTCGCAACGGCCACCCTTGACGTTGAACGAGAAACGCCCAGGGCCATAACCGCGCGAACGCGACTCTGGCACGCCGGAGAACAGTTCGCGGATCGGGGTGAAGATGCCGGTATAGGTTGCCGGGTTCGAGCGCGGAGTGCGGCCGATTGGGCTCTGGTCGATATCGACCACCTTGTCCAGGTGCTGCAGGCCATCCATGCTGGCATGCGGCGCCGCTTCCAGGCTGCTTGCGCCATTTAGCGCGGTGGCGGCCAGCGGGTACAGGGTATTGTTGATCAGCGTCGATTTGCCCGAGCCGGACACTCCGGTCACGCAGGTCAGCAGGCCGATCGGGACTTCAAGGTCGACGTTCTGCAGGTTGTTGCCGCGCGCGCCCTTGAGCTTGAGCTGCAGCTTCTTGTTGCGTGGCGTGCGCTTGGCCGGGACGACAATTTTCTTACGCCCGGACAGGTACATGCCGGTCAGCGAGTCAGGGTGGTCCATGACTTCCTGAGGCGAGCCCTCGGCAACGATCTGCCCGCCGTGTACACCGGCCCCCGGGCCGATATCCACCACGTAGTCGGCCAGGCGGATGGCGTCCTCGTCGTGTTCCACCACGATTACCGTATTGCCCAGATCGCGCAGGTGATTGAGGGTGGCCAGCAGGCGGTCGTTGTCACGCTGGTGAAGGCCGATGGACGGCTCATCGAGGATGTACATTACCCCCACCAGGCCGGCGCCGATCTGGCTGGCCAGGCGGATACGCTGCGCTTCGCCACCCGAAAGGGTATCGGCGCTGCGGTCCAGGGTCAGGTAGTCGAGGCCGACGTTGATCAGGAATTGCAGGCGCTCGCAGATTTCCTTGAGGATCTTCGCCGCAATTTCACCGCGGCGGCCGGTCAGGGTCAGTTCGCCGAAGTAATTGCTGGCTTCACCGATCGGCAGGTTGGTCACTGCCGGTAAGGTCTTCTCACCGACCCACACATGGCGCGCCTCGCGCCGCAGGCGGGTGCCGCGGCAATCTGGGCAAGGCTGGGTGCCGAGGAACTTGGCCAGCTCTTCACGCACGGTGGCCGATTCGGTCTCGCGGTAGCGGCGCTCCAGGTTCGGCACGATGCCTTCGAACGGGTGCGAGCGCTTGACGATATCGCCACGGTCATTGAGGTACTTGAAGTCGACACTCTGCTTGCCACTGCCCTGCAGGATCACCTTTTGGTGCTCAGCCGACAGCTCGCCGAACGGTTCCTCAAGGCTGAAGCCGTAATGCGCGGCCAACGAGCCGAGCATCTGGAAGTAGTACACGTTGCGCCGGTCCCAGCCGCGGATCGCGCCTTCGGCCAGGGTGAGCTCGGCATTGACCAGGCGCTTGGTGTCGAAGAACTGCTTCACCCCCAAGCCATCGCAGGTTGGGCACGCGCCAGCGGGGTTGTTGAAGGAGAACAGCTTTGGCTCCAGCTCACTGATGGCATGCCCGCACACCGGGCAGGCGAAGCGCGCGGAGAAGATCATTTCTTCGCCCGGTTCGTCGTCCATCGGCGCCACCAGAGCGATGCCGTCGGCCAGCTTGAGCGCCGTCTCGAATGACTCGGCCAAGCGCTGCTGCAGGTCGGCGCGGACCTTGAAACGGTCCACCACCACATCGATGCTGTGCTTCTTCTGCTTGTCCAGCTTGGGCAGTTCGTCGAGTTCGTAGAGTTTGCCGTTGACCCGAGCCCGCACAAAACCTTGGGCGCGCAACTCGTCGAATACCGCCAGGTGCTCGCCCTTACGTTCGCGTATTACCGGTGCCAGCAGCATCAGCTTGCTACCTTCCGGGCGCTCTAGGACCAAGTCGACCATCTGGCTGATCGTTTGCGCTTCCAGCGGGATATCGTGGTCCGGGCAGCGCGGGGTACCAACGCGCGCATAGAGCAGGCGCAGGTAGTCGTAGATTTCGGTAATGGTGCCAACCGTGGAGCGTGGGTTGTGCGAGGTCGACTTCTGCTCGATGGAAATGGCCGGCGACAGGCCTTCGATGGTGTCGACGTCAGGCTTTTCCATCATCGACAGGAACTGCCGGGCATAGGCCGACAGCGATTCCACATAGCGGCGCTGGCCTTCGGCGTATAGGGTGTCGAACGCCAGGGACGACTTACCGGAGCCGGACAGGCCGGTGATCACGATCAGCTTGTCCCGGGGCAGGGTCAGGTCGATGTTCTTCAGGTTGTGGGTACGTGCCCCACGAATCAGGATCTTGTCCACTGCGGCCTCGCTCGGCGGGCATAAACAAAGAAGTATACGGCGCGCTGCCAGTACGCGGCAAAGCGTCGCGTAGATGCCGTCAAGCTGTCGGACTGGTAGAATCGCCGCCGGTTCACACGAGGTTAATCCATGCAAGACACCCACAACGAGCGCATGAGTGGCAGCGAAACCCGCGCCGCTAGCGGCCTTGCCCTGGTCTTTGCCTTTCGTATGCTGGGCATGTTCATGGTCTTGCCGGTGCTGGCCACTTACGGCATGGACCTGGCTGGTGCCACGCCTGCGCTGATTGGCCTGGCCATCGGTGCCTATGGCCTGACCCAGGCGGTACTGCAGATCCCATTCGGGATGATTTCCGACCGCATCGGTCGCCGGCCGGTGATTTACCTGGGGCTGGTGATCTTTGCCCTGGGCAGTGTGCTTGCGGCCCAGGCCGACTCCATCTGGGGGGTGATCGCCGGGCGCATCCTGCAGGGCGCCGGGGCGATTTCTGCCGCGGTCATGGCGCTGTTGTCCGACCTCACCCGCGAGCAACACCGGACCAAAGCCATGGCCATGATCGGCATGAGCATCGGCCTGTCGTTCGCTGTCGCCATGGTGGTGGGGCCATTGCTGACAAGTGCCTTTGGTTTGTCAGGATTGTTCCTGGCCACGGCAGGACTTGCCCTGATCGGCATCCTGCTGATCGCCTTTGTCGTGCCCAACACCCACAGCATCCTGCAGCACCGCGAGTCGGGTGTGGCGCGTCAGGCCATCGGCCCGACCCTGCGCCATCCGGACCTTCTGCGCCTGGACCTGGGCATTTTCATTTTGCATGCCATCCTCATGGCCAGCTTCGTCGCGCTGCCACTGGCCTTCGTCGAGCGTGGCGGCCTGCCGAAGGAGCAGCATTGGTGGGTGTACCTGACCGCGTTGTTCATCTCATTTTTTGCAATGGTCCCGTTCATCATCTATGGCGAAAAAAAGCGCAAGATGAAACGCGTGCTTGCTGGAGCGGTCAGTGTGTTGCTGTTGGTGGAGGTGTTCTTCTGGCAGTGGGCTGACGGTTTGCGCGGACTGGTAGTCGGCACCGTGGTATTCTTTACTGCATTCAACTTGCTGGAGGCATCGCTGCCTTCGCTGGTGAGCAAGGTGTCGCCTGCGGGTGGCAAGGGGACGGCGATGGGGGTGTATTCCACCAGCCAGTTCCTCGGTGCCGCGCTGGGCGGCATCCTTGGTGGCTGGTTGTTCCAACACGGCGGGCTGAACATGGTGTTCCTCGGGTGTGCGGTACTGTGTGCCATCTGGTTGGTCGTCGCCTTGCGCATGAACGAGCCGCCCTATGTGACCAGCCTGCGCATGCCGCTGACGCCAGAGGCAGTTCGGGAAGCCGGCCTGACCGAGCGCCTGATGGCCGTGCCGGGTGTGACCGACGCCGTCGTGGTGGCAGAAGAAGCCGCCATCTATATCAAACTGGATACGAAAATTTTGGACCGTACGACCCTCGAGCGCCTGGTGAACCCAGCCTCTTCGGCGTGCGAAGCCTAGGAGAACGTTATGGCCCGTGGGGTTAACAAAGTCATTCTGGTCGGTACCTGTGGCCAGGATCCCGAAGTCCGCTACCTGCCCAACGGTAATGCCGTGACCAACCTGAGCCTGGCTACCAGCGAGCAGTGGACCGACAAGCAGTCGGGCCAGAAGGTCGAGCGTACCGAGTGGCACCGTGTGTCGCTGTTCGGCAAGGTTGCCGAAATTGCCGGCGAATACCTGCGCAAGGGTTCGCAGTGCTACATCGAAGGCAAGCTGCAGACCCGCGAGTGGGAAAAAGACGGTATCAAGCGCTACACCACCGAGATCATCGTCGACATCAACGGCACCATGCAGCTGCTTGGCGGACGTCCACAGGGCCAGCAGCAGGGCGGTGATCCGTACAACCAGGGTGGTGGCAACTACAACCAAGGTGGCGGCCAGCAGCAACAGTACAACCAAGCCCCGCCACGCCAACAGGCTCAGCGCCCACAGCAGGCCCCTCAGCGCCCGGCGCCGCAGCAGCCTGCTCCGCAACCGGCTGCTGACTTCGACAGCTTCGATGACGATATTCCGTTCTGATCAGAGCGGCCAGTCGTTTGGCAAGATCAAAAACCCAGGGCAGCTGCCCTGGGTTTTTTTATGGGCAGCCATCCTGTGTAGGAGGTTTCTGAAATAGCTGGTGTTGTGACTGCTCCCTCACTGCGATATTCAGGTGGTAGGCGTGAGCCTGGTGTTGGCGGGTGCCGTTCTGCTGCACCTCTTTGGGTGATACCAAGACGTTCAGGTTCTGCGGCTATCTGAACCATGGCGCGGGCCCTGTAGGAGCGGGTTCACCCGCGAATGCTGCAGTGGGTTTACCGACGCATTCGCGGGCAAGCCCACCTACAGCTACAGCGTGATCTCACCGGCAGCGCAGTTCAGGTACTTGTAGGAGCGGCCTTGTGTTGCGAAAGGGGCGCAAAGTGCCCCCCAAAATGGCACCGCAGCTCCAGTACCAGGCCTGCTCAATAGAACAACCGCGGCTCCGGCGAATCCAGCAGGCTGACCAGCTTGGTCAGGGCAAAGGCCAGTTCCTCGCGCTTGGGGGCCATCAAGGCGATACGCACGCCGCAGGCGGCGTGGCTGCGTTCCGGCAGGAACTGGCTGCCACTGACTACCGTGACGCCATTGTCGCGTGCCAGATTGGCGAATTCGTCGCTGGTCCAGGGCTCCGGTAACTCCAACCAGATATGGAAGCTGTTGGGCTGGCTGCGGATCTTGTACTTGCCGAATATCTCCTGGGCCATTTGCTGGCGCGCGGCTGCCTCGTGCTGCTGGGCACGCACCAGCTGGTCGGCCATGCCGCTGTTGATCAGGTTACTGGCTAATTGAGCCATCAACGGTGATGGCATCCACACGCTGCTGCGAACCATGGACGATAGCCGCGAGAGGGTTTGCGGTGGGGCGTACAGGTAACCGATGCGCAGTGCCGGCAGCACGCTCTTGGACAGGCTGGTGAGGTACACCGAGCGTTCAGGCGCATAGGCGGCCAGTGGCTTGTAATCCGGTGCGGGCTCGAGAAAACCGTAGATATCGTCATCGACGATGAACAGGTCGAATTCGCGGGCAATCTCTGCGATGGCCTGGCGCCGCGCGTGGGGCATGACCGAATTGGTCGGGTTCTGGTGGGTAGTGACGCACACCAGCAGGGCAGGGCGGTGCTCCAAGCAGGCCGCGCGCAATGCCTCGGGAATCAAACCGTGCTCATCCATGGCTACGCCGCGCAGACGGCGGCCCATGCTGTGCGCCAGGGAGATGATACCCGGGTAGCAGAGCGACTCGCACAGCACCACATCGTCGCTGTTCGACAGGCTGCTGATGGCCACCAGCAGGCCGTGCTGGGCCCCCGAAGTCAGTACTACCTGCTGCCAGCGCGCCTCGGGCAGCCAGCGCTGGATCCAAGCTGCACCGGCCTGCTTGTGGGTCGCGTGGCCGCCCTCGGTCACATAGTCGAGCACCTGCACCAGGTCGGGCGATGCAGCCAGTTCGTTGATCGCCCCGCGCAACCAGTCGGCCATGTGGGTATCGTTGGGCTTGATGATCGACAGGTCGATCTGGGCGCTCTCACGTCCGGGGGCCACGGGGTGCGGTTTGGCGGCTGGGGCAGGGTTGTGCAGGTGCGGTTGCGGCAGCACGAACGTGCCGCGACCCACTTCGCCCACCACCAGACCACGCTTGGCGGCTTCGTCATAGGCCCGCCCGATGGTGCCAGGGGTCACGTTCAGGGACTCGGCCAGGTCCTTGAGCGTCGGCAAACGTTCGCCAGCCGCCAGCCGGCCACTGGCAACGTCTTGCTCAAGGGCGTCGGCGATCATCAGGTAGACCGGCTGCGCCAGGTCGCTGTAGTGAGGAACCCACATGGAAATGGCACCAGTATTTGCGAGAACGCGGAAGCCTAGCACGAAAGGCCTGATGGGAGTAATTGTGATTGCTGCGCACTAATTGCCTTGATTGTATCGGTCGCATTCGCCATGCAGGTGCGTTGTCCGGCGAACTGTACGGGGCTAAGCATCGAGCCGTTGCCAGAAGGAAAAATTAATAAAATATATTAAATTCAAAAGCTTAACCGGCTTTTCAGTGCTCGTTTTGTTGACCTGTGAAGAAATTGATTGAATCGATTCTATTTCCATAAATACAATCATTGAATCGATTTAATTGGTCAGGGTAAGGGATGTGCCGCTATGGAGCTCTTAGGCAATTTCTGGGCGGAACACTGGTTGCTGGCGCTTTTCATGCTCGGGGCGATAGCCTTCGTTGCCGGCTTCGTCGACAGCATTGCCGGGGGCGGCGGGTTGTTCCTGGTGCCGGGCTTCCTGCTGGTGGGCATGCCCCCGCAAGTGGCCCTGGGCCAGGAAAAACTGGTCAGTACCCTCGGCACGCTGGCGGCGATCCGCAACTTTCTGGCCAACAGCAAGATGGTCTGGCAGGTGGCGCTGGTCGGTGTGCCGTTTTCGCTGCTTGGGGCCTACCTGGGCGCGCACCTGATCGTGTCGATTTCCCAGGAAACCGTGGGCAAGATCATTCTGGTGCTGATCCCCTTTGGCATCCTCATCTTCCTCACGCCCAAGGGTCGCACGGTCGAGGAGCGCGTACTGCCACCACGCATGCTGTTTACCGTGGTCCCGTTGACCTGCCTGGCCATCGGCTTCTATGACGGGTTCTTCGGCCCCGGTACTGGCAGCCTGTTCATCATCGCCTTTCATTACCTGCTGCGCATGGACCTGGTCTCCAGCTCGGCCAACTCCAAAACCTTTAACTTCGCCTCCAACATCGGCGCCCTTGTGGCCTTTGTCATCGCTGGCAAGGTCGTCTACCTGCTGGCGCTGCCGCTGGTGGCATGCAACATCCTCGGCAACCACCTTGGCAGCGCCCTGGCCCTGCGCAAGGGCAATGAGGTGGTACGCAAGGCATTGCTGTTCTCGATGCTCTGCCTGTTTGCCAGCCTGGGTGTGAAGTACCTGGTCTGACCCCATCCATAGGAGACAACTGATGAAAACCGCATTCGTAACCGGCGCCTCCTCGGGCTTTGGCCTCGCCATCTGCCGTACCCTGATCGGCAAGGGCTACCGCGTGATCGGTGGCGCACGGCGCTTGGACAAGCTGCAAGCGCTGGCAGCCGAACTGGGTGTGAACTTCATTCCGCTGGCGCTGGATGTGACTGATCCGGAGTCGCTCGAGGCGGCGGTCGGGCAGATTCGTGACGCCTCGCTGCAGATCGATCTGCTGGTCAACAACGCCGGGCTGGCACTGGGTGTAGACCGTGCGCAGGTCAGCAGTGCCGAGAACTGGCAGCGGATGATCGACACCAACATCACCGGGTTGGCCATGGTCACCCACAAGATCCTGCCGCAGATGGTGGAGGCCGACAGTGGCATGATCATCAACATCGGCTCCATCGCCGGCACCTACCCGTATCCAGGCGGTAACGTGTATGGCGCCAGCAAGGCCTTCGTCCGCCAGTTCAGCCTGAACCTGCGCGCCGACCTGGCAGGTACCCGCGTGCGGGTGAGCAATATCGAGCCGGGGCTGTGTTCGGGGACCGATTTCTCGGTGGTGCGCCTGAACGGCGACCTGGATGCCGTGCAGGCGTTGTATCGGGATGTCGAGGCCATACTGCCCGAGGACATTGCGGCCACCGTGGCCTGGATTGCCGAGCAACCAGCGCATGTGAACATCAATACCATCGAGATCATGCCGGTGGCCCAGAGCAGCGCGGCGCTGAACGTGGTGCGCAACCTGCCGCGCTGCTGATCGCATGCGCCAGAGCCTTCTGCTGACCCATGTCATCGCACCTTCTCGATTCTTGACTAGTCTTACCCATTGGCGGCCATCAAAAAGCCGCCACCGTGACTACCAAGAGGCGCCGGCCATGTTCCGTGCGTCCACCACCTGATCAGGAGTGCACGATGGACCTGAACCGTCGGCAGTTCTTCAAGGTCGCCGCCGTCGGCCTTGGAGGCTCGAGCCTTGCGGCGTTGGGCATGGCCCCGACACCGGCATTCGCCGAGCAGGTGCGCCACTTCAAGTTGGCGCATACCAAAGAAGCCCGTAACACCTGCCCCTACTGCTCGGTCGGCTGCGGCTTGATCTTGTATAGCCAGGGCGATGCGGGCAAAAACGTCAAACAGAACATCATCCATATCGAAGGTGACGCCGACCACCCGGTCAACCGCGGCACCCTCTGCCCGAAAGGCGCCGGCCTGCTGGACTTTATCCACAGCCCGAGCCGCCTGCAGTACCCCGAGGTACGCAAGCCGGGCAGCAAAGAGTGGGTGCGGGTCAGTTGGGACGAGGCGCTCGACCGCGTCGCCGACCTGATGAAGCAAGACCGCGACGCCAATTTCATCGAAAAGAACGCCCAAGGGCAAACGGTCAACCGTTGGCTCACTACCGGTTTTCTCGCTGCATCCGCCGCCTCCAGCGAGGCTGGCTACCTGACCCACAAGGTCGTCCGCGCAACAGGCATGCTGGGGTTCGATAACCAAGCGCGTGTCTGACATGGCCCGACGGTGGCAAGTCTTGCCCCGACGTACGGCCGTGGCGCCATGACCAACCATTGGTCCGATATCGCCAACGCGAATCTGGTCCTGGTGATGGGTGGCAACGCAGCAGAAGCGCACCCGTGCGGCTTCAAGTGGGTGACCGAGGCCAAGGCGCACAACAAGGCGCGGCTGATCGTGGTCGACCCGCGGTTTACCCGTACCGCTTCGGTGGCGGACTACTACGCACCGATCCGTACCGGTACCGACATCGCCTTTATGGGCGGGCTGATCAATTACTTGTTGAGCACCGACAAGATCCAGCACGAATACGTGCGCAACTACACCGACGTGTCGTTCATCGTCAAAGAAACCTATGGCTTCGAGGACGGCCTGTTCAGCGGCTACGACGAGGCCAAGCGCGTGTATGCCGACAAGTCCGGCTGGGGTTACGAGCTGGGTGAGGACGGCTTTGCCAAGGTCGACCCGACCCTGCAACACCCGCGCTGCGTGTTCCAGCTGATGAAGCAGCACTACAGCCGCTATACCCCGGAACTGGCGAGCATGACCTGTGGCATGCCGCAGGACGCCATGCTGAAGATCTGGGAAGAGATCGCCACCTGCTCGGCACCGGGCAAGACCATGACGATCCTTTACGCGCTGGGTTGGACGCAGCACTCGATTGGCGCGCAGATCATCCGCAGTGCGGCCATGGTCCAGCTGCTGCTGGGTAACGTCGGCATGCCAGGTGGCGGGGTCAATGCCCTGCGCGGGCATTCCAACATCCAGGGCCTGACCGACCTTGGCCTGCTGTCGAACTCTTTGCCGGGTTACCTGACCCTGGCCGGCGACGCCGAGCAGGACTACGCCGCCTACATCGACAAGCGCGCCTCCAAGCCGCTGCGCCCGGGGCAACTGTCGTACTGGCAGAATTACGGCAAGTTCCACGTCAGCCTGATGAAGGCCTGGTATGGCGCCAACGCCACGGCAGAAAACAACTGGGGCTACAACTGGCTGCCCAAGCTCGACGTACCGGCCTACGATGTGCTGCGCATGTTCGAGATGATGGGCCAGGGCAAGGTCAATGGCTACATGTGCCAAGGCTTCAACCCGATCGCCGCGCTGCCGGACAAGAACCGCGTCACCGCAGCCCTGGGCAAGCTCAAGTGGCTGGTGATCATGGACCCGCTGGCCACCGAAACCTCGGAGTTCTGGCGCAACGCCGGGCCGTTCAACGACGTCGACACGGGCAGTATCCAGACTGAAGTGATCCGCCTGCCCACCACCTGCTTCGCCGAGGAAGACGGCTCGCTGGTCAACAGCAGCCGCTGGTTGCAATGGCACTGGAAAGGCGCCGACGGTCCGGGCGAAACCCGCACCGATGTACACATCATGAGCGAGTTGTTCCTGCGCCTGCGCCAACGCTACCAGGCCGAGGGCGGCGCCTACCCTGACGCGATGATGAACATCAGTTGGCCCTACAAGGTCCCTGAAGAACCATCGCCGGAGGAACTGGCCAAGGAAATGAATGGCTGGGCGGTGGCTGACGTCACCGACCCGACTGGCGCTGTGATCAAGGCCGGTCAGCAACTGGCAGGCTTTGGCCAGCTCAAGGATGACGGCAGCACCGCGTCCGGCTGCTGGATCTTCGCTGGCAGCTGGACCGAACAAGGCAACCAGATGGCCCGTCGCGACAACAGTGACCCGTACGGCATGCACCAGGTGCAAAACTGGGCCTGGGCCTGGCCGGCCAACCGCCGCATCCTCTACAACCGTGCCTCCAGCGACCCGCAAGGCAAGCCGTGGGACCCAGAGAAGAAGCGCCTGGTGTGGTGGAATGGCAAAGCCTGGACCGGCACCGATGTGCCCGACTTCAAGGTCGACTCGCCGCCGGAAGCGGGGATGAACCCGTTCATCATGAACCCCGAAGGCGTGGCGCGGTTCTTCGCCATCGACAAGATGGCCGAAGGGCCGTTCCCCGAGCACTACGAGCCGTTCGAGACGCCGATTGGCATCAACCCGCTGCACCCGCAGAACAAGAAGGCCACCAGCAACCCAGCTGGTCGGATCTTCGATTCGGTGTGGGACACCCTCGGCACGCACGACGAGTTCCCGTATGCGGCGACCACCTACCGGCTGACCGAGCACTTCCACTTCTGGAGCAAGCATTGCCGGCTCAACGCCATTGCCCAGCCCGAGCAGTTCGTCGAAATCGGTGAGGTGCTGGCCAACGAGAAGGGCATCAAGGCCGGCGACCGGGTGCGGGTGTCGAGCAAGCGCGGGCATATCGAAGCGGTGGCGGTAGTGACCAAGCGGATTCGCCCGCTGCAGGTCAACAACCAAACCGTCCACCAGATCGGCATCCCGCTGCACTGGGGCTTCACCGGGGCGACGCGGCATGGCTACCTAACCAACACCCTGGTGCCATTCCTCGGTGACGGCAACACCCAGACGCCAGAGTCCAAGTCGTTCCTCGTCAAAGTGGAGAAACTCTGATGGCCAGCCAAGATATCATCGCCCGCTCGGCCACCACGACCGTTCCGCCCTCGGTGCGCCAACAGCAGGAAGTCGCCAAGCTGATCGACACCACCAAGTGCATCGGCTGCAAGGCCTGCCAGGTGGCATGTTCGGAGTGGAACGAACTGCGTGACGAGGTTGGCCACAACCACGGCACCTACGACAACCCCCAGGACCTCACCGCCGAGACCTGGACCTTGATGCGTTTCACCGAGCATGAGCGCGACGACGGCAACCTGGAGTGGCTGATCCGCAAGGACGGCTGCATGCACTGCGCCGACCCGGGTTGCTTGAAGGCCTGCCCAAGCCCTGGGGCAATCATCAAGCACGCCAACGGCATCGTCGACTTCAACCAGGACCACTGCATTGGCTGCGGTTACTGCATCACCGGCTGCCCGTTCAACATCCCGCGCATCTCGCAAAAGGACCACAAAGCGTACAAGTGCACGCTGTGTTCCGACCGGGTCAGCGTGGGCCTGGAGCCGGCCTGCGTGAAAACCTGCCCCACCGGGGCGATTGTGTTCGGCAGCAAGGACGAGATGAAGGTGCATGCTGCCGAGCGCATCGTCGACTTGAAGTCGCGGGGCTACGACCAGGCCGGGTTGTACGACCCGGACGGTGTCGGTGGCACTCACGTGATGTACGTGCTGCACCATGCCGACACGCCGAAGCTGTATGCCGGCCTGCCGGACCAGCCGGTAATCAGCCCACTGGTAGGGCTGTGGAAGGGCTTGACCAAGCCGCTGGCGCTGCTGGCCATGGGCGCGGCGGTGCTGGCCGGGTTCTTCCACTATGTGCGGGTCGGGCCACAGCGGGTGGAGGAGGACGAACACCCGACACCGGTGGACGAAAGCGTGCATCAGGTGGACCCGTCGGTGCATGTCTATGACCCGACCAAGCCCGGTGGGCAAGGGGAGCAGCGACCATGAACGACAACAAACCCATCCTGCGCTACAACGCCAACGAGCGCAGCAACCACTGGCTCGTTGCGATCCTGTTCGTCCTTGCCGGGCTGTCGGGGCTGGCGTTGTTCCATCCGGCGCTGTTCTGGTTGACTCACTTATTCGGCGGTGGGCCGTGGACACGCATCTTGCACCCGTTCATCGGGGTGGCGATGTTCGTGTTCTTCCTCGGCTTGGTCCTGCGCTTCTGGCGCGCCAACTTCATCACGGCTAACGACCGCCTATGGTTACGCCGTATCGATCGGGTGATGCTCAACAAGGAAGAGGGTGTGCCACCGATCGGCAAGTACAACGCTGGGCAGAAGTTACTGTTCTGGACCCTGCTGGTGTGCATGCTGGTGCTGCTGGTCAGTGGCGTGGTGATCTGGCGCGCGTACTTCAGCCATTGGTTCGGCATCGAGGCTATTCGCCTGTCGGCGCTGCTGCATGCGCTGGCGGCGTTCGTGCTGATCCTCAGCATCATCGTGCACATCTACGCCGGCATCTGGATCAAGGGCTCGATTGGCGCCATGCTGCATGGCTGGGTCAGCCGCGCTTGGGCACGCAAGCACCATGCGTTGTGGTACCGCGAAGTGACCGGCGACAAGACGCCGGGCGATCCCGGCCGAAAAGAAGGATGAGCGCTTGAGCACGATACTCGAACCCGGGCAGATCGAAGCGTCGGCGGTGACGCCGCCGTTTCTGCACCTGCCCCCCGCCAACTTGTTTGAACTGCGCGCCGCGCGCCTGGAGCAGTTGGCTGAGGGCAATGCCCTTGGCGATTACCTGAAGCTGGTGGCGCGGTTGTGCCGGATCCAGCAGCAGCTTGTGGATAACCCTCCCGGCGGCATGCCGGTGGCCGAGGAGCGCCAGCGCCTGTGCATAAGTCATGGGTTACCGCCGCTGGCTGCTGACAGCCTGGTGCGTGAAGGGCCGTGGCTGGTCTGGCTGCAGGCCTTGCTCGAACTTTTCGACGCTGAAACCAGCGGCCCGTTGGCTGAGGCGCTGCAAACCCTGCGTGTTAGTGACGACAACCAGCGCAAGGGCTGGGGCATTGCCTTGCTCGCAGGCCAGTACAACGCCGTACCCGCGGCGCTGGTGCCGTTCCTGGGGGCTGCGTTGCAGGCGGCGTGGTCCAGCTGGTTGCTGGCGCTGCCCGCGCCCGAACTCAGGCCAGCCGGCAGCTTGGCCCAGTGCCCGGCCTGTGGCTCACCGGCGATGGCTGGGGTGGTACGCAACCGTGGCAAGCACAATGGCCTGCGCTACCTGGCGTGTTCGCTGTGTGCTTGTGAGTGGCATGTGGTGCGGGTCAAGTGTGTGTACTGCGAGTCGAGCAAAGACCTGCGCTACACCAGCCTCGATGACGATCGCCATGCGCCGGGCAAGGCGCCACTGCGCGCCGAGTGTTGCCCGGGCTGCGAGAGCTACCTGAAGCAGAACTACCTGGAAAACGATGCGGCGGCCGAGCCGCTGGCCGACGACCTGGCCAGCCTGGCGCTGGATATCCGCCTGGACGAGGAGGGCTTCCATCGCCTGGCACCCAACCTGATGCTTGCACCTGGATAGTGGGGGAGTGTCTACACTGTAATACCGAGTCGCCTTCTTCGCGGGTAAACCCGCTCCCACAAGGTCCTTCACAGGCTTCGTGTGGGAGCGGGTTTACCCGCGAAAGGGCCAGTACAGACAACGGATCAGTCCAAGGTAGTACCGCATGTCCTCCAGCCTAGCCAGCGACACCCCACGCCTGCCCTCCATCGACACCCTCCTGCGCCACCCGGCCTGCCTCCCGCTGATCGACCGCCACGGCCGCGATGCGGTCCTCGCCACCCTGCGGCAACTGCTCGACGACCTGCGCGACCCCGCCCGCAACGGCCAGCTCAGCGCCGCCGAACTGGCCGCCGAAATCCTGCTGGGTCGCAGCGGCGAACGCCTGGCCGTCCAGCAACGCAGCCAGGTTCGGCGCGTGTTCAACCTCACCGGCACCGTACTGCACACCAACCTCGGCCGCGCCCTGTTACCCGAAGAAGCCATCGAGGCCATGCAGACCGCCGCCCGCTACCCGCTCAACCTGGAATTCGACCTGGCCACCGGCAAACGCGGCGACCGCGACGACCTGATCGAAGGCTTGATCCGCGAGCTGACCGGCGCCGAAGCCGTGACCGTGGTCAACAACAACGCCGCGGCCGTGCTGCTCGCGCTCAACAGCCTGGGGGCGCGCAAGGAGGGCATCATCTCCCGTGGCGAGCTGATCGAGATCGGCGGCGCCTTCCGTATCCCCGACATCATGGCCCGCGCCGGCGTCAAGCTGCACGAAGTTGGCACCACCAACCGCACTCACGCCCGCGACTACCAGGCTGCTATTGGCCCACGCACCGGCCTGCTGATGCGCGTGCATTGCAGCAACTACAGCATCCAGGGTTTCACCACCCAGGTGCCCACCGCCGAGCTGGCGCGCATCGCCCACCAAAATGAATTGCCGCTGCTCGAAGACCTTGGCAGTGGCAGCCTGCTCGACCTCACCCGCTGGGGCCTGCCCGCTGAACCGACCGTGCGCCAGGCTCTGGCTGACGGCGCCGATATCGTCACCTTCAGCGGCGACAAACTGTTGGGTGGGCCACAAGCCGGGATCATCGTCGGTCGTAAAGCGCTGATCGCCAAGATCAAGAAGAACCCACTCAAGCGTGCGCTGCGCGTCGACAAAATCACCCTCGCTGCACTCGAAGCGGTGCTGGCGCTGTACCGCAACCCCGACCGCTTGGCCGAGCGCCTGCCCAGCCTGCGCCTGTTAACCCGCAGCCAGGCCGAGATCCAGGCCCAGGCCGAGCGCCTGGCCCCGCAGCTCGCGGCCCGGCTCGGCGAGCAATGGGCGGTCAGCGTGGAATCGGCACTGGGCATGATTGGCAGTGGCAGCCAGCCGGTGGCGCGCCTGCCGAGCGCGGCGTTGTGCCTGCGCCCGCAGGTGTCGAAGAAGTTGCGCGGGCGTAGCCTGCATGTGCTGGAGCGGGCCTTGCGTGGCCTGCCGGTACCGGTGCTGGGCCGTATCGACGACGACGCGCTGTGGCTGGACTTGCGCCAACTGGATGACGAAACCCAGTGGCTGGCGCAGTTGCCTGGCCTGCAACTGGGGCCGGTGCAGTGATCGTTGGTACCGCCGGCCACATCGACCACGGCAAGACCGCACTGCTCCAGGCACTGACTGGCCAGGCCGGTGATCAGCGCCAGGAGGAACGTGCCCGTGGCATGACCATCGACCTAGGCTACCGCTATGCAGCGCTGGCCGAAGGCGCGCCACTGACCGGCTTCATCGATGTGCCCGGCCATGAGCGTTTTATTCACAACATGCTGGCCGGTGCTCACGGCATCGACTTGGTGCTGCTGGTGGTGGCCGCCGACGACGGGGTGATGCCACAAACCCGCGAACACCTGGCGATCATCGAACTGCTGGGTATTCCCCAAGCCTTTGTTGCAATCAGCAAATGCGACCGGGTAGCGCCCGCTCGCTTGGCCGAAGTGCAGGCGCAGCTCAGCGAATTGCTGGCGCCAGGCCCGTATGCCGGTGCGCGGCAGTTTCCGTTGTCGAGTGTGACTGGCGAGGGTGTCGATGCCCTGCGCCAGGCCTTGCTGGCGGCGCAGCAGCGCGTGCGCCAGCGCAGTGTGCGTGGTGGTTTCCGCCTGGCCGTCGACCGTGCTTTTGCCGTTACCGGTGCGGGTTTGGTGGTCACGGGCACGGCGCTGGCCGGGCGGGTCAGTGCCGGCGATACCTTGTTGCTGGGCAAGGCGGGCAAACCGGTGCGGGTGCGTGGCATGCATGCGCAGAACCAGGCCGCGCTGGTGGCCGAGGCGGGCCAGCGGGTGGCGCTGAACATCGCTGCCGAGCGCTTGGCGCTGGAGCAGGTGCACCGCGGTGACTGGCTGGTGCCCGAGTGGTTGCATGCGCCCAGCGTGCGGGTGGATATCGAGCTGAACCTGTTGCCGGGCGAAACCCGCACGTTCGAGCATTTCAGCGCCGTGCATGTGCACCTCGGCACCCAGGATGTAACGGCCAGGGTAGCTTTGCTCGAAGGTGAAACCCTGACGGCGGGCCAGCGCATGTTCGCCCAGTTGCTGCTCAATGCACCGCTGCAAGCTGTGCATGGCGACCGCCTGGTGCTGCGCGACCAGCGTGCCCAGCGCACCTTGGGCGGTGGCAAGGTACTCGATCCGTTTGCGCCAAGCCGTCAGCGTCGCAGCGACGGGCGCCTACGTCAGTTGCAGGTGCTGCGGGATGCCGAAGACCTGGAGCAGGCCCTGCCGGCACTGCTCGCCAGCGCCCCGGGTGGTGTCGACCCACAGCGCCTCGAGCGCCAGTTCAACCGCCTGCGGGAAACCTGGCAGTTGCCGGAAGATGTGCAGGTAGTGGCCACCCGTCAGGGCCAGTTGCTGTTTGCCAATGCCCAGTGGCAGGCGCTCAAACGCCAGATGCTGGAGCAGTTGGCGCGGTTCCACGAACAGGAGCCCGACCAGCTTGGCCCGGATCGTGACCGCCTGCGCCGCTTTGCTGCCTTGCCGCTGGAGCGGCCAGCATTTGTCAGCCTGTTGGATGAGCTGCTCGATGAGGGCGCCATTGCCAGCAGCGGCCCGTGGCTGCACCTGCCTGACCACAAGGTACAGTTGAGCGAAGCCGACAGTGCGCTATGGGCGCGTCTGCAGCCAAAGTTGCTGGCGGGGCAATACGATCCGCCTTGGGTCAGGACGCTGGCGAATGAGGAAAACTGTGCCGAAGCCGATGTGCGCCTGTTGCTGCGCAAGCTGGCCCGGCTGGGCTTGGTGCACCAGGTTGTGCGTGACCTGTTCTACCCTGAGGTGACGCTACAACGCATGGCAGAGCTGCTGCTAGGGCAGGCCAGCGAAACGCCGATAGTGCAGGTTGCCGCGTTTCGCGATATGTTGGGCATCGGCCGCAAGCGCACGGTGCAGGTTCTGGAATACTTCGACCGCATCGGCCTGACCCGCAGGGTGGCCGATCAGCGTCACATTCGCGCCGACAGCGCCCTGGCCCAGCAACAAGCCAGGCACTGAATTCAAGGAAGGTAATCGCGCCCGGTGGCGCGGCCGGGCTTCAAACCCGGTTGGGGACGGCAGCCGTTCCCGGGCAGGTTCGACTCCCGCTGCCTTCCGCCATTTTCTTTTCCTGTCAGGGCCTAGGCCCGCTCCCCACACAGGTCCAGCGCAAACCACCGCTCTGCTGTGTCGACATCCAACCCAGCCCCCAGCAGCGCAACCATCTTGGCCAGCGCCGCCTCGCGGGTCATACCGCCACCACTGACCAGCCCGGCCCCGCGCAAGCGGTTACCCGCCGCATAGGTGTCGAACACCACCGACCCTTCAGGGCACTGGCTGATAGCCGCCAGCATCACGCCGCGTTGCCGCGCCGCGCTCAGCACATCCAGCAAGGCCTGGTCATCCGATGGCCCGGTACCGCTGCCGTAGCACTCCAGCAGCAGCCCTTGCACGCCGCTGCCCAGCAGCGCCTGCAAATGGCTGGCCTGCAGGCCAGGGAACACCGGTACTACTGCCAGGTTGACCGGCTGGCGCCGGTGCTTGTAGCCCAGCTCAGCGGGAATTGCCCCGGCGTGCTCGCTGTCACGATGACGCGGCAGTGCGGCAAAGGCATCGAACGCCTCGCTGCGTAGCTTCGATGCACGGCAGCCATGCAACAACCGGCCATGGAAGTACAACTGCACGCCATCTTCCAAGCCGTTTTCGAACTGGCGCAGCGCACCGCACAGGTTGCCCCAGGCATCGCTGTCTGCAGCGCCTGCCGGCAGCATCGAGCCGGTCAGCAGCACCGGTACCGGCAGGCCCAGCAGCAGGAACGACAATGCCGCAGCGCTGTAGGCCATGCTGTCGGTGCCGTGCAGCACCAGCACGCCATCATGGCCTGCCACCTCTACCGCTTCGACGATGGCATCGCGCATCGCCAGCCAGTTGTGCTGTTGCATGTTGGCGCTGTCGAGCAGCGGGTTCAGCTCCTGCAAGGTCCATTGCACTTGGGGCGCATCGGCCAGTTGCGCAAAGTGTTCACGCATCCGCGCTTCAAAACCACCCGCTGGCGCCAGGCCTTCCGGGGTTTCAAGCATGCCGATGGTGCCACCGGTATAGAGCACGAGAAGATTCTTTACTGCACGCATGGAAAGCATCCGTAGCGGTGAGCGGAGAAAGAAAAGCCGCCCGCGGACGGGGCGGCTTGGGCAGGAGAGGATATCAGCGCTGCGGCTGAGCTTGGCCTACTGCTTTGTCAGTGGCTGTTTCCACCTGTGGATTGGCCGGCCAGGCATTGCGGTCCAGGTCCAGGTCGGCGAACTTGCTCGAATCGAACACTGGCTGGTCGATACCAGCCTTGCGCTGGTCATCGTAGTCGCGCATCACCCGCAGGCCTACCTTGAACAGCAGGGCCAAGGCCACCAGGTTGACGAAGGCCAGGCAGGTCATGGTGATGTCGGCAAAGGCGAACACGGTCGACAAGTCCTGCATCGAACCCCACACCACCAATGCCAGTACCAGGCCACGGAACAGCATCAGCACCGCGCGGTTGCGGCTGAGGAACTGCAGGCTGTTCTCGCCCAGGTAGTAGTTGTAGAGGATGCAGGTAAACACGAACAGCGACAGCGCCACGCTGACGAACACGCGGCCCCAGTCACCGACCACGGCGGCCAGCGAGTTCTGGGTCAGGACAATGCCGTCACCTTCGAAGCCTGGGGTGTAGAAGCCGGACAGCAGAATCAGCAGTGCGGTACAGGTGCAGATCACGAAGGTGTCGAGGAACACGCTGAAGGCCTGCACCACGCCCTGGGCGCCTGGGTGCTTCACGGCGGCCACGGCGGCGACGTTCGGCGCACTGCCAAGGCCCGCCTCGTTGGCGAACACGCCACGCTTCACGCCCATGACGATGGCGCTGCCGAGCAGGCCGCCGAACGCTGGGTCAAGGCCGAAGGCGCTTTTGAAGATGGTTTCGAGCATGGCTGGCACGTGTTCGATCTGAGTGCCGATCACGTACAGGGTCACGCCGATGTACGCCAGGGTCTTGATCGGTACCAGCAGGTCAGACACCGCAGCGATACGCTTGATGCCGCCGATGAAGGTAACGGCCAGCAGCACGGCCAGGACGATACCGGTGTGGCGCGGGTCGAAGGCAAAGGCGTTTTGCAGCGAGTGGGTCACGGTGTACGACTGCAGGCCGATGAAGGCGAAGCCGTAGGTAACCAGCAGCAGGACCGAGAACACGATGGCCATGCTTTTCAGCTTCAGGCCATGCTGGATGTAGTAGGCCGGGCCACCACGGTACAGGCCGTCGCCGTCGGCGCGCTTGTACACCTGGGCCAGCGTACATTCAAAGAAGCTGCTGGACATGCCGACCAGTGCAGTGACCCACATCCAGAACACGGCACCCGGGCCACCCAGGGTTACGGCAATGCCAACCCCGGCGATGTTGCCAGCGCCGACGCGGCCGGCCAGGCTCAGCATCAGGGCCTGGAAGGAGCTCAGCTGGCCTGCCTGGCCACGCAGCGATTCCTTGAACACCGTGAACATGTGGATGAAGTGGCGGAACTGGACGAACCGGGAGCGGATGGTGAAGTAGCTACCCAGCCCCACGATCAGCACGATGAGGAGTTTCCCCGAAAGGAAATCGTTGAGTACTTCGAGCATTGGAAAATGACCTCGATTCTTATTCTTCGTGTGGAAAGACCAGCGGACGGCAGGCGCACCGCTATTCGTTGGGGCGCATGGTTGGCTATGACAAGAGTGGTTACAATTTCGCGGGTTGCTCTCACTTGATGCGACTTGATGCTACACTGGCATCATTCGCGTCACCTGGATTCCGCACATGAGCGAGCATTTCGCTAACAACCTCAAACTGGCTTGCAGCCACTACCGCTCTATTTCCGAAGTTTGCCGGCAGCTGTCGATCAACCGCGCACAGTTCAACAAGTACCTCAGCGGGCAAAGCCGCCCGACGGCGTTCAACCTCAAGCGCATTGGCGATTTCTTTGGCGTCGAGGATTACGAGCTGAATCTGCCGGTCGAGCAGTTCGCCCGCCTGATCGGCGCGCGCGTGTCGACGCTGGCCGAGCAGCCCAGCGACCCGATCAGCGAACTGTTCCGCCCGCTGCACGACCATGCCGGCAACCTATCGCGCTATTGCGGCTACTACTTCGAGTATTCCAACTGCATGTCGGTGCCGGGCACGATCCTGGTGTCGCTGGTGCACCTGTGGGAAGAGCGGGGTCGCTTCCTGTTCGAGCGTCAGGAACGCCAGGAGCGCTCGAGCGCCACCGACCAGCATGCCGAGGTGCGCTGCCGCTACCTGGGCGCGGCGTTCCAGTTGCAGGACCGGATGTTCCTGGTCGACTACGAATCGCTGACTTTCAACGAAATGAGCCAGACCATCCTCATTCCCAGCTTCAAAAGCCGCATCACCCGCCTGAACGGCCTGAAGGCTGGCGTATCCAGCGGTGACCGGCGCAACCCGGCCTGCACCCGCGTGGTGTGGGAGTACCTGGGTGAGGAGATCAATCGCATCAATGCCTACCGGCAGGTGAAACTGTACCGGCCGGATGATCCACGGATAGATGACGATGTGCGCGCGCGATTGAGTGTGGGGCCGTTGCGTAACAGTCTGTTCGAGATTGAATACATGTAGCACCTGTACCGTCCTCTTCGGAGGCAGGCCAATGCCTGTGGATAACCCTGTGGGAGCGGGCTTGCCCGCGAAGAGGACAGTACAGGCAACTCAATAGACCTGTGGTTGGACTTCCCCGCCCGGAAACCGCAAAATGACCCCTTTCCTTCATCAACCTCTCCGGATCTGCTGACTCTATGCGTATGCGCCTAATGCTGTTGGGTGGTGGCAATGCCCTCGGGCAAGCGCTGATTCGTCTTGGGGCCGAGGAGGACATCGCATTCCTGGCGCCGCGCCCGCCCGAGAACGGCTGGGCCCCGGCCAGCCTCACGCAGCTGCTCGACGATCATCGCCCCGACGCCCTGGTCAACCTGGCCTACTACTTTGATTGGTTCCAGGCCGAGGCGGTCAGTGAGCAACGCCTGGCCCAGCAGGAGCGGGCGGTGGAGCGGCTGGCGGAACTGTGCCAGCACCACCAGATCACTTTGGTGCAGCCTTCTAGCTACCGAGTGTTCGATGGTTCGCGGGCCACGGCCTACAGCGAAAAGGACGAACCGGTGCCGCTGGGCCTGCGTGGCCAGGCACTGTGGCGCATTGAGCAGAGTGTGCGCGCGGCTTGCCCGCAGCACGTGTTGCTGCGCTTTGGCTGGCTACTCGACGAAAGCATCGATGGGGCCCTGGGGCGCTTCCTGACACGTGCCGAGCAACCCCAGGAGCTGCTGCTGGCCGATGACCGGCGTGGTAACCCGACACCGGTGGACGACGCCGCCCGGGTGATCCTGTCGGTGCTCAAGCAACTTGATTGCAGCGCGCCGCTGTGGGGCACCTACCATTACGCCGGCAACGAGGCGACCACGCCGCTGGCGTTGGGCCAGGCGATCCTTGCCGAGGCCGGCCAGTACCGCCAATTGGCCGTGCAGGCACCCACACCGCAGGCCCATGCCGCGCGCCCGGATGCCAGCGAAGAGCCGCAGCACGCGGTGCTGGCCTGCAAGAAAATCCTTCATACCTTCGGCATCAAGCCGCGTGCCTGGCGCGCTGGCTTGCCGCCTCTACTGGACCGGTTCTACCGCCATGGCTGACGCCCCCATCCTGATCACCGGCGGTGCCGGCTTCATTGGCTCCCACCTGTGCGATGCGTTGTTGGACAAAGGCTACGCCGTACGCATTCTCGACGACTTTTCCACTGGCCGGCGGGGCAACCTGCAAGTGGATCACCCACGGCTGGAACTGATCGAAGGCGATGTCGCCGATGCCGGGCTGGTGACGCAGGCTACGGCCGGCTGCAGTGCCGTGGTGCACCTGGCGGCGGTCGCCTCGGTGCAGGCCTCAGTCGAAGACCCGGTGCGTACCCACCAGAGCAATTTCATCGGCACCCTCAACGTGTGCGAGGCCATGCGCGTGCAGGGTGTGCGCCGAGTGTTGTTCGCCTCCAGTGCGGCGGTATATGGCAACAATGGCGAAGGCGAGTCGATTGTCGAAGACACGCCCAAGGCGCCGCTGACCCCCTATGCGGTGGACAAGCTGGCCAGTGAGCAATACCTGGACTTCTACCGCCGTCAGCATGGCCTGGAGCCGGTGGTGTTCCGCTTCTTCAATATCTTCGGGCCGCGTCAGGACCCATCTTCGCCTTACTCCGGGGTGATCAGCATTTTCTGCGAGCGCGCGGTGCAGGGCTTGCCGATCACGGTGTTCGGGGATGGCGAGCAGACCCGGGACTTCCTCTATGTCGGCGACCTGGTGCAGGTGATGGTGCAGGCACTGGAGCAGCCGCAGGTCGAGGAGGGCGCAGTGAACATCGGCCTCAACCAGGCTACGTCGCTGAACCAGTTGTTGGCGGCGCTGGAGAAGGTGGTGGGTAGCTTGCCGGCGATCAGCTATGCGCCGGCGCGTTCGGGTGACATTCGCCATTCGCGGGCGGATAACCAGCGCCTGCTGGCGCGGTTCGAGTTTGCACAGGCGACGCCGATGGTCGAGGGTTTGGCGCGGCTTCTGGGTAAAAGCTGATACCCATGGGGCGCTCTGCGCCCCAATCGCCGGCACCTGCTATGGCAACTTCAACGCGGTCCCTGCGGGAGCTGGCTTGCCGGCGATGGGCTGCAACGCAGCCCCCAAATCACCCATGCCGCACAACTCTGCGCAGGCAATCCTCGGCCGTCAGTACTCGCCCATCCACGGCCCGCACCTGCAGCGTCTCAAGCGCCTGCCCGCTAGCACCCTCCACCAATTCTGAACGCGCCTCACCCGGCTCGAACAGAAACCGCTCCCCCCATTGCCTCAAGCCCACCACCACCGGAAACACCGACCGCCCTTTAGCGGTCAGCACATATTCCTTGTAGGCACTGCCATCCGATGCCGGCTGTAGCGCCAACAGCCCACTCTCCACCAGCAACTTCAACCGTGCAGCGAGAATGTTCTTCGCAAGGCCCAGGTTCTTCTGGAATTCGCTGAAGCGGCGCAGGCCATCAAAGGCATCGCGCAGGATCATCAGTGCCCAACGGTCGCCCAGCACCTCCAATGCCCGGGCAACCGGGCATTGCGCGTTGTTTTCGTCGAGCATCGGGGGGGGCACCTGTGTGGTTTATCTGGTTGCACATTAAAACCACATTTGCTAAATAGCCAGCATGTGGTTTCAATTAGAAACCAGTTTAGCGAGGCTTGCCCGATGAACCCCACCCTGACCCGCGGGATAACCCTGCTGCTGGCCATCACCAGCGCCATGGCGGTGGCCACCGTGTATTTCGCCCAGCCCTTGCTTGAGTCAATAGCTGCCGACTTGGGTGTGGCGCAGCAGCAGATTGGTCGGGCGGTCGGCGCGACCCAGGCGGGCTATGCCCTGGGGCTGCTGTTGATCGTGCCGTTGGGGGACCTGATCGACCGCAAACGCCTGTTGCTCGGGCAGTTGCTGTGCTCGGCCCTGGCGCTGGTCGGCGTCGGCATGGCGCCCGGTTGGTCGATGTTGCTGCTGGCTTTGGCGATCACAGGGCTGCTGGCGGTCATGGTGCAAGGAATGGTGGCGCATGCCGCGAGCCTGGCCGCACCCGGCCAGCAGGGGCAGGCCGTGGGCACCGTCACCAGTGGTGTGGTGTTGGGCATTCTGCTGGCGCGGCTGGCATCCGGTGGGCTTGCCGACCTGGCTGGCTGGCGCAGCGTATACCTGGTTGCGGCGGCGCTGCTGGTGCTGCTGGCCCTGGTGCTATGGCGCAGTTTGCCCACGGGCCAGCCGCCGACGTTGCAAGCTGGCTACCGAGCGCTAATCGTTGCCCAGTTCAGTTTGTATCGGCATGACCGCTTGCTGCGTCAGCGCGGGCTGTTCGGCGTGTTGATCTTTGCTGCGTTCAGCGTGTTATGGAGTGCCATGGTCATGCCCCTGAGTGCCGCACCCTTGGCGCTGAGCCATACCGAGATCGGCCTGTTCGGCCTGGCAGGGGTTGCCGGCACATTGGCGGCAGCGCGCGCCGGTCGCCTGGCCGACCATGGGCAGGGGCAGCGCACCACCGGGTGGGCACTGGCCTTGCTGACGCTGTCATGGCTGCCAACGGCCTTCGTTGGGCAGTCACTGATGGCCTTCGTGCTGGGTGTGCTGATGCTGGATTTCGCCGTGCAGGCGGTGCATGTCACCAGTCAGAGCCTGTTGCTGGCCGGGCGTGGCGCAATGGCCAGTCGCCTGATCGGCGCCTACATGTGTTGCTATTCGCTGGGCAGTGGTTTGGGGGCGGTGCTGGCGAGCTGGGTGTATGCCCATGGGGGCTGGGCAGCGGTGTGCGGGCTTGGGATGGGTATCAGCGCGCTAGCGCTGGGGTACTGGCTTTGGCTGCAACGGGCGAGGGCGGCCGAAGCCGCCCTGCAGTGTTCAGGTCAGAACTTGTAGCCAAGGCCGACCATGTAGACCCATGGGTCGACGTCGACGTCGACCTTGGTTTTGCTATAGCCCAGGGCGGTTGGGCCGTTGACGCTGGCCTTGGTGTCGATGTCGATGTACCAGACCGAGGCGTTGACCAGCAGGTTTTCAGTGAGCATGTAGTCCATGCCCAGCTGACCGGCGAAACCGACCGAGTCCTGCAGGTCCAGGTTGCTGAAGCCCTGCTGCTTGCGGGCGCCGCTGAGGTCTTCGTCGAAGAACAGGGTGTAGTTGATGCCGACGCCAGCATACGGCTGGAACTTGGAGGTAGGCTCCATCGGGTAGTACTGCAGCGACAGGGTCGGTGGCAGTTGCTTGATGTCAGCCAGCTTGCCGTCCAGGCCGCCGCCCAGGCCTTTGACGGCGACGGTGTGCTTGAACGGGGTGGCCGCCAGCAGCTCCAGGCCGATGTGGTCGGTGAGCATGTAGGCGAAGGTCAGGCCCAGCTGGGTGTCGCTGTCCAGGGTCGCTTTGGTGCCCGATACCTTGCTGCCGTCGAACTTCAGGTCGCCGCTGCTTTCGTTGGGGGCAACGGTGATAGCACCGGCGCGGACGATGACATCGCCCGCCTGGTGGGCGTGGGCGACAGGGGCGGCGAGTGCCAGGGCCACGAGTGAGGCACCGAGCAAGGACTTGTTCATGGAAGCTCCCAAAGGACGTGAGTAATCGAGTAGTCCAATGGTACGGATGCGCCTAAACGGAAAGTTTGACCCAGCTCAAAGAAGCGTCGTCATGAATTCGAAACAGTTCTCATCTCAGCTCATAAACGTATATTTTTTCCGCTTCCATTTGGTAACCCGCATCGGCCAGTTCGCTGCTGGAGGCTTTAACCTGCATCTTTCCCTCGATCCAGTAAGGCTGGTAGAGGTCTTCGATACGTACGCCCATTTTGCTGAAAATATGCACGATCTGGTTTGATGGCGGTGGTGGTACATGGATGCAGGCGCCGTAGTAGGGGACCAGCAGGAATTCGGTGGTGCGGCCTTCTTCGCTCACCTCCAGCGGCACGATGTAGCCGGGCAGTTTGATCTGCTGGCCGTCGAGGCTTTTTACCACTGGGGCGGCTGGGGCCTGCTGGCGCGCGGCTGGAGCGGACTCGGCGGCCAGGGCATTGCTGAGCTGTGACAGGTCGTGCAGCGGCGCGAGTTGCGGTGGGATGATCGGGGCGCCTTCGGGGATCAGGGCAGGCCAGTCCAGTACACGGGGTTCGGCGGCCCACACAGGCGTTGCTACTGTCAGCAGCAGGATCAGCAGCCTATGCAGTGCTAGCCTCTTCGCGGGCACCACTGGCTTCGAACCTTGTGAGGCACCTGTGGGAGCGGGCGCGCCCGCGTAGAAGGCGGTGAGGTGTTCGATCATTGCACGCACTCAGAGGTGGATGGAAAGGCCATCGGCCAGCGACTGCCGATAGGCCCGCCAAGCCGGCACGCTGCCCATCAGCAACGCAGCCCCGAGGATGATAGCCAGCAAGGTCCATTCATGAGCGCTTGGCATGGCCGGTGGCAGGTACAAACCATAGTTGGCCTGCACATACCCCTGTGCCCCCGCGATACCCGCATAAAGCAACCCAAGCCCGGCCACGATCCCCACCGCAGCCAGCGACAGCGCCTCCAGCACCAGCAGTCCCGCGATATGCCACGGCCTGGCTCCGACCGAACGCAAGATCGCCATCTCCCGCCGGCGCTCGTTGAGGCTGGTGAGAATTGCCGTGAGCATGCCGATCAAACCGGTCAGCACCACGAACAGCGACACCACGAACAACGCCTGCTCCGCGGTGCCCATCAGGCTCCACAACTCTTGCAGCGCCACCCCAGGCAGTATCGCCAGCAATGGTTCGCTGCGGTACTCGTTGATCTCCCGCTGCAGGCTGAAGGTGGCGATCTTGTTATTCAGGCCAAGCATGAACGCGGTGATGGCGGCAGGTTGCAGGTCCAGGGTGCGGGCCTGATCGGCGCTGATGCGTCCGCCGCCACGGGCGGGTACGCCGTTGTGCCAGTCGATATGGATCGCCTCCATGCCACCCAGGCTGATATGCAGGGTGCGGTCGACTGGTGTGCCGGTGCGTTGAAGCACACCGACCACGGTAAACGGCTTGTCGTCGTGCTTGACCAGGCTGATCGCTGCTATGCCGTGGGCCAGCACCAGCTGGTCACCGAGCTTGTAGTGCAGCGACTCGGCCACTTCAGCGCCAAGCACCACTTCGAACGGGTCGCTGGCGAATGCGCGCCCCTGGCTCAGCGCCAGGTGCTGACGGCGGCCGTACTGGTAATGGCTGAAATAATCCGTGGTGGTGCCCATCACCCGATAGCCGCGGTGCGAGTCGCCCAGCGAGATGGGGATGGCCCATTTCACCCGTGGGTCGTTGGCATAGTGTTGGTAGCTGTCCCAGCGGATATTGTTGGTGGCGTTGCCGATGCGAAATACCGAGTACAGCAGCAGGTTCACCGAGCCAGAGCGGGCGCCGATGATCAGGTCGGTGCCACTGATGGTGCTGGCAAAGCTGGCCCGGGCCTCTGTACGAACCCGCTCCACGGCCAGCAGCAGGCACACCGACAGGGCAATGGCGAAGGCCGTGAGGAAGGCAGTGAAACGGCGGTTGGCCAGGCTGGCAAAGGCAAGGCGGAGCAGGTACATCAGGCCTCCTGGGGCTTGGCGGCGCGGTTGAGTTCGGCCAACGACAGGTGGCGGTCGAACAGCGGCGCCAGGCTCTGGTCGTGGCTTACGAACAGCAGGCTGGCACCGGCGGCGCGGCATTCATCGAACAGCAGGCGGATGAACGCTTCGCGAGTATCGGCATCCAGCGCCGAGGTCGGTTCGTCGGCGATCACCAGCTCGGGCTGGCCGATCAGTGCCCGGGCGGCTGCGACCCGTTGCTGCTGGCCGATCGACAGGTTGTCGGCACGGCGGGCGAGCAGTGTGGGGTCGTCCAGGCCCAAGTGTGCCAGCAGCGTGCTAGCCGCCTGGTCGACACTGCCATGGCGCTGCTCGGCGCGGGCCTTGCGGGTGCGCGAGAAGCGGCAGGGCAGCTCGACGTTTTCGCGCACTGAAAGGAACGGCAGCAAGTTGAACTGCTGGAAAATGTAGCCGGTGTGGTCAACCCGAAAGCGGTCCCGGGCGCCTTGGCCCAAGCTGCCGAGGTCCTGGCCGAGCAACTGGATACGGCCCTGGCCCGGTATGTTCACCCCGCCCAGCAGCCCCAACAATGTGGTTTTGCCGCTGCCGCTGGGGCCCTTGAGAAACAGGGCTTCGCCAGCGTCCAGGCAGAACGCCGGAATGTCCAACAGCGCGGGCTGGCCCGGCCAAGCGAATACCAGGTCATGCAGTGCGATCAACGGCTGGCGCATTCAGAACGCGACCACTGCCTTGGCCGGCGTGGTTTCCACGCCTTTCTGGCCGTTGGGGCCGATCAGTTGGACGTTTATTTTTTGGGTGGCCGGGAAGGCTTTGAACAGCGGTGCGAGGTCCAGCTGGGCCAGTTTTTCGGGGCTGGCGCAGGTCAGCTGGTAATGGGCGCCGATGTCGCTGTGCGGGTGGCTGTGTTCATGTTCGTCGCCATCGCTTTCGGCTTTCGCGGTGTCACCGAACAGCGGGCTTTCCAGCGCCTGTTGGTCTTCCTTGCAGCCAGCTGCAGCGGGCAGGCCGAACAGCTTCAGCGGTTGTTCGAGCTGCTGGCGCACGGCGGCGACCTTGGCCTTGTCGGCGGCGCTGCTGACGGCGTGCTCGAAACCGACCAGGTTCATGGCCGGGCTGTCCAGCTCAAGTTCCAGGGTGTTGCCATCGAGCGCGGCGTTGAGTTTGGCCACACCATGCTCGTGGGCACCGAGTGTGCCATGGGCGTGGTCATGTTCATGGTCATCAGCGTGGGCATAAGCCACGGCCAAGGGCAGCAAGGCGAAGGGCAGGGCGAGCAGCAGGCGACGCATGGACGACTCCGGAGCGGGCGGGAAGATTGGGTTATGTTATAACAGCTTTTCCGCGTCTCGCCAGCCTGCGTGGCGCAGGTTTCATGTTGCGGTAGCATGGGTGCATTGACCTGGGTTCAAGGAATGCGGCATGAGAATTCGTGGACAGATTGGCGACTGGCCGGTGGACCTGACCATCGAGTTGGAACCTGAAGAGTGGGCGCAGCTGGGGCGGCAGATTGACGTGCCGGTTGTGGCGCAGGCTGGCGCGACGGCAGTAGTGGCGCCGCGCCAGGATGATGGGCAATGGACTGCGGCGCGTGAGGTGCTGCGCCTGGCGGGGCAGATGAGCGGGCCGGAGTTGCTGGATCGGCTGGAAGGGCTGGCGGGGAGTGCGGCGGCGGGCAAACGGCTGCTGGTGCGCTTGCGGCATAGCAGTGAGGTGAAGGTGGAAAGTGGCGTGGATGCGCCGGTTTATCACTGGGTGGGATAAATCTGTATTGCCTGCCCTGGCCTCTTCGCCGGCACGCCCGCCCCCACAGGTAGACCACCCGTCTGGAATACAGTGGATATCCTGTGGGAGCGGGCGTGCCCGCGAACGAGGGCGAAGCCCTCGCAGATAACTTCAGGTCAGAACATCGCCGCCGACAGCTTGCGACGATATACGCCAACCAGCGGGTGATCCCCACCCAGCAACTCGAACACCTGCAGCATCGCCTTCTGTGGCAACCCGTTCTCATAGCCACGGTTACGCTGGAACAGTTTCAACAACCCCTCCAGCGCCGCTTCATACTGCTGGCGCGCCAACTGCTGGATACTCAACTGGTAAGCCGCTTCGTCATCCTGCGGGTTCTGTGCCAGCCGGCTCTTCAGGTCGGCCACTTCCGGCAGGCTGGCAGCCTGGCGCAGGAAGGTCAGCTGGGCCTTGGCACCGGCCAATGCCGCTTTGTGCTCATCGGTCTTGACCGCATCCAGCACCACCTGGGCCTCGCCCAATTCACCGCGCTCGGCCAGGCAACGGGCGTACAGGATCAGCGCCTCGGCATTGCTGTTGTCTTCACCCAGCAGCGCCTGCAACAGCGCCTCGGCTTCGGCAAAGCGGCTTTCAGCAAACAGCGCCTTGGCCTGTTCCAGTGGCGATGCGGTGGGGGCGGCGGGCAGCTGCACATGTGGCTCGAGCATGGCGCGAATCGCCGACTCCGGCTGCGCACCGGCAAAGCCGTCCACCGGCTGGCCGTCCTTGAACAGCACCACGGTCGGCAGGCTGCGGATGCCGAACTGGGCAACCACCTGTTGCTCCACGTCGCAGTTGATCTTGGCCAGCAGTAGCTCGCCCTGGTAACCCTCGGTGATCTTTGCCAGCAACGGCATCAGTGCCTTGCACGGCGCGCACCACTCGGCCCAGAAGTCCACCAATACCGGTTTGTGGAAGGAGTTCTCGATCACCAGTTGCTGGAAGCTGGCATCGGTGGCGTCGAAAATGTAAGGCGTGTCTTGGGTCATCGCGACTCTCGCAAACTCGTGAATAGCACCACTATAAGGTCTCGCGGCTGGCGTGGTACAGGCTGACCCGGCGGAATTCGTGTGGTTCGGCCAGGTCCGGCAAGGTCAGTGCTTCCATCACGCCCAGTGGCTGGTACAGCGGGTGGCTGAAGTCGCGCACCCGCGAGTCGGCCACCAACGCCTGGCGGCCGCGGCCAAGGAAGGCATCCAGCAACGGCAGGTTGGCGCGGTCGTACAACACATCGGCGACCAGGATCAGGTCAAAGCGGTCGTCCTCGGCGAAAAAATCGCTGCTGTAACCCAGCTCCACCCCGTTCAGCGCTGCATTCGCGCGGCAGGCGTCAAGCGCCAGCGGGTCGAGGTCGCACGCCACCACTTCCAGTGCGCCAGCGCGGGCGGCGGCAATACCGGCGATACCGGAGCCGGCGCCAAAGTCCAGCACGCGCTTGCCGGCCACCCAGTGTGGGCGCTCGGCCAGGTAGCGAGCCATGGCCAGGCCACTGGCCCAGCAGAAGCTCCAGTACGGCGGCTCTTCAAGAATGCGCCGGGTTTCTTCGCTGCTGAACGCGCGGTCCATGTTCTGGTCGTCGATCAGCCACAGCTTCAGGTCGCAGCCGGGCAGTTCGCTGACCACCAGGCGCGCTTCGCCGATCAGGCCGCTGAGGACCTGTTGCAGGGCAAGCGGCGCCACTTACGGCGCCTTCTCGAACCGCAGCGGGCCGGTGGCCTGGGTTTGCGCCTGGGTAATGCGCACGGGCGGCAGGTGCATGATCAGTTGGCCGGAGTTGCTGGCGCGGCCACGCAGCTCGACCCGGGCACCGGCCGGGAAGGCCTCGGGGTTGAAGCGCAGGTGGTAGGGCAGGGCTTGGCCGGTGCCGGTCAGGTTGCTGCTGGCCAGCAGCCGTTGTGGGCGGTCGCGTTCGTCGATGACCAGCAAGGCCAGCTCCACGTCGGCACCGGCCGGGATTTCCAGCAAGGTGCCGCTCAGCTCGCGCTGGTAGGCTGGCAGCGGGCCCAGTACTTCGGCTGGCTTGGCCGCGCGGGCTGGCGTGGGCGCCGGGGGAGTATCGGGCTTGGGCCTGTCGCTGCCACAGGCAGCGAGCAGGGCGGCGCAGCACAGCACGACGAGCGCTCGGTAGTGCATGGGGGAGTCCTTAACGGGCAGATTTCCCTTGGATGTTAACCCCTTTGGCTTGTCTTGCCAGTGGGATGCGCTACCATGGCCCTCCCTTTTTTTTGTTGCCTGCCACCATGCACTGTCCCTTTTGCGGTGCCAACGACACCAAGGTCATCGACTCTCGCCTCGTCGCCGAGGGCGAGCAGGTGCGTCGCCGCCGCGAATGCGTGGCCTGCGGCGAGCGCTTCACTACCTTTGAAACCGCCGAGCTGGTGTTGCCCCGGCTGATCAAGCAGGACGGCACGCGCCAACCGTTCGACGAAGAAAAGCTACGCGCCGGCATGCAGCGGGCACTGGAAAAGCGACCGGTCAGTGTCGAACGCCTGGAAGCCGCGTTGGCACACATAAAAAGCCGCTTGCGTGCCACTGGCGAGCGCGAAGTCAAATCGCTGGTGGTGGGTGAACTGGTCATGGCCGAGCTGCGCAAGCTGGATGAAGTGGCCTATATCCGCTTTGCCTCGGTGTACCGGCGTTTCCAAGACCTTGACGAGTTCCGCGAAGAAATCGACCGCCTGGCCCGTGAGCCGGCTAAAGAGTGAACATGCCGAGCCAAGCTGCCATCCTTGATGCCCACTACATGGCCCGCGCGCTGGAGCTGGCGCGCAAGGGGGTGTACACCACTCATCCAAACCCGCGGGTAGGCTGTGTGATCGTGCGCGATGGCGAGGTGGTCGGCGAGGGCTGGCACGTGCGCGCCGGCGAGCCGCATGCCGAAGTGCACGCCCTGCGCCAGGCCGGTGAGCGCGCCCGCGGCGCCTGCGCCTATGTCACCCTGGAACCGTGCAGCCACCATGGCCGTACGCCGCCGTGCGCCGAAGCGCTGGTCAAGGCTGGCGTGGCACGGGTGGTGGCGGCGATGCAGGACCCTAACCCGCAAGTGGCGGGGCAGGGCCTGCGGCGCCTGGCCGAGGCCGGCATCGAAGTCGCCAGTGGGGTGCTCGAGGCAGAGGCCCGTGCGCTCAATCCGGGCTTCCTCAAGCGCATGGAGCATGGCCTGCCGTTCGTCCGCGCCAAGTTGGCCATGAGCCTGGACGGCCGCACTGCCATGGCCAGTGGCGAAAGCCAGTGGATTACCGGCCCGGCCGCCCGTGCGGCGGTGCAGCGCCTGCGCGCCCGCGCCAGCGTGGTGTTGACCAGCGCCACCAGCGTGTTGGCCGATAACGCGCGGATGACCGTGCGTGGCGCCGAGCTGGGCCTGAATGCCGAAACCACGGCCCTGGCACTCAGCCGTGCACCGCTGCGCGTATTGGTCGATGGCCGCCTGCGTCTACCGCTGGATGCCGCTTTCTTCCAGGCCGGCCCGGCCCTGGTGGTAACCGCTGTCGCAGATGACCCACGCTATGCCGCTGCCGGCCACGAACTGCTCAGCCTGCCGGGCGACAATGGCCAGGTCGACCTGCTGGCGCTGCTGCAGGCTCTGGCCACGCGTGGCGTCAACGAAATTTTGCTGGAAGCCGGTGCTGGCTTGGTCGGTGCCTTTGCCCGGCAGGGCTTGGTCGACGAGTACCAGCTGTTCGTCGCCGGCACTTTCCTCGGTTCCCACGCCCGCCCGCTGTTGGACTGGCCACTGGACAAGATGAGCGAAGCGCCGCGGCTGAAAATTACCGAAATGCGCGCAGTGGGCGATGACTGGCGGGTCACGGCCATCCCCCTGTCGGCGCCCGGCGTATAATGCCGGGCTTGCCCTGCGCAAACCGTTTTTGAGGAAGACCCCATGTTCACCGGCATCATCGAATCCATCGGCACCATCCGCAGCCTGACCCCCAAGGGTGGCGACGTGTGCGTCTACGTCGAAACCGGCAAGCTCGACTTGGGCGACGTCAAGCTCGGCGACAGCATTGCCGTCAACGGCGTGTGCCTGACCGCCGTCGCATTGCCGGGCGACGGTTTCTGGGCCGACGTGAGCGTCGAAACCCTCAAGCGCACCGCCTTCATCGACCTCAAGAGCGGCAGCAAGGTCAACCTGGAAAAGGCCCTGACGCCCACCACCCGCCTGGGCGGGCACCTGGTCAGCGGCCACGTCGACGGGGTTGGCGAAATCATCTCGCGCAGCGATAACGCCCGCGCCATCCAGTTCCGTGTGCGTGCACCGAAGGAGCTGGCCAAGTACATCGCCCACAAGGGTTCGATCACCGTCGACGGCACCAGCCTGACGGTCAATGAGGTCAATGGCGCCGAGTTCGAACTGACCATTGTCCCGCACACCCTGTCCGAAACCATCATGGCCGACTACCGTGCAGGTCGTCGGGTAAACCTTGAGGTCGATCTGCTGGCCCGTTACCTGGAGCGTTTGCTGCTGGGTGACAAGGCGGCCGAACCGAGCAAGGGCAGTGGCATTACCGAAAGCTTCCTGGCCGCCAACGGCTTCTTGAAATCCTGATTGAGAAGGGGGTGCCGCGTGGCGCTCAACAGCATCGAAGAACTGGTCGAAGACATCCGCCAGGGCAAAATGGTCATCCTCATGGATGACGAAGACCGTGAGAACGAAGGCGACATCATCATGGCAGCCGAATGCTGCCTGCCTGAGCACATCAACTTCATGGCCAAGCACGCCCGTGGCCTGATTTGCATGCCGATGACCCGCGAACGTTGCGAAACGCTGAAGCTGCCGTTGATGGCACCGCGCAATGGCTCGGGCTTCGGCACCAAGTTCACCGTGTCGATCGAAGCCGCCGAAGGCGTCACCACCGGCATCTCTGCCGCCGACCGCGCGCGCACCGTGCAAGCGGCCGCCGCCAAGGACGCCAAGGCCGAAGACATCGTCAGCCCCGGCCATATCTTCCCGCTGATGGCCCAGCCGGGCGGTACCCTGGCCCGCGCCGGGCACACCGAAGCTGCTTGCGACCTGGCGCGCATGGCTGGCTTTGAGCCAAGTGGCGTGATCTGCGAAGTGATGAACGACGACGGCACCATGTCGCGCCGCGCCGAGCTGGAAGTGTTCGCCGCCGAGCACGGCCTGAAGATCGGTACCATCGCCGACCTGATCCACTACCGCATGATCCACGAGCGCACCGTGCAGCGCGTCTCCGAGCAGCCGGTAGAGAGCGAGTTGGGCGAGTTCAACTTGGTCACCTACCGCGACGCGGTGGAAGGCGACGTGCACATGGCCCTGACCCTGGGCAAGATCTGCGCCGAAGAACCGACCCTGGTACGTGTGCACAACATGGACCCGCTGCGCGACCTGCTGCTGGTCAAGCAACCGGGCCGCTGGAGCCTGCGCGCCGCCATGGCCGCCGTGGCCGAGGCCGGTAGCGGCGTGGTATTGCTGCTGGGCCACCCGTTGGATGGCGACGTGCTGCTGGCGCACATCCGCGAGAGTGCCGGCGATGCACCGACCAAGGCGCCAACCACCTACAGCACTGTGGGTGCCGGCTCGCAGATCCTGCGTGACCTCGGGGTGCGCAAGATGCGCCTGATGAGTTCACCGATGAAGTTCAACGCGATATCCGGATTCGATCTGGAAGTTGTAGAATACGTGCCCTCCGAGTGACTTGAGGCGGCAATGACGCCCTCTGCTCGAGTCCAGACCCCTGTCGAGGCCGCTTGTATGCGGCCTCGCTTTTGAAGATGAGAATATCGGAATGACCCTGAAGACCATCGAAGGTACCTTCATCGCCCCCAAAGGTCGCTATGCTTTGGTGGTTGGCCGCTTCAACAGCTTCGTTGTCGAAAGCCTGGTAAGCGGTGCCGTTGACGCCCTGGTTCGCCACGGTGTCAGCGAAAGCGACATCACCATCATCCGTGCCCCGGGTGCATTCGAAATCCCGCTGGTGGCACAGAAGGTCGCCCAGCAAGGCGCCTACGACGCGATCATCGCCCTGGGCGCCGTGATCCGTGGTGGTACCCCGCACTTCGAGTACGTGGCGGGCGAATGCACCAAGGGCCTGGCCCAGGTGTCCATGGAGTTCGGTGTTCCGGTGGCCTTCGGCGTACTGACCGTCGACTCCATCGAGCAGGCCATCGAGCGTTCCGGCACCAAGGCCGGCAACAAAGGTGCTGAAGCTGCCCTGTCCGCTCTGGAAATGGTCAGCCTGCTGGCGCAGTTGGAGGCCAAGTGATTAGCGACGAAAGCGATCGTTTCAACCCGCGCGATCCAAAACCTGCGGATGCCGGCAAGCCCTCGAAGAGCGCCAAGCGCCGCGAAGCCCGTAAGCTCGCGACCCAAGCGCTGTACCAGTGGCACATGGCACAGCATTCGCTGAACGAGATCGAAGCGCAGTTCCGGGTCGATAACGATTTTTCCGATGTTGACGGTGCGTACTTCCGCGAGATCCTGCATGGTGTCCCGGCAATCAAGAGCGAAATCGACAACGCCCTGAAGCCATGCCTGGACCTGGCTTTGGAAGAGCTCGACCCGGTTGAGCTGGCCGTGCTGCGTTTGTCCACCTGGGAGTTCATCAAGCGCGTCGACGTACCGTACCGCGTGGTGATCAACGAAGGTGTCGAGCTGGCCAAGCTCTTCGGTGCCACCGACGGCCACAAGTTCGTCAACGGCGTGCTGGACAAGCTGGCCCCGAACCTGCGCGAAGCAGAAGTCAAGGCGAACAAGCGCTGATCCTGGCGCTTGCGAACCATGGGTGAGTTCGAGCTGATCAGCCATTACTTCGCCGCTGCGCCTTGTGCGCAAGGCGGTGAAGGCGTGGCCCTGGGTATCGGCGACGATTGCGCCCTGCTCGACCTGCCAGCCGGCGAGCAACTGGCGGTGTCCACCGACACCCTGGTTGCCGGCGTGCATTTCCCGGCGGTGTGCGACCCGTGGCTGCTCGGCCAGCGTTCGTTGGCCGTGGCGGCCAGTGACCTGGCGGCCATGGGCGCTACCCCCATCGGCTTTACCCTTGGCCTGACTTTGCCGGAGGTTAGCGCCGACTGGCTGCAAGCCTATGCCAGCGGCCTCAACCGCATGGCCAGCCACTGCCAGCTCAGCCTGATCGGTGGCGACACCACCCGTGGCCCGCTGAGCATCACCATGACCGTATTCGGCCGGGTGCCCGTGGGGCAGGCATTGCGCCGTGACGGCGCTCGCCCGGGCGACCTGCTGTGCGTGGGCGGCGAATTGGGCAATGCGGCCGGTGCCTTGCCGCTGGTGTTAGGCCAGCGCCAAGCCGATGCCGCGCTGGCGCAACCGCTACTCGACCACTACTGGTCGCCGTCGCCGCAGTTTGCCTTGGGCCAACTGCTGCGCGGGCGTGCCACCTCGGCGTTGGATATTTCCGACGGCCTGCTGGCCGACTGTGGGCATATTGCCAAAGCCTCTCGTGTGGCACTCGAAGTGAACCTGGCGCAGGTGCCGATGTCAGCCGCATTGCAGGGGTTCCTCGGGGCTGAGGCGGCCGTGCAGGCGGCCTTGACCGGTGGTGACGACTACGTGTTGGCGTTCACCTTGCCGCCCGCCCAACTTTCATCCCTGCAGGCTCAAGGCCTGGCGGCGTTCCACGTCATTGGGCAAGTGCTCGAAGGGCAGGGCGTCAGCTTGCGCGACCGGCATGGCCAGGACATCACCCCGCGGCAACGCGGCTATCAACATTTTAGGGAGACACCGTGACCGATCACCCGAACCAGGTGCCTGCGGAGTTCGTTCCGCCTTCGGTCTGGCGCAACCCGTGGCACTTCATTGCCTTCGGTTTCGGTTCTGGCACCTTGCCCAAGGCCCCGGGTACCTGGGGTTCGCTGGTGGCCATACCCTTCATCCCACTGTGGCAAATGCTTCCCGACTGGGGCTACTGGCTGTTGCTCGGCGTGAGCATGCTGTTCGGCTTCTGGCTGTGCGGCAAGGTCGCCAACGACTTGCGTGTGCACGACCATGAAGGCATTGTCTGGGACGAGATTGTCGGCATGTGGATTACCCTCTGGCTGGTGCCGGAAGGCTGGCAGTGGCTGCTGGCAGGGTTTCTGATGTTCCGCTTCTTCGACATCCTCAAGCCGTGGCCGATCCGCTGGGTCGACCGCCATGTACACGGCGGCGTGGGGATTATGCTCGACGATATTCTGGCTGGCGTATTCGCCTGGCTGAGCATGCAGGTTCTGGTGTGGGCGGTTGCCTGATACAGGGAGCGTGTAGATGGCCATAAGGACGGTGCTGCTGGCAATGCTGCTGAGCCTTGCCCCATGGGTAGCAGCTGCCGAAGGTGTGCCCAGGCAGATTCAGCTGGTCAGCGAAGAGTGGCTCGACTACACCAACGCCGACGGTAGTGGGGTGGCCTGGGACGTGCTGCGCAAGGTGTTCGAGCCGGCTGGGGTCAAGGTTGTGATCCAGAGCGCGCCCTACAGCCGTGCGGTCGGGCTGGTCAAACGCGGCGAGGCCGACGCTTGGGTTGGTTCGTACAAGGAAGAAAACGACGACAACCTGTACCCGCGCTGGCACTTCGACATGGACCACATCTACGCCCTGGGGTTGGTCAGCAAGCCTGCACTTACCCTGGAGACCTTGGGCCAGTACCGCCTGGCGTGGGTGCGTGGCTACGACTTCGCCAACTACCTGCCGAATGTGCATGAGTTTCGCGAAGTTCAGCGTCGCGAAGGCATCCTGCCGATGCTTGAGCATGACCGCGTGGACTACTACATCGACGCGCTGACCGAGGTCGACTATGTACTAAGCCAGACCTCCCAGCCCGAGCGCTTCCACCGCACCCATTTGGCTGAGCTGCCGCTGTACCTGGCTTTTGGCCGCAGCGACCAGGCCAAGGCCCTGCTGGACCTATTCGACAAGCGCATGGCCGAACTGGTGCGCAGCGGTGAGCTGAAGCCGATTTTTCAGCATTGGCAGCAGCCGTATCCGTTCAGCCCCGATAGCAAACCGCATTGAGATAGGGTCGGGCCTGGTTAACCTAAGCATCGAACTTTTCGATCTTACCCCGCGGTATTCAGCCGGCCCACATTCCCCAACCTGCTGATACAATCGGCCCACGAGAAATTTTCAACTTATTCCAGGAGCACAACGTGCCCGTCGTCTTTGTTGCCGCCTCTAAACTCCCGACGCCTTTCGCGACCTTCACCATGCACGGCTTCCTCGACGAAGCCACGGGCCGTGAGCATGTGGTGCTCAGCCTGGGTGACATCGCGGATGGCCAACCGGTGCTGGGGCGCCTGCACTCCGAGTGCCTGACCGGCGATGCCCTGTTTAGCCAGCGCTGTGACTGCGGTTCGCAACTGGAAGCCGCATTGCAGGCCATCGCCCGCGAAGGCCGTGGTGTGCTGCTGTATCTGCGCCAGGAAGGCCGTGGCATTGGCCTGCTTAACAAGATTCGCGCCTACGAGCTGCAGGATGGCGGCGCCGATACGGTCGAGGCCAACGAGCGCCTGGGCTTCGCGGCCGACCAACGCGACTATGCCATGTGCCTGCCAATGCTGGAGCACCTGGGGGTGAAGTCGCTGCGCCTGATGACCAATAACCCGCGCAAGGTCAAAGCCTTGACCGACATGAACATCGTCGTCGCCGAGCGCGTACCGCTGCACACCGGTCACAACCCGCACAACCGCTACTACCTGGCGACCAAGGCCGGCAAACTCGGCCACATGCTGGGTAACGAGCACCAGGGCGAGGTGCCTCAGGCGTGACCCGCGCCGAGGTCAAGCGGCGCCTGGCGCTGGCCTGGTGGCAGTACCTGGCAGTCGGTTTGGTGCCGCTGCCGGTCATGGCCTGGGCCTTTGGTGGTGGTGATGCACGGGTACCGGTGCTGGCCATGCCGCTGTTCATTGCCGGCGCGGCGACCATGTTCCTCAGCCTGCCGCGCTTCGGGGCCTACAAGCGCACACTCATTGCCACCGCCAAGGTGCTGGGCAGCGGCGAAGAGCCCGCCGCCTGGATCGAGTTGGCGCGGGTACGGCGCCTGGCCATGCTGTATGCCTGCTTCCCAGCCTGGGTCGCCGCGCTGTCGGTGCTGGTCGGCCTCGAGGCGGTGCCGCAGATCTTGCTGGCGTTGTCCACCGTGGTGGTGCTGTACCTCTATCGCATTCCGCGCCAGCTCGGCTGATGCGGCGGCTGCCTGGCCTGCTGGCGCTGTTCGCCTGCACTGCACTGGCTGGCGAACCCCTGCGGGTGGTCAGCCTGGCCCCCTCGATGAGCGAGATCATGCTCGAGCTGCAGGCCGAAGACCTGTTGGTCGGCGTACTCGACGGTGGCGAGCGCCCGGCGGCGCTGCGCGGCCTGCCCTCAGTGGGGCGCCAGGGGCAACTGGACATGGAGCGCCTGCTCAGCCTGCGCCCCGACCTGTTGCTGCTGTGGCCGGGCAGTGTGCCGCTGGCCCAGCGCGACCAGCTCAAGCGCCTGGGCATCGCCACTTTCAGCAGCGAACCCCATGACATAGACCAGCTGATCGAGCAGATCGAAGCCATCGCCGAGCGTGTCGGCCGGGCCGAACAAGGCCATCAGTATGCCCAGGCTCTGCGCGAGCGGTTGCAGCAACTGCGCCAGCAGTATCGGCGTGACGAGCCTTTGCAGGTGTTCTACCAGGTCTGGGACCGGCCGTTGTACACGCTCGGTGGCCGCCAGGTGGTGAGCGACGCCTTGGCCGTGTGCGGGGCGCGCAATGTTTTCGCCGACCTCACCCTGCCGGCACCGCAAGTGAATGTGGAGTCTGTGCTGCTGCGCAATCCGCAGGTCATTCTGGCCGGCGACCAGGCGCAACTGGCGAGTTGGAAGGCTTGGCCGCAGTTGCGGGCGGTGGCCGATGATCGTTTGCTGGTGGTGCCTGACAAAGGCCTGGAGCGCCCCAGCGGGCAGATGATCGAGGCCACGGCGCAGTTGTGTGCGCTGCTCGAGGCTACAGCGCCGGCGTCCAGGTAGCGCTAAACAGCCAAGTGCGGCCTTCTTCGCGATAGCCGTAGTTGTTGCCCAAGTGGTTGTAATGGGTGCGGCTGTACTGCTTGTCTAGCAAGTTCTGCAGTTTCAGGTCCAGCGTAAGCTCGTGGCTTGCCGCCCAGCTTCCGCGTAGGCCTAGCACGCCGTAGCCACTGATTGGGTCGGTATTGGCTTCGTCGTTGAAGCTACTGCTGACAGTTTGCCAGGTAGCGCCAAAAGCGAAGTGGTCGAACTGACGGTCGATGTCCAGACTCAAGGTGCGTCGGGCCCGGCGGGGCAGGGTATGGCCGTTCTCTCGGTTGCGTGGATCGATCAGTGCCAGGCCTAGTTGCGACGTCCAGCCGTTCCACTCCTGGCTCAGGGCCATCTCGAAGCCGTTGATGCGGGCGGCGCCGACGTTCTCGGGCTTTTCGCTGTATTCGATCGCGTCACGCAGGTCAGTGCGGTACAGCGAAGTTTCCAGTTTGCTGCTTGCGCTCAGTTGGCTGCGCCACTGCAATTCATAGCTTTTCGAGTGCTCGGGCTTGAGGTCTGGGTTGTTGTAACCCGGGTAGTACAGGTCGTTGAAGGTGGGGGCCCGGAAGCCTTCGCTGTAGGACAACAATAGGTCGTTGGCCGTGTTGAGCGGTACTGTCAGGCTGCCGCTCCAGGTGGTCTGCCCACCGAACTGTTGGTTCGTGTCATGGCGCAGGCCAATTTCGCTGGAAAAGTCTTCGCCATGAAAGCGATGCTGGGCGAACACCGCGCGATTCCAGCGACTGTCTTCAGTGAAGTCGGCACTGGCATGAACACGGTCTTCATACCAGTCGCCACCCAGCAGCAAACTGTTGCGCTCATCCAGTGTCAGGGTGTTCTGCCAGGAGGCCTGGTCGCGGTAGGTATTGAACGGGGCGCTTGACTGGCTGAGCTTGTCTCGGCTGTCGTCACGGTTCTCGCTATGAGCCAGCTCGAAGCGTGCGTTCCACTGCTCGCTGACCTGGGCATCCAGATAGCTGCCGATGCTGCTGACCGCGAAGTCCGAATAGGGCTCTTGTGGGTTGGCCCCGCGTGGCTCGTCGAATTCGTGGCGCCCGCGGCTATCGAGCAGGTTCAACCCTGCCTCGAAGCGCTCGCCAAAGGTATGGCTCAGGCTCAGGTTGAGTGACTTGTTGCGGTAGGCGTCATGGTCGCCATCGCTGGCGAACGACGGCCCGGTCGAGTCGATGCCGGCGGTTTCATCCAGGCTGGCACCAAGGTTAAAGCGCGTGGCTCCGTTGCCACCGGAAAGCCCCAGGCTGCGTTGGAACGTCTGGTTGCTACCTGCCGCCATGCGCAGGCGCGGCTGTAGGCCGGGGCCGCTGCTGCGCCGGGTGAAAATTTGGATAACCCCACCAATGGCATCGCTGCCGTACACCGCCGAGCGCGAGCCGCGCAGCACTTCGACCCGCTCGATCTGGTCGACATCGAGAAACTGCAGGCCGCTGTCGCCCGACGTGGTGTTGGCGATGCGCACGCCATCGACCAGCACCAGGCTTTGTGCAGCCTTGGTGCCGCGGATGAAGATGCCCGGCAGGCTGCCACGGCCACCGGTGGGCGCTACTTGCACGCCGGGCACGCGGCTGAGCAGGTCGGTGACGTTGGTGGGTTGCAGGCGGTCGATATCGGCGCGGGTGAATACCGTGTTGGCGGCGCTGGTGGCGGTGCGTGACTCGACCTGGCGGCTGGCGCTGATCAGTACGTCGGGGAGCTTGAGGGCGTCGTCGCGTTCGGCGGCCAGCAGGGGGAGCGGGAGGCAGAGCAGGGTGGCAAAGGTTGGGAATTTCATTACGGCTTCCAAAGCAATCGCCGGCAAGCCAGCTCTCACAGGTACGGCACAGTACTCAAGGGCTGTGTTGTACCTGTGGGAGCTGGCTTGCCGGCGATGGGCCGCAAAGCGGCCCCGGGGATTACAGGCCGAGCTTGGCCATGCGGGCTTTCACCGAAGCCTCGATCCCGGCTGCATCCAGCCCGCACTCAGCCAGCATTTGCGCGGGCTTGGCATGTTCGACATAGATGTCCGGCAGGCCCAAGTGCAGCAGCGGTTTCACGACCGCTTCATTGGCCAGGAACTCACCAACAGCGGCCCCGGCACCGCCCATGATGGCGTTCTCTTCGAGGGTGACCAGCAGCTCATGGCTACCAGCCAGTTCCAGCACCAGGGCCTCGTCCAGCGGCTTGACGAAGCGCATGTCGACCACCGTAGCGTTGATCTGCTCAGCCACCTTCATGGCCTCGGCAAGTTGCACGCCGAATACCAACATGGCGACTTTCACGCCCTGGCGGCGGACCACGCCCCTGCCGATTTCCAGCGGTTCAAGGTCACCGCTGACTGGCGCATTAGGGCCGGTACCACGTGGGTAACGCACCGCCGCCGGGCCGTTGTACAGGTGGCCGGTGCTGAGCATCTTGCGCAGTTCGTTCTCGTCGCTTGGGGTCATCACCAGCATGCCCGGGATGCAGCGCAGGTACGACAGGTCGTAGCTACCTGCATGGGTCGGGCCGTCTTCACCGACCAGGCCGGCGCGGTCGATGGCGAACAGCACGTCGAGGTTCTGCACCGCCACGTCGTGGATCAACTGGTCGTATGCGCGCTGCAGGAAGGTGGAGTAGATCGCCACCACCGGCTTGCTGCCCTCGCAGGCCATGCCGGCCGCCAGGGTTACCGCATGCTGCTCGGCGATCGCCACGTCGAAGTAACGCTGCGGGTAGCGCTCGCTGAAATCGACCAGGTCGGAGCCTTCCTTCATCGCCGGGGTAATGCCTACCAGGCGGTTGTCGGCAGCGGCCATGTCGCACAGCCACTGGCCGAACACCGCAGAGTATTTCGGGCCGCTGGCTTTCTTTGGCGCGGCGGGTTTGTCGGCCGGCTCCAGCTTGGTGATGGCATGGTAGCCAATCGGGTCGATCTCGGCCGGGGCGAAGCCTTTGCCCTTCTTGGTCACCACGTGCAAAAACTGCGGGCCCTTGAGGTCACGCATGTTGCGCAGGGTGGCAACCATGGTCGGCAGGTCGTGGCCGTCGATCGGGCCAATGTAGTTCCAGCCCAGCTCTTCAAACAGCGTGCCCGGCACCAGCATGCCTTTGGCGTATTCCTCGGTGCGGCGGGCAATTTCCCAGGCCCCTGGCAGGCGCGACAGCACTTTCTTGCTGCCTTCGCGCATGCTTGCGTAGGTGCGGCTGGAAAGGATCTTGGCCAGGTAGTTGGACAAGCCGCCGACATTGCGCGAAATCGACATGTCGTTGTCGTTGAGGATCACCAGCATGTCGGCGTTGACTTCCTGGGCGTGGTTCAACGCCTCGAAGGCCATGCCGGCAGTCAGCGCGCCGTCACCGATCACAGCGATCGACTTGCGTGCGCTGTTCTGCAGGCGGGCGGCAATGGCCATGCCCAGTGCAGCGCTGATCGAGGTGCTGGAGTGGCCGACGCCAAAGGTGTCGTACTCGCTTTCGCTGCGGCGCGGGAAGGCGGCGATACCGTCCTTCTGGCGCAGGCTGAGCATACGGTTACGGCGCCCGGTGAGGATCTTGTGCGGGTAGGCCTGGTGGCCCACGTCCCACACCAGCCGGTCGTCCGGGGTGTCGAACACGTAGTGCAGGGCGATGGTCAGCTCAATGACGCCCAGGCCGGCACCAAAATGCCCACCGGTCTGACCCACGGTGTAGAGCAGTTCCTGGCGCAGTTCGTCGGCCAGGGTCTCCAGGTCGGCTTCGGCCAGCCGGCGCAGGCCGGCAGGCGTGTCAGCGCGGTCGAGCAACGGCGTGACCGGGCGTTCGCGGGGGATCTCTTGAAACGTCGTGGGCATCAGGCGAGTCGTTATAGGTGTGTGAAGACGCGGCAGTTTACCCCATTGTGGGAAAAGTGCCCATTCGACCACGGTTTGCGGCACCCCGGTGTAGGAGCGGGTTTACCCGCGAATGCGCTGGTGCATTCGCCACCGCATTCGCGGGTAAACCCGCTCCTACACCGGGCGTGGTATTAGTGCTTAATTACGGCGTTCGACGATGTAACGCGCCAGAGCCCGCAGCGGTTCGGCCTTTTCGCCGAACCCACTCAGTGCGACCAGCGCCTGGTCGCGCAGTTCTGTTGCATAAGCCTTGGCCGCTTCCAGGCCCAACAGGGCCGGGTAGGTCGGTTTGTCACGCGCGATGTCAGCGCCCTGGCGTTTGCCCAGGGTGGCGGTGTCGCTTTCCACGTCGAGAATGTCGTCCTGCACCTGGAACGCCAGGCCGATGGCCTGTGCATAAGTCTGCAGAGCATCCAGCTGCGCCTGTTCGGCGCGGGCGCTGGCCAGGGCACCAAGGCGCACGCTGGCTTCGATCAGTGCACCGGTCTTGTGCCGGTGCATGAACTCCAGTGCCTGTTGGTCCAGCTTCAGGCCTACCGAGCCCAAGTCGATGGCCTGGCCGCCGACCATGCCCGCCGGGCCGGCCGCCTTGGCCAAGGCCTGGACCATGGCCAGACGAATGGTGTCGGCCTGCGGGCTCAGGCGCGGGTCGAGCAGGGCGCTGAAGGCCAGGCTCTGCAAGCCGTCGCCGGCGAGGATAGCGCAGGCTTCGTCGAAAGCTTTGTGGGTAGTTGGCTGGCCGCGACGCAGGTCGTCGTCGTCCATGGCCGGCAGGTCGTCATGCACCAGCGAGTAGGCATGGATCAGCTCCACCGCACAGGCCGCGCCATTGGCTTGCTCGGCTGGGGCGCCCAAGGCTTCGCAGGCCGCATAGGCCAGCAACGGGCGTACGCGCTTGCCGCCGTTCATAACGCTGTAGCGCATGGCGGCATAAAGGCGTTCGAGTTCCTTGGTGGGGGCGACGAACAGCGGCTCCAGGGCGGCGTCTACCCGTGCCTGGCAATTGGCCTGGTAGATGGCGATCATGCTTCCGGCTCCGCATCGAAGGGCTGGGCTGCCAGTTCGCCGTCGCGTTCCAGCAGGATCTGCACTTTCTGTTCGGCCTGGGCCAGGGCGCCCTGGCAGTCTCGGGTCAGGGCGATGCCTTGCTCGAAGGCGGCCAGCGAGTCTTCCAGCGACAACTCGCCGTTCTCCAGGCGCTCGACCAGGGCTTGCAGGTCTGCGAGGGATTGCTCGAAATCGAGGGAGGCTTTTTTGCGGGCCATGGCGACTGTCTCGGTGGCATTTTGAACGGCGCGACACTAGCAGAGCGGGGCGGGGGGAGCAAACTTCAGGGGGCCTGAGGTTGCATTTACCGGCCTCTTCGCGGGTAAACCCACTCCCACAGGGGGCGCGCCAGGCTCAGAGCCGGTGCAGTACCTGAGGGGGCGGGTTTACCCGCGAATGGGCCGCAAAGCGGCCCCGTGCGGTGGCTCAGGCGGGCTCGGCTTGCAGCTCGAGCATGGCCTCACGGTAGCGCGCCAGTTCCGCGATGGTCAGCACCGGCAAATTGTACTGCCGCGCATACACCGCCACCTGTTCGCCGCGGGCCATGCTGCCATCGGGGTTCATCAGCTCGCACAGCACCGCCGCCGGGCGCAGGCCGGCCAAGCGCGCCAGGTCCACCGAACCTTCAGTATGGCCACGACGGGTCAGTACCCCACCATTGCGGGCGCGCAGCGGGAACACATGCCCGGGGCTGACGATATGGCGCTGTTGGGCGGTAGAACGCAGTGCTGCGCCAATGGTGGTGACACGATCCTGGGCGGAAACCCCGGTGGTGATGCCTTCTGCCGCTTCGATCGTGACGGTGAAGCCGGTGCCATGGCGGGCCTGGTTGTTCTGCACCATGGGCGCCAGTTGCAGTTGGTCAACGGTGGCCTCGTCCAGGCACAGGCAAACGATGCCGCTGCAATCGCGAATCATCATGGCCATGGTCTGCAGCGAAATGTTCTCGGCGGCGGCAACGATATCGGCTTCGTCCTCGCGGTCGTCGTCGTCGAGCAGCAGCACAGGGCGCCCGGCCTGAAAGGCCGCGATGGCAGCGGAAACATTGGGGAATTGCGAATAGTACTGGGTGGACATGAAACGCTCCTCGTGAAAAATCGATGAACGTCTCGGGGCGAACAAAATGCGCGCGCAGGGGCGCCCGGATGGCCCCTGCCTGACGCCTTCTTTCATCCGGACTATGACCGTCGGCTCTGGAATTGCACCAGATCTGCTGACCCCCGGCATGGCCGGGGCGCTCGCGGGCTCATCTTTCGATTTACCGCCGGTGGGGACTTTCACCCCGCCCTGAAGACCGGCCAAGCATACAGCACATTGCCACCCCCCAGGCAACCCACGGCCCTACGACCTTTGGCGGTATCATGCTGGCATGGCCTTTCAGGAACAGCCCATGGACATTCTTCAGGTCGCCGGCGGCAAGCCGGTCAAGTTGTGGACCGACGGCGTACCGGTTGAGGACGACGCCCGCCGGCAATTGCTCAACACGGCCAGGATGCCGTTCATCTTCAAGCACCTGGCGGTGATGCCAGACGTTCACCTGGGCAAGGGCTCGACCATCGGCAGCGTAATCCCCACCGTGGGTGCGATCATCCCTGCGGCGGTGGGTGTGGACATCGGCTGTGGCATGATCGCCGCGCGGACGTCGCTGCACGCCCGCGACCTGCCAGACAACCTGCGTGGCCTGCGCAGCGCCATCGAGCAGGCGGTGCCGCATGGCAAAACCTTTGGCAAGCGTGACCAGGGCGCCTGGGCCGATGTGCCGGCCAAGGCGGACAAGGCATGGGGCCAACTGGCCGGGCGGTTCAAGGCTATTACCGGCAAGTACCCGCGGTTAGAAAAGACCAACAACCGCCATCACCTGGGCACGCTGGGCGGAGGCAACCACTTCATCGAGGTGTGCCTGGACGAGGCCGATCGCGTCTGGTTCATGTTGCACAGCGGCTCTCGGGGTGTGGGCAACGCCATTGGCAACCTGTTCATCGAGCTGGCCCAGGCCGACATGCGTCAGCACCTCGCCAACCTGCCGGACCAGGACCTGGCGTATTTCGAGGAAGGCAGCCGCCATTTTGCCGACTACGTCGAAGCGGTGGAATGGGCGCAGGACTACGCCCGGCACAACCGCGAGCTGATGATGCAGGCGGTGGTCGGTGCGGCGCGCAAAGTGCTGGGCAAGCCGTTCGAGGCCAGCCTGGAAGCGGTGAACTGCCACCACAATTATGTGCAGCGCGAGCAGCATTTTGGCCGCGAAGTGCTGGTGACCCGCAAAGGCGCGGTGTCGGCTCAGAAAGGGCAGTTGGGCATCATTCCCGGGTCAATGGGGGCCATGAGCTTCATCGTGCGTGGGTTGGGTAATGAAGAGTCGTTTTGTTCCTGCAGCCACGGCGCTGGCCGGGTGATGAGCCGGACCAAGGCCAAGAGCCGCTTTACCGTAGACGACCAGCGGCGGGCCACGGCGCATGTGGAGTGCCGCAAGGACAAGGAAGTAATCGACGAGATCCCGATGGCCTACAAGGACATCGATGCGGTAATGCGCGCGCAGCGCGAACTGGTGGAGGTGGTGCATACCTTGCGGCAGGTGGTGTGTGTGAAGGGCTGACAGGTGTGCGGGCTGTGCCGGCCCCTTCGCGGGCTCGCCTGCGAAGGGGCAGGTTCGGTGTGGCTCATTGCAGGGCAGGCAGCTCCACTAGCGTCCAGTCGATCGATAGCGGGCGCAGTGAATACAAGTTGGCACCCGCAGGGCGGCCTGCCAGGTCGCCTACGCACCATCTGCTGGAGTTGGCCGCGACAATACGGCCCTCGCCGTTGATCACGAACGCTTCGTTTTGCACATGTAACAAGCATCGGCTCAGCAACTGGTCGAACTCATGCAGGGCAACATCCGCTGCTGCGACACCGACGAAATGCCCATTGGCAAAAATTGGAACAGAAAACGCCAATATGTACAGCTCGGTGCCGTAAAGGTCGACGAAGGGCCCTTCGACCGAGGCGCGCCCGGTCAGTTTCGGGCGAGTGAACCAAGCCATGCTCTGGTAGTTGTAGAAGGTCTCACTCTGGTGGTTGAAGTTCAGCACCATCGGCGCGATCTTCCCGTTCGCGGTGCGGTAATACCACTCCAGGAACAGTTCCTGATCAGCCAGTTCGTCCGGCTCTACGACCACGCCGGTGCCATGGATATACGTGTCGTTGTCCGCGAGCCGCTCTTTTATAGTCGCCTGCAAGAAGCCCAGGTCCTTGATCGTCGGCTTGTTGCCTTCAGCGGTCAGTGCATCCCACACCGTCACGACCTGTTCGGCCAAGGCGTCGAGGTGCTCGAATACCTTGCCGAAAATCGCCTCCAGGCGGCAAACACACTGGCGAATCTCTTCGTCCCGTTTGGTGTTAAGCATCACAGCGCGCCCTCTTGCAGTCGAAGCTGTGCCAGACGCATATCCATCAGGCGTTTGATGGCTTGCTTGACGTGAGCTTCGGTAAGGGCGGTGGCCAGGTTGAATTCGCCAGCCACCACGGCCTGCAGGATCGCCCGGTGCTCGGCGATAACGGTGTTTTTATGCGTTTCGCTCATGGAGATCCAGTGTAATTCGCCTATTTCGGCCTGCAGCCGCATTTCGCCGTGGGTCAGGCGCACCGATTGGGCCGCCACGGCAATCTCGATGTGAAATCGCGCATCGGCTCTTCGCAACTCACTGCGCGTGGTGGCGTTCTGCAAGGCGGTGACGAAATGCGCCAGGCGTTGATGGTGGGCGTGGGACGCGCGCCGGGCGGCAAGGCCAGCAGCAGTGGCGGATATCGCGATGTGCTCATCGCAAAGGTCACGCAGCTCCAGTGAGCTCATGGTGCTCAACCGAGCCTTGAGCACCTCGTCGGAAACCTCCCGCGGGGGGAGTACAAAACTGCCGCCATTGCGCCCGCGCTTGGTGTCGACGACGCCATGCTCACGAAGGATCGCCAGTGCATCGCGCAGGGTAATGGTAGCCACCCCAAAATGGGTGGCTAGCTCATATTCACTGGGTAATTGTTCACCCTCGCCGATCAACCCTAGCTTGATGACCTCTGCCAGCCGCCGGGCGATTTCTTCGGGTTTCCCTTCCTGGCTCACCTGCAGCAGCGACAGGCGGCTCATTTTACTCAACTGATTCATTCAGGGACCAAAAAATTCATAACAAGATTTCAATAATCATATACAGCCGTGCATGGATGTCAAAATCCATTTTCATGAGCATTTCAAACCTGAAAATGTCGTTTTTGAATAAAAACGACATGATATTTGGCAGCCTATTTTCAATTAGATATTGTTCTAAATGTTTACAGCGGGCCCGTGCAGGGCGCTGAACGGCCAAGCCAAACCAGAGGAATGCTCATGACAAATACAACACTCAGCATGTGGAACGCTCGGGCGCAGGGCCTGAAGATCGAAGGGCGGGCTTTTATCGGTGGTGACTACACCCACGCCATTGAGGGGCAAACCTTCGATTGCTTGAGCCCGGTCGACGGCCGGCTGCTGGCCAAAGTTGCCAGCTGTACCGGGGCCGATGCAAACCATGCTGTTGCCGTGGCCCGTGCTACGTTCGAGTCTGGCGTCTGGTCTCGGTTGGCGCCGGCAGACAGAAAGCAAGCCATGGTTCGCTTTGCCAACCTGTTGGAGGAGCATGCTGAAGAACTGGCCTTGCTGGAAACGCTGGACATGGGCAAGCCGATCAGCGACTCGCTGGCCGTCGACGTGCCTCAAGCGGCGCAAGCGCTGAGCTGGAGCGGCGAGGCCGTCGATAAGGTCTACGATGAAGTCGCAGCCACCCCGCACGACCAACTCGGCCTGGTAACCCGCGAGCCCGTCGGCGTCGTCGCGGCCATCGTGCCTTGGAACTTCCCGCTGATGATGGCCTGCTGGAAGCTCGGCCCGGCCTTGGCGACCGGCAACTCGGTTGTGCTCAAGCCGTCCGAAAAATCGCCGCTGACCGCCATCCGCATCGCGCAACTGGCAATCGATGCAGGCATCCCGGCCGGTGTGCTCAACGTGCTGCCAGGCTACGGCCATACCGTCGGCAAAGCCTTGGCCCTGCACATGGACGTGGATACCTTGGTGTTCACCGGGTCGACCAAGGTTGCCAAGCAACTGTTGATCTACGCTGGCGAGTCGAACATGAAGCGCGTCTGGCTGGAGGCAGGCGGCAAGAGCCCGAACATCGTCTTCGCCGATGCACCCGATTTGCAAGGTGCAGCCGAAGCGGCAGCTGGCGCCATTGCCTTCAACCAGGGCGAAGTGTGCACCGCCGGCTCCCGCTTGCTGGTCGAGCGATCCATCAAGGACAAGTTCCTGCCGATGGTGGTTGAGGCCCTCAAGGGCTGGAAGGCGGGTAACCCGCTGGACCCCGAGACCAATGTCGGCGCCCTGGTCGACCACCAGCAAATGAATACCGTGCTGTCCTACATCGAAGCCGGCCACAACGATGGCGCCACACTAGTGATCGGTGGCAAGCGCACCCTGGAGGAAACTGGCGGCACCTATGTCGAGCCGACCATCTTCGACGGTGTAACCAACGCCATGAAGATCGCTCAGGAAGAAATTTTTGGCCCGGTACTGTCGGTGATCACCTTCGATACTGTGGAACACGCCATTGCTATCGCCAATGACAGCCCGTATGGCCTGGCCGCTGCAGTATGGACCGCCGACATCTCCAAGGCGCACTTGACCGCCAAAGCGCTGCGCGCCGGCAGTGTATGGATCAACCAGTACGATGGCGGCGACATGACCGCGCCGTTCGGCGGCTTCAAACAGTCGGGCAACGGCCGTGACAAGTCGCTGCATGCGTTCGACAAGTACACCGAATTGAAAGCGACCTGGATCAAATTGTAAGTCAGAAAAGCAAAAAAATAACTGCTGACAGGACATCGTCCTCAGGGTGAAACAATGAACAGCTCCGAATTTAGCGTAGCGGACAGCGATGCTGCCCAGCTGCAGGCGCTTGGTTATACCTCGAACTTCGAAAGAAGCATGAGCCTGTGGGAAAACTTTGCGTTGGGCTTCACCTACCTGTCACCGGTCGTCGGCGTGTACACGCTGTTCGGCTTGTGCCTGGCCGCTGGCGGGCCGCCTATGTTTTGGTCCTACTTGCTGGTGGGGTTGGGACAAATGCTGGTATGCCTGATTTTCTGTGAGGTGGTTTCACAGTTCCCGATTTCGGGCGGGGTGTATCCGTGGGCTCGCCGCTTGGTGGGTAAACGCTGGGCCTGGATGGTGGGCTGGATTTATTCCGTGTCGCTGTGTGTGACCATCGCCGCCGTGTCGCTGGGCGCCGGGCCCTACATCGCAGCCATGCTTGGCTTCGAACCTAACCCGGTGACCAACACATTCGTCGCCCTGGCGTTGACCGTGATGGCTACCTTGCTGAATTTGAGCGGGACCAAACTGCTGGCCAAGGTCGCCATGTTCGGTTTCATCTGCGAGTTGCTGGGGGCAATCGTGATCGGTGGCTACCTGCTGATCTTCGAGCGTCACCAGCCGTTTTCGGTGTTGTTCAATACCTTCGACATCAGCATTGACGGCAGCTACTGGCCGGCATTCCTGACCGCTTCGCTAGCCGGTATGTTCCTGTATTACGGCTTTGAAGCGTGTGGCGATGTTGCCGAAGAAACACCCAACCCGAGCAAGCGCATACCTAAGGCCATGCGCATGACCATCTACATTGGGGGGGGTGCAGCCATTTTTGCCGCCTTGGCGCTGATCCTGGCGGTGCCGGACATTGCCAAGGTGCTGTCGGGCGAAGACTCCGACCCTATGGCCACGATCATGGCCAATGCGTTCGGGCCGATTGGCTGGCGCATCGTGACGGCGGTGATCGCGGTGTCGTTCATCTCCTGCGTACTGAGCTTGCAGGCAGCAGCCAGTCGCTTGCTGTACTCCTTCGCCCGCGACGAAATGGTCATGGGCAGCAAGCTGCTTAAGCGCCTTTCGCCCAACACTCGAGTGCCAACTGCAGCATTGATCACCTGCGGTGTGATCCCGGCAGCCATCGTGTGTGCCGGTTTCTACCTGGAAAACGCTATCGCGATCGTCGTGAGCTTCGCCGCTATCGGTATCTACCTGTCGTTCCAGATGATTGTCGGGGCAGCGCTGTTCGCACGCCTTCGCGGCTGGAGACCGGCAGGGCAATTCACCTTGGGGCGTTGGGGTTGGGTCGTGAATATCCTGGCGCTGGTCTATGGCGTGCTGGCGATCATCAACATGTCATGGCCACGTTCGCCGGAAGCGCCTTGGTATAGCAACTACGGCATTCTCCTCACTGCAGCAGTGGTCATCGCCGTGGGGGTGCTCTACATGGCGCTGTTCAAACCCTACGATAAAGGCACGGCGCCGTTTGCCGATGCCTGGAAACTGCACAAACGATAACGCTGGATTACCGGGCGCATGGCTCCCCGCGCGCTTTCACCGCCCTTGGCCACCCTGGCCTTGGGCGGTGATCTACAAACCCCACCTTGGTGCCTGAGGGGCGGCTGCCAGGGAAGATATCAGGCGCTCAAAACCACATCCGGATGCCAGCGACAAAGCGCGCTTCATCTCCATCACCACCCTCGTCGCGGATGAAATCGGCGGTTTTGCCATAAGAGCGGCTCCAGCTGACACCGATGTAGGGGGCAAACTGGCGAACAATTTCATACCGTAAGCGCAACCCAACTTCGGTGTTGGCCAAGCCGGAACCAACACCACGCTCAGGATCATTCTTGCCATAGAAATTGGCCTCAGCGGTTGGTTGCAGGATCAGGCGATTGGTCAGCAGTATGTCGTAGTCGCCTTCCAGGCGAGCGGCGGTCTGGCCATTCTCCCCGATGAATGCAGTGGCTTCGGCTTCGAAGTCGTAAAGCGCCATACCTTGAATGCCCAAGGCCGCCCAGGTCTGTGGGGATTCAGGCTTGAAATCCTGGCGAACCCCAGCGACTACATCCCACCATGGGCTGACAGAGCGGCCATAAAGGAGCTGGAGCTCGGCGTCTTCGGTGACACCGTTGGTGCGCTCCCCTTCGGAGCGGATCCACAGGCGGTTGATATCGCCGCCTATCCATCCAGAAGCATCCCAGGCCAGCGCGCTGCCTTCGTCTGCGTCCTGGTACTCAAGTTGGTCCAGCAAGAAGAGACTGTTGATTGCGCTGTCGTGCATCTGATGCCCGTCCGACAGGGGAAAGGCCGCTTTGCGGTCTGCATCCGTCAGTACGGGCATCGGGGTGCGGCTGCCCGCCCGTGGGGTATTAGCTGAGCCGTGGTTCATCGAGTGATCCATCGGCCCATGCGCCATCTTGCTGTGGTCCATGCCCGGCATCGAGTCATGCGACGGGGCAGAATCCAGAGTCATGGCATCGTGCCCCATCGCCGAGTGATCCATCTCATCGGCGGCAAAGCAGGGCGCAGCACCCAGCAGGCCGAGTGAGGCGGTCAAAACCAGCAGCGATGGAGGTGCCAAGCTATTGGCCATCTTTCCCTGCCTTGAGTTTCTCGCTGCCCTGCGATTCCATCATTTTGTTGTGATCCATACCTTTCATCGAGTCATGGTCCATGCCTTCAATCTCCAGTTCATTCGTCCACGCGGACTTCTCGGAACATGCCCATTTCCATATGGAACATGAGGTGACAGTGATAGGCCCAACGCCCCAACGCATCTGCAGTCACGCGATAGCTTCGTTTTGAGCCGGGTGGCATGTCGATCGTGTGCTTGCGAACCATGAAGTTGCCGTGCTCATCCTCCAGGTCGCTCCACATGCCATGAAGGTGGATGGGATGAGTCATCATGGTGTCGTTGACCAGGGTGATTCGCAGACGCTCGCCATATTTGAGGTGCAGTGGCTCGGCATCGGAAAACCTGACCCCGTCAAACGACCAGGCGAACTTTTCCATATGGCCGGTGAGGTGTAACTCGATTGTCCGGCCAGGCTCTCGGCCATCTGGGTCGATGAAGGTGCTGCGCAGGTCGGCGTATGTCAGGACACGGCGGCCATTATTACGGAGCCCAATGCCCGGATCGCTCAGCTTGGGCGTCGGTAACATTGTCTGCATATCGACCAAGGGGTTGTTTGTCTCAGTGTCTGGATGACTCTGCATGGTCATGCCGCTCATACCAGCCATGCTGCCGTGGTCCATGCCGGCCATCTTGCTGTGGTCGGCCATGCTGCCGTGGTCCATACCCATATCGTTCATGGAAATGAGGGGGCGTGGATCAACCGCTGGAACAGGGCCTTGCAAGCCTTCGCGTACAGCTAGGGTGCCCCTGGAATATCCGGTGCGATCCATCGACTGCGCAAAAATGGTGTAAGCCTGCTCGGTATCGGGCTCGACAATGACATCGTAGGTTTCGGCAACGGCGATTCGGAACTCGTCGACCGAAACAGGCTTGACGTGCTGACCATCGGCCGCGACAACCGTCATCTTCAGGCCGGGAATTCGCACATCGAAATATGTCATCGCGGAGCCGTTGATGAAGCGCAGTCGGAGCTTCTCGCCAGGTTTGAACAGGCCCGTCCAGTTACCGTCGGGGGCCTGACCATTCATCAGGTAGGTATACGTGTAACCACTCACGTCGGCGAGATCGGTGGGGCTCATTTTCATTTCAGCCCACATCTTCCGATCCGCTACAGCGGCAGACCAACCCATTTCACTCACGTCGTTGACGAAATCGGCCAGCGTGCGTTTGTGCAAGTTGTAATAGTCAGACTGCTTCTTGAGCTTGGATAGAACCGTGGCAGGATCTTCATCCGTCCAGTCACTGAGCATCACCACGTAGTCGCGGTCATAGGCGAAAGGCTCGGGCTCTTTTGCATCGATGACCAGGGCGCCGTACACCCCGACCTGCTCCTGGAAACCGGAATGGCTGTGGTACCAGTAAGTACCGTTTTGATGGACCGTGAACGTGTACTCATACATGCCGTCGGGGGCGATGCCATGGAAGCTCAGGCCTGGTACTCCATCCATGTTCGCCGGCAGGATAATGCCGTGCCAATGGAGGGAGGTGTCTTGTTTCAAACGGTTGCGCACACGCAGCGTGACAGTGTCGCCTTCGCGCCACCGGAGAATAGGCCCGGGCAAAGAACCGTTGATTGCCATTGCCGTACGTGCTGCGCCGGTAATGTTTACTGGCAACTCACCGATGTATAGATCGACGTCGGTGCCACTCAGCACATTCAATTGGCCTGGGCTGGTCACGGCCCAAACCGGCGCGCGCCACATGCCCAGCCCGCCGAGTAGCCCGGTAGCGGCCAGGCCTTTGACGAAGGATCGTCTCGTGGTTTTGCTCTGCATGCCGTTGCGTCCAGTCAGTCGATAAATTTCGCTTAAGCGCCAACGGATTGCAGGCTAGCCAACTGCGCTGTCAGCACCCTGAGCGCTACATTACTTTTCAGTCAGCTTCTGGAGGAAACGGGTTACTGGCTCGCAGCGTCGGCAAACGGGTGGCGTTTCAGGCGGCATTAAACAGCCGGCTTGTGGTCGTCGCTCTTTGTTCGTGAGTATTGTTTTGGACGGGTTGGTATTTTGTTTTAGTGCGTCCCCCGATATGCCCGAGCTGCACGACACCGTGAAGGCTGGAGGCCATCATGGCGTCCAGCTATCGAGTCTTCTCGGCAGCCCTCACACCCGCGTTTCAACACAATTCTTTACCCCAGATGGCACCCCAGCGGAGTTAGAATGCGAGTTTTTCTTGAATGGCATCCGTGGGCGAGGCCCTTGCATTGGGTGCTTTTTTCGTAGGTTTGCCCGCTCAACCGCTCAGCTGGGGATAGAAAACGTGTTTCAAAAGGTATTTGATGCAATTCAGGCCAAGCGCAATCGCCCATGGAGCAATGAGGAAGAGGTAAGGGTGGCCTGGATTGCTGCCCTTGAGAACGGGCTTGGGATCCACTTTGATGCAGAGCGCGCGAAGCGGGACGCCAGCTACAACAATGTCATTATCGAATTTAAGGCGCCGGGCTTTTTCAATGGCTCCAAGGACAGCCCGAAATTCAAGGAGGCGACAGAAGATCGTCTTCTCAAGTACATCACCCGTGCTGGCAAGGCACAGGGGCTTCAACAGGATGAGTACATCGGTATTGCTATCGATGGCGACCATGTCTGCTTCGCTCAGGTGGTCGATGGCAGCATTCACACCCAGCATTTGTTGCCATTTTCACCGGAGGTGGTAGGGCTGGTTCTGGAGGCTATTCAGAATAATTACCGCCGCGCTGTGATTACTGAAAACCTGATCGAAGACTTTGGGCAGGGGGCCGAGAAAGGCATCGCTCTGATGCAGGCTATGTCCGATGCGCTGGCTGCCAGCCTCGCTTTAGAAGGCAACAACAAGATCAAGATGCTATTCGAAGAATGGCGTACGCTCTATGGTCAAGTGGCTGATCTGTCCACCGAGCAGCAAAGCGCTATTGATGCATCATTGCGTTTTGTCTGGAGAGGTGGCGCCGAATACAAAATGGCGGGTCGGCTGTTTGTGATTCATAGCTACAACTCGTTGGTTATCAAGTTGTTAGCGGCTGAGATTGTATCCGCCCATGGTCTCTCGTCCAAGGTGGGCCCGGCACAGGAGATGGCATTCCTTTTGAGTGATGAGGCGCTGCTCAAATCACTCGGCAGTGACATTGAGCGAGGTCAAATTTTTGCCGAAGCCGGTATCAAAGGATTTATCGAAGAGGCCATCTTTAGCTGGTACCTGGATGTCTGTCAGGACGCTACTTTCAGAAAGCTAATCGTAGATGCTTTGCGCGGCGTTTTGGGCAAGCTCGCCCTCTATCGTACAGATCGTCTTGAGCGCACGCGAGATGTGCTACGCGATTTTTACCAGGGGCTGGTTCCTGAAACATTGCGCAAGTGCCTTGGGGAGTTTTACACGCCTGACTGGTTGGTAGAGCACACGCTGTCTAGCGCGAAAGTCGATGATTGGTTGAGCACTAGGGGGCTTGATCCTACCTGTGGTTCAGGATCTTTCATTATTGAAATGATTCGGCGTAAGCGACACGCTGCGGCATTGGCTGGAATGACTGCCGCTCAGACCGTTGAAATGCTCTGCCAGTCGGTATGGGGGTTCGATTTAAATCCCTTGGCAGTACAGACAGCCCGTGTGAACTACCTGATGGAGATAGCGGACCTATTGCGGATCTGCAAAGGAGAGCAAATTGAAGTTCCGATTTTGCTAGCGGATGCCATCTACTCCCCGGCACGAGACCCAAACGACGATGAAGATGTGGTTTCGTATCAGATTGGTAGTCAAGTGGCTCGTCTGGATATCCGTTTGCCTTCTCAGCTAGCGTTCGACCGTAAGCGTCTGGATGATGTTTTCGAACTCATGGGAGAGGCGGTCGAAAAAAATCTGGAGTTCGACCGAGCCGAAGACCTGTTGGTCAAATACAAGCTTTTGAGCACAGCTGACGCGGCTGCTTGGCGTAAGCCTTTGAAGGGGACTTATGACCAGGTTCTAAGGCTCCACCGTCAAGATTGGAATGGTATTTGGTTCCGTATCGTGCGGAATTTCTTCTGGTCGGCTACGGCAGGGCACTTTGACCTGGTATGCGGAAATCCACCATGGGTGCGCTGGTCAAAGCTGCCAGAAGCTTACCGGGAGCGGGTCAAACCTACCTGTGAGCAGTATTCTATTTTCTCCAATACTAAGTTCCATGGTGGTAATGAGCTTGATATATCCGCCATCATTACGTACACAACCGGAGATAAGTGGCTAAAAAAAGGCGGTAAGCTTGCTTTTGTGATTACCCAGACTGTATTCCAGTCGCCATCATCGTCAGGGTTCAGGAACTTTAAAATTACCGAAAGTGATTGGTTGTCGCCGCTTTTTGTTGACGATTTGCAAGCCCTCAAGCCGTTTCCAGATGCGACAAACAAAACTGCTGTAGTGGTTTTTGAGAAGGCAAAAAAATCGCCAACCTATCCGGTTGACTATCGGGTATGGCAGGCGGGGAAACGAGGCGGAAAGGCGGTCGATCCTACGCTATCTCTTACCGATGTTCTCGGTCGTGTGTCGATCCTGGATATGGAAGCTATGCCGGTAGGGGGGGAAGGATCGCCGTGGGCAATTTTAAAGCCTGGCCGCTGGGATGTGGTGAACAAACTGTCTGGTGAATCTGAGTGGATCTTGGGTCGCAAAGGTATTACAGCAGATCTTAATGGTGTTTACTTCGTTCCAATTGAGGATTGTTCTGATAATGGATTGGTTCAGATCAGGACAAGGCCAGAGGCTGGAAAAAAGGACATTGGCAACGCGAAGAAAGTTTGGATTGAACCGGATTTGCTTTTCCCCTTGATCAAGGGTGCGAGCGACTTTGAGGCTTGCTATTTCAAGCCGGCCCAAGAGCTTTTTACGTTTGTGCCCAATACAGGTATCAATCGTGGCGATTACGAAGCGGCTGAGGTTGTTGTACAGGATCTGAAGCGGACAAAGCAATACTTCAACGCCTTCAAGGATGTTTTGTCTCAGCGCTCGACTTACCGTGGCCGGATGCCTGGTGCACCTTACTACGCCGTCTACAACGTAGGCGAGTTCACTTTCAAACCTTGGAAGGTGATCTGGGCGGAAATGTCCGGGCAGTTTTCTGCTGCTGTAGCCGGCAAGGCAGAGGTACCTTTTAAGGGTGAGCGCCCTTACGTGCCTGACCACAAAGTCTATTTTGTGGCCTTTGATGATAAGCAGGAAGCCCATTTCCTCTGTGGTTTACTTAATTCCCAAGTTGTGAAGGAGTATGTTGAAAGCCATAACATCTCCATCCAGGTTGGTAACATCTTCAAGCACATGGAGCTGCCACGGTTCAACAAAGCTTCTACTGATCATGTTGAGTTGGCTCTTTTGGTTGAGCAAGCTCATCGAGAGCATGATCATGCTGCACGCCAGATCCTAGTGCAACGGATTGCAGGTCATGCTGATACAGTGTTAGGGCAGTGGATGAAAACCCGTAGAGCCAACGCTTGATGTAGGAGTGGTGCCCACCCAAGTGGGCACCATTTTTAGCCATTTGAAGATAGAGCCCCGAAAACTATCCACTTTGTTGGGGTGGTTTTCTGGCGCTTTTATGCATGGCGTCGGTTAGTTAGGAAAGCGCATCGCAATGCAGGCATTGATAGTTGTGAAGGATTTTTTCATAAGAAATTAAAAAGCCGGCTTGTGGCCGGCTTCTCGGGGACGTTTCCGACTAATTTATGGTAAGCCGCAATCGCCTTAACTGTGTGGCCATCAAGGGCCTGAAAGAGATGGCAGATGCCCGTGTGGGATATCGCCAAGCCCTCTGGACCGCGGCATGCGCAGGTCGGGGCTGAATGTGCGGCGTAGCATACAAGGGCAAGCGCAAGATGCCCAGCAAAAAATGGTACAGGTTGTTTCAGCCTGGCCGTTGCTGGCGGAAATGTGACCAGTGGAACACCCAGCCGATAACCTCAAGCCCTTGCGCCTGGCGCTGGGCCGCGGTGTAGCGCTCGACCGCGTAGCTGCGCCGGTCGTGGCTGTGCAGGTACAGCGTACCGTGCTCGCCGACGCTGAGGTTGTTCACCCTGAGCACGCCGTTGTGCAGTAGGGCATAGGTTTCGCCCTCGACCACCTTAGTCATGCCCAGGTCGATGGCCAGGGTGGCCTGCTGGGGGATCAGCGGGGCCATGTTGCCGGTGGGCATGGCTAGGCAGATGGCGTTTTCGGCCTGTACCCCCAAGCTTTGCAGGGCCTTTTCGGGCAGGCTTAGGTGTTTGATGGGCACTGGCGACAGCAGGCCGTTCTGCAGTTCGTAAAAGGGCACTTTCAGTAGCCGGCCGCCTTGCGCTGACAGCGGCGTGGGCGGGTTGGCGGGCGCCCGCCCTGGCAGGCAGCTCCGCAGGATCGAGCTGGGGTGTTTAGGCCCCTCGCCCGTGCGTAACCAGCGGCGATGCACGCAGAATAGGTCGGCCAGCTCGTCCAGCCGGGCCAGGGGCACACCGCGGTTGAACCAGTTGTTGACGTGCTGGGGGGTGATGCTGCGTTGAGCGGCAAAATCAGAAGGGGTCAGGCCACATTCGTGGAGCAGGACTTTGAGGCGGTCGCCGGAAGTGTTCATGGCGGCGAGTGTAACGGCAGGGTGCCGGCAAGGATATGAACCGGATGTTGATTGCAGTTGTGTGAAAAACACCAGTTTGTAGGGCGTTGGAGTAGGACTGCGTAGGATCTATTACCATCACTAATGGCCCGCGATGCATTCAACGCGGCGGGTGTTCGCGGGCGCCCCCGTTCCCATAGGCCTTCCACCGGCCATAAAAAACCCCGCCGAGGCGGGGTTTTTTGTGCAATCGGTATCAGCCCTTGTAGGCAGCAACCGATTTGGTGATCGCAGCACGGGCGGCGTCGGCGCCATCCCAGCCTTCGATCTTGACCCACTTGCCCTTTTCGAGATCTTTGTAATTAGCAAAGAAGTGCTCGATTTGCTGGATCAGCAGGGCCGGCAGGTCGGTGTATTCCTTCACGTCAACGTACAGCTGCGACAGCTTGTCGTGAGGAACAGCGATGACCTTGGCGTCGCCGCCGCCGTCGTCAGTCATGTTCAGCACGCCAACTGGACGGGCGCGGATAACCGAACCTGGGGCTACCGGGTAAGGGGTAACCACCAGCACGTCCAGTGGATCACCGTCGTCCGCCAGGGTGTTCGGGATGAAGCCGTAGTTGGCTGGGTAGAACATCGGGGTAGCCATGAAACGGTCGACGAACAGGGTATCGCTGTCCTTATCGATCTCGTATTTGATCGGCGCGTGGTTGGCCGGGATCTCGATGGCGACGTAGATGTCGTTCGGCAGGTCTTTGCCCGCCGGAATCTTGCTGTAGCTCATTGGGCAGTGCCCCCGTGTTTGACCAAAAAGTGGCGGCGATTATAGGCACATTCTGCCGGGGCATGCCACGCCTGGCCTGATGTGCGGCCCCGTCAGGCGTGGCTTTCGCGGTATTCGGGGTGTTCGGCCTGTAGCCGGCACAGGCGGGCCAGCGGGTCTTGCCGGTAGAACAGCGACAACTGGTGGTAGACCTTCGGATAAGCCTGCTGCAGCAGGTCGGGGGCACTAAAGAAGTATTCGCTGGTCACGGCGAAGAACTCCGCTGGGTTCTCCGCGGCATACGGGTCGATGGCGGTTTCGGTGTCGGGGTCGTTGTCCAGCTGGCGGTTGAGGTCGTCATAGGCCTGCTGCATGGCCGTGGCCCATTCATCCACAGGCATGTCGCTGTGCAGCGGTGGCAGGCCGTTGGCATCGCCATTGAGCATGTCGAGCTTATGCGCCAGCTCATGGATGACCAGGTTGTAGGCCTCCCAGCCACCACTGGCCAATACGCCATTCCAGGCCAGGATGATCGGGCCCTGCTGCCAGGCCTCACCACTGTGTTCGCCCTCCCACACGTGCTCCACGCCACTGGCATCGCGGTGGCGCTGGGGGCTTTTGAAATCGTCGGGGTAGAGAATGATTTCGTGAAAACCCTGGTACCAGTTCAGCTCGCCCAAGTGCAGCAGTGGTAACTGCGCCTGGGCGGCTAGCAACAGGCGCTGCTCGTCATCCAGCTCAACGCCGGGCAGGCAGGTGAGGTGTTTGTCCAGCAGGAACAGGATGCAGGCCTCGCGCAGCCAGTGGTCCTCTTCGGCGCTGATGCCGTCCAGCATCGGCAGCCGCTCGCGCACGGCCTGCCATTGTTGGGGGGCGATGGGGTAGCGCGCCAGGGTGCGCTTGCGCCGCCAGGCGCTGAACGACCACATCTGTCAGTGTTCAGTGAGCCTTGGCCGTGCGGCCCAGGCGGCCACGCAGCAGGCCGAGGATCATCGGCACCAGCGACAGGATGATGATGCCTACGACCATCAGCGACAGGTGCTGCTTGATGAACGGTACATTGCCGAAGAAGTAGCCCAACGTGACCAGGCCGCCGACCCAAAGCAGCGAACCGGCAATGCTGAAGCCGAGGAAGCGCGGGTAATGCATGTGGGCGATGCCGGCGACGAATGGCGCGAAGGTGCGCAGAATGGGCAGGAAGCGCGCCATGGTCACGGTCTTGCCACCGTGGCGTTCATAGAAGTCGTGGGTACGCTGCAGGTAGTCGCGGCGGAAGATTTTCGAGTTGGGGTTGTTGAACAACCGCTCGCCGGTTGTTCGGCCAATCACGTAGTTGGTGCTGTCGCCCAGGATTGCCGCGGCCATCAGCAGGCCGGCCAGCAGGACCGGGTCCATACCGCCACCGGCGGCCACGGCGCCGGCGATGAACAGCAGCGAATCGCCTGGCAGGAACGGCATTACCACCAAGCCAGTTTCGCAGAAGATCACGGTGAACAGGATGGCGTAGATCCAGGGACCGTAATTGGTGACCAGCAGATCGAGGTAGGCATCGAGATGCAGGATAAGGTCCAGCGGGTTGAAATCCATGTACAGCACCTGTGTTCTTGGGCGTAGGCTCGGTTACCAGTGGTGGGTAAATTTTCACACATGACCGGTGGGCCATTATACGGCGAAGTGAGGATCATGCCCGGGGAGTTTGTAGCGGGGGGTTACCGGTCAGGGCCTAAGTGCAATTCCAACCTGACCGGCCTCATCGCCGGCAAGCCAGCTCCCGCAGGTACTGCACAGGCTTTGGGAGCAGCGCGGTCGAGGTGGAAGCGGGCTTGCCGGCGATGGGGCCGGTACAGGAATAGCGGTCAATCCTGACTAATCGGCAGGATGTAGCTCTTGAACTCGTTATCCTCACGAAACCCCATGGATTCGTAGGTCTTGTGCGCCACAGCGTTATCGATGCTGGTCGATACCCGCATGCGCACGGCGTTGGTGTCCTTGGCCATTTTCTTCGCCTCGCGCATCAGGTGGTCGGCCACCAGCATGCGCCGCGAATCCTCGGCCACGTAGATATCATTGAGAATCCATACCCGCTTCAGCGACAGCGACGAATAGCTTGGGTACAGCTGACAGAAGCCCAGCAGCTTGGTGTCGTCGTCATCCGGCAGCGCCAGGTAGATCACCGACTCATCCCGCTTCAGGCGCTTTTCCAGGAAGTTGCGCGAGCTGTCGGGGTAGGGTAGCTGGCCATAGAACTCACGGTATTTGACGAACATCGGCGTGAGCAGGTCGAGGTGTTCCAGGGTTGCCTTGATGATGCGCATGTGCGGCCCTCAGAGTCCATTAGGGGAAACAGCGGATTGCCAGCAGCTTTCAAAGGCATGCTGCCCAATGCGCGGGGCAAGTGCAATCCGCCTTCCGTGACAGGTTTTTTACTGTTTGCCGAGCAGGAAGTTACCTTTTTGGCTGGCGCTGTGTTCATTCTCCAGGCTATGCACCTCGGCTTCGTCCTTCAAATTCACCCCGGAGAGCTGGCGGCGGCAGGCTTCACGCATCAGGTACAGCAGCCGGTGCGCCGCCATGCCATAGCTGAGCCCCTCCAGGCGGATGTTGGAAATGCAGTTGCGGTAGGCATCGGTCAGGCCGACCTTGGGTGCGTAGGTGAAATACAGGCCCAGGCTGTCAGGCGAACTGAGCCCCGGGCGCTCACCGATCAGCATCACCGTCATGCGGGCACCGAGCAGTTCGCCGACCTCGTCGGCCACCGCCACGCGGCCCTGCTGCACCAGCACCACCGGGGCGCTGGTCCAGCCATCGGCGGCAGCCTGCTCCTCGAAACGGGCCAGAAACGGCAGCGTGTGGCGGTGTACAGCCAGGGCCGAGAGGCCGTCGGCGACCACAATGGCCAAGTCGACGCCGCCGGGGTTGGCCTGGGCGTGCTGGCGCAGCGTGGCAACCGAATCTTCGCTCAAGCGCCGACCCAGGTCCGGGCGTTGCAGGTATTGGTTACGGTCGCTGGCAGCGCTGTGCAGCACCAGGCTTTCGCGTCCGCGGTCACTCAGCTGGGTAACCAGCCCGGCATGGTCGAAAGCCAGGTGCACGGCATCACGGGCCTGGGCATGGGCGAACTGGAAGTCCAGTTGCGCCGCGGTGGGCAGGCTGGTGCCGGCGCGGCCCAAGGCGATGCGCGCCGGGGTCAGGTTGCGCAGGGCCAGCCAGGGGTTGTCGGGGGTAGGCGTGCGGTGGTCCATGGTCATCCCTATGCAAGCTGTGCCAAGGCCTGGCGGAAGGCCGGCGGCAAGTTGTCACCAAAGCGCACCCGGCCATCGGCCTGGGTGAATATACCGGTGCGGGCCAGCCATGCCTCGAACTCCGGCCCGGGCTTCAGGCCCAGAGTCTGGCGCGCATACAACGCGTCGTGGAACGAGGTGGTCTGGTAGTTGAGCATGATGTCGTCGGAGCCGGGAATGCCCATGATGAAGTTGATCCCGGCCACACCCAGCAGGGTCAGCAGGGTGTCCATGTCGTCTTGGTCGGCTTCGGCGTGGTTGGTGTAGCAGATGTCGCAGCCCATCGGCACGCCCAGCAGCTTGCCGCAGAAGTGGTCTTCAAGGCCGGCACGAATGATCTGCTTGCCGTTGTACAGGTACTCGGGGCCGATGAAACCCACCACGGTATTGACCAGAAACGGCTTGAAGTGGCGGGCCACGGCATAAGCGCGGGTTTCGCAGGTTTGCTGGTCGACGCCATGGTGAGCGTTGGCCGATAGCGCGCTCCCCTGGCCGGTTTCGAAGTACATCAGGTTTTGCCCGAGGGTGCCGCGTTTCAGCGACAGGCCTGCTTCGTAGCCTTCCTGCAGCACGTTCAGGTTGATGCCGAACCCAGCGTTGGCCGCCTCCGTGCCGGCGATGGACTGGAACACCAGGTCCAGCGGTACACCCCGGTTGATCGCCTCGATCGAAGTGGTCACATGGGTCAGCACGCAGGCCTGGGTGGGGATGTCGTAGCGCTGGATGATGGCGTCGAGCATTTCCAGCATCGCGCAGATTGAAGCGATGCTGTCGGTAGCAGGGTTGATGCCGATCATGGCGTCGCCGTTGCCGTACAGCAGGCCGTCAAGAATGCTGGCGGCGATGCCGGCCGGTTCGTCGGTCGGGTGGTTGGGCTGAAGCCGGGTCGACAGGCGCCCGCGTAGGCCCATGGTGCCGCGAAAGCGGGTGACCACGCGAATCTTTTGCGCCACCAGTACCAGGTCCTGCACGCGCATGACCTTCGACACCGCCGCGGCCATTTCCGGCGTCAGCCCGGGCGCCAGGGCGCGCAGGCTGTCCTCGTTGGCCTCTTCGCTCAGCAGCCAGTCGCGCAAGCCGCCCACGGTCAGGTGGCTGACCGGGGCGAAAGCCTGGGCATCGTGGGTGTCGATGATCAGGCGGGTGACTTCGTCAGCTTCATAAGGGATGAGCGCTTCATTGAGGAAGTGCGTCAGCGGGATATTGGCCAAGGCCATTTGTGCAGCGACCCGTTCGCCGTCGTTGCTGGCCGCGACGCCTGCCAGAAAGTCCCCCGAGCGTGCGGGGCTGGCCTTGGCCATCACTTCCTTGAGGCTGTCGAAGCGGTAAACCAGGTGGCCTACCGTGTGTACGAAACTTGCCATACAGACTCTCCAGAGCCGCGGGCTGGCCCGCGGCGGGTGGCGGCGATCAGTGCAGGGCCTCTTCGGCTTTCTGAATCGCGGCGAATTCCTCTTCCGGTGTGCCCGCAACCAAGTGGTGGCGGCTGTAGAAAGCAAAGTAGGCAATCAATACCGCATAGATCACTGCAGCGCCAATTACCACACGCGGGTCGACCAGGAAACCGGCAACCACCGCGATGCACGCCAGTACCAGGGCCACGCCCGAGGTGAAGACACCACCAGGGGTGCGGTACGGGCGCTCCATCTTCGGCCGGCGAATGCGCAGCGTGATGTGCGCCGCCATCATCAGTACATAGGACAGCGTAGCGCCAAACACCGCAACCAGGATCAGCAGGTCACCCTGGCCGGTCAGCGACAAGGCAAAACCGATGATGCCTGGAATGATCAGGGCCAGAACTGGGGCTTTGCTCTTGTTGGTTTCCGACAGTTTGCGTGGCAGGTAGCCGGCGCGGGACAGGGCGAAGATCTGCCGGGAATAGGCGTAGATGATCGAGAAGAAGCTGGCGATCAGCCCGGCCAAGCCGACCAGATTGACGAAACCGCCCATCCAGGTAGAACCGCCGTAGGCCTTGGACAATGCTTCGACCAGTGGGTTACCGGAGGCTTTCAGCGCTTCGGAGCCTGCGCCGCCAGGGCCCACTACCAAAATCAGCAGGGCGAAGGCCAGCAGCACCAGCATGGCGCCGATCAGGCCGCGTGGCAGGTCACGCTTGGGGTTTTTGGTTTCTTCGGCGGCCAGCGGCACGCCCTCGACGGCAAGGAAAAACCAAATAGCGTAGGGGATGGCTGCCCACACCCCGACATAGCCGAACGGCAGGAAGCTGCTGGCGCCCACGGCGTCAGTCTTGGCGATGTCGAACAGGTTGGCTGCATCAAAATGGGGCACCATGCCCACCAGGAACACCGCCAGGGCGATGGCGGCGATGGCGGTAATGATAAACATCAGTTTCAACGCTTCACCCACGCCAAAGATGTGGATGCCGATGAACACGATGTAAAACGCCAGGTAGATCATCCAGCCGCCGATGCCAAACAGCGATTGGCAGTAGGCGCCGATGAACACCGCGATGGCGGCGGGGGCGATGGCGTATTCGATGAGGATTGCCGTACCGGTCAGAAAGCCGCCCCACGGGCCGAAGGCACTGCGGGCAAAGCCATAGCCGCCGCCTGCGGTGGGGATCATCGACGACAGTTCGGCCAGCGAGAAGCACATGCACAGGTACATGGTGGCCATCAGCAGGGTGGCGAGGAACATGCCGCCCCAGCCGCCCTGGGCCAGGCCGAAGTTCCAGCCGGCGTAGTCGCCGGAGATGACATAGGCCACGCCCAGGCCCACCAGCAGCACCCAACCGGCGGCGCCTTTTTTCAGTTCACGTTGCTGGAAATAGTCTGAGCCAACTTTTTCGAAGTCGACGGAAGAGCCTGCCGGCGAGCCGGCGGAATGATCGCTTGGCATAGATTCACCTGTTGTTTTTCTTGGTGGCCGGAAGGGTTCCGGGCCGATGGTGATGGGTACTGCAGGAAGCGAGCCAGAGCGGTTGCTGCACCGCCCTGGGTTTTGTGTATGCAGGTCTGGCCTCTTCGCGGGCAAGCCCGCTCCTACAGGTATGGCACCGGTATCAGAAACAACGGTAAACCTGTGGGAGCGGGCCAGCCCGCGAAGGCCGCGACGCGGTTTAGAAGAAGCCCAACGGGTTGATGTCGTAGCTCACCAGCAGGTTCTTGGTCTGCTGATAGTGATCGAGCATCATCTTGTGCGTCTCACGGCCAACCCCCGACTTCTTGTAGCCACCGAAGGCGGCATGCGCCGGGTACAGGTGGTAGCAGTTGGTCCACACCCGCCCGGCCTTGATGCCACGGCCCATGCGGTAGGCACGGTTGATGTCGCGGGTCCACACGCCGGCACCCAGGCCAAACTCGGTGTCGTTGGCAATCGCCAGCGCTTCGGCTTCGTCCTTGAAGGTGGTGACGCTGACCACTGGGCCGAAAATTTCTTCCTGGAACACGCGCATGCGGTTGTTGCCTTTGAGCAGGGTCGGCTGGATGTAGTAACCGGTGGCCAGCGAACCTTCCAGTTTCTCCACCTTGCCGCCGGTCAACAGCTCGGCACCTTCTTTCTGGGCGATGTCGAGGTACGACAGAATCTTCTCGAACTGCTGCTGCGAGGCTTGCGCGCCGACCATGGTGTCGGTGTCCAGCGGGTCGCCGCGCTTGATCTGCAGCACCTTCTTCATCACCACTTCCATGAACTGTGGGTAGATCGACTCCTGCACCAGTGCTCGCGACGGGCAAGTGCACACTTCGCCCTGGTTGAAGAACGCCAGTACCATGCCTTCGGCGGCCTTTTCGATGAAGCTCGGTTCGGCCTGCATGATGTCTTCGAAGTACACGTTCGGCGACTTGCCGCCCAGTTCCACGGTGGACGGAATGATGTTCTCGGCGGCGCATTTCATGATGTGCGAGCCAACCGGGGTAGAGCCGGTGAAGGCGATTTTGGCGATGCGTTTGCTGGTGGCCAGCGCTTCACCAGCCTCGCGGCCATAGCCTTGCACCACGTTGAGCACGCCTTTTGGCAGCAGGTCACCGATCACTTCCAACAGCACGGTGATGCCCAGCGGGGTCTGCTCGGCTGGTTTGAGTACCACGCAGTTGCCGGCGGCCAAGGCCGGGGCGAGTTTCCAGGCGGCCATCAGGATCGGGAAGTTCCACGGGATGATCTGCCCGACCACGCCCAGTGGCTCGTGGATGTGGTAGGCCACGGTGCCTTCGTTGATTTCGGCGGCGCCGCCTTCCTGGGCGCGGATGCAGCCGGCGAAGTAGCGGAAGTGGTCAACTGCCAGCGGGATGTCGGCGTTCAGGGTTTCGCGGATGGGCTTGCCGTTGTCCCAGGTTTCGGTAATGGCCAGCAGTTCGAGGTTCTGTTCGATACGGTCGGCAATTCTCAGCAGGACGTTGGAGCGGTCCTGCACCGAGGTGCGGCCCCAGGCGTCGGCCGCAGCGTGGGCGGCATCCAGGGCTTTGTCGATGTCTTCGGCAGTGGAACGCGGGAATTCGGCGATCGGCTGGCCGTTCACCGGGGAAGTGTTGGTGAAGTACTCACCCTTTACCGGAGGAACGAACTCACCACCGATGTAGTTGCCGTAGCGGCTCTTGAAGGAAACCTTCGCGCCCTCGGTACCGGGATGTGCGTAACGCATGGTGTGTCTCCTGGCTATTGTGCTTGTTAGGGAGTTGAAAAGCGTAGAGCAAAGGTTGGGCCAGCGTTGGCAGCTTCATGAAAATCAATGACTTAGGTTGGGTTGCCGGCCTGGGCCTATGGGCGCTGTACCAGCGCCGGTACACCCAGGGGTGACACTTTGTACCGTTTGCGACACGTCACAGGAGGGTGCATTGCAAAGCCTTCCCGGGTAGAGGATGCTGGCAGGACTCTCTATCTGCGGAGAACTACAACAATGCAGAGCAATCATTTCAGCCGCCATGCCCAGCAAGTTCATTCCGTTGCCCATGGCGGGGCCGGGGAGGGCGGCAGTGACCCGTCCATCGCCCGCTCCTGGCTGCGCTGCCTGGAGGACTACCACCTCGACCCGACGGTGATCGAGGCGCCTGTGGTGCTCGAGCATGGGCGCCTGCTGGAAAGCCGCGAGCGCCTGCGCCAGGTGCTGCAGATTGCCGACCCTGAAATGAACAGCCTGCACCAGCAGCTTTCCGGGGCTGGTCATGCGGTGCTGTTGACCGATGCCCGCGGGGTGATCCTCAACTGCGTCAGCGCCCCCACCGAGCGGCGCAGCTTCGAGCGCGCCGGGCTGTGGCTGGGCGCCGACTGGAGTGAGGCGCGCGAGGGCACCAACGGCATTGGCACCTGCCTGGTCGAGCGCCAGGCGCTGACCATCCACCAGAACGAGCACTTCCGTGGCCGCCACACCGGCCTGACCTGCTCGGCCAGCCCGGTGTTCGACCCGCATGGCGAACTGTTGGCGGTGCTGGATGTGTCTTCGGCACGGCCCGACGTTTCCCGGCAAAGCCAGTTCCACACCATGGCCCTGGTCAACCTGTCGGCGAAGATGATCGAGAGCTGCTATTTCCTGCGCCATTTCGAGCAGCAATGGCTGCTGCGCTTTCACCTGCAGGCCGAGTCGGTCGGCCTGTTCAGCGAAGGCCTGCTGGCCTTCGACGGTGACGGGCGCATTTGCGCCGCCAACCAGAGCGCGTTGAACCTGCTGGGTACCGTGCGCGGTGGTGTGCTGGGCAAACCACTAGAGCGCTTTTTTGCCTGCAGCCACGACGAACTGTTCAGCCGCGCCACGCCCAGTGGCAGCACGGCTTGGCCGCTGCATACCCTGGACGGGCGCCAGGTGTTCGCCAGCCTGCGTGGCCAGGCCCGCGCCCCGGTGTGGTCGGTACCCGCCGCCCAGCCGCGGCCTGCGCGCGAGGTGGAGCCGCTTATCTGCCTGCTCGACCCGGCCCTGCAAAACGACTTCCGCCGCAGTGTGCGGGTGTTCGAGCGTGATGTGCCGTTGTTGCTGCGCGGCCAAACCGGCTGCGGCAAGGAGGCCTTTGCCCAGGCCGTGCACCAGGCCAGCGAGCGGCGCGGTAAGCCGTTCGTCGCCATCAATTGTGCGTCGATCCCGGAGAGCCTGATCGAGAGTGAGCTGTTCGGCTACCGCGGCGGCAGCTTCACCGGTGCGCGCAAGGAGGGCATGCGCGGCAAGCTGCTGCAGGCCGACGGCGGCACCTTGCTGCTGGACGAGATCGGCGACATGCCCCTGGCGCTGCAAACCCGCTTGCTACGGGTGCTGGAGGAGCGTCAGGTGGTGCCCATCGGTGGCGAGCCGCAGGCGGTTGATGTGCGCATCGTCAGCGCTACCCACCGCGACCTGCTGGAGCGGGTGGAGCAGGGCAGTTTCCGCGAGGACCTGTATTACCGCCTGAACGGCCTGGAGGTGGCGTTGCCAGCGGTGCGCGAGCGCAGTGACAAGGCCCAGCTGCTAGATTTTCTGCTGCGCCAGGAGGCGCAGGGTCAACTAATCGACATCGAGCCCCGGGCGCGGCAGGCGCTGCTCGACTTTGCCTGGCCGGGGAACGTGCGGCAGATGCGCAATGTGCTGCGCACGCTGGTGGCGCTTTGCGAAGATGCCCGGGTCGTGTTCCAGGATCTGCCTGCCATAGTTCGCGAGGGCGTCGCCCTCGATCGCCGGCAAGCCAGCGCCCACCTCGACCGCGCCGACCTCAAACCCTCTGCCATCGCTGTGGAAGCTGGCGGCCCACAGCTGGTAGTACAAAGCTTGCCGGCGATAGGGCCCGCCGCGTTGAAAGATGCCGAGCACCATGCGCTGCTGGCGATCCTGGAGGCAAAACACTGGCACCTGACCCGTGTGGCCGAGCACTTGGGCATCAGCCGCAATACCTTGTATCGAAAACTGCGTAAACACGGCATTAGCCGGGTCGACTGAGCGAAACAGCGGGTGCGAATTGTCGCGCCCTGGGCTACCCTGCCTCGATGTTTTGCGAGGTCGACCATGCATATTCACATTCTCGGTATTTGCGGCACTTTCATGGGCTCGCTGGCGGTGCTGGCCAAAGAACTTGGCCACCGCGTCACCGGCTCAGACGCCAACGTCTATCCCCCCATGAGCACCCAGCTCGAAGCCCAGGGCATCGAGCTGACCCAAGGCTATGACCCGGCCCAGCTGGAGCCGGCGCCAGACCTGGTGGTTATCGGCAACGCCATGTCGCGCGGCAACCCTGCGGTGGAGTACGTGCTGAACAAGGGCCTGCCCTATGTTTCCGGCCCGCAGTGGTTGGCCGACCATGTGCTGCAAGGCCGTTGGGTATTGGCCGTTGCCGGTACTCACGGCAAGACCACCACCAGCAGCATGCTGGCCTGGGTACTGGAGCATGCCGGCATGAGCCCGGGCTTCCTGATTGGCGGTGTACCGCAGAACTTCTCGGTTTCGGCGCGCCTCGGTAATACGCCGTTCTTCGTAGTGGAAGCCGACGAATACGACAGTGCTTTCTTCGACAAGCGCTCAAAGTTTGTTCACTACCACCCGCGCACGGCAATCCTCAACAACCTTGAGTTCGACCATGCGGACATCTTCCCCGACCTGGCTTCGATCGAGCGGCAGTTCCACCACTTGGTGCGCACTATCCCTAGCGAAGGCCTGGTCATCCATCCCACCACTGAGCAAGCGCTGGAGCGGGTAATCGGCATGGGCTGCTGGACCCCCGTGCAGACCACCGGCGAAGGTGGCCAGTGGCAAGCTCGCCTGCTCAGCCCCGACGGCTCGCGCTTTGAAGTACTGTTTGAAGGCGAAGTGCAGGGCGTGGTGGACTGGGCGCTGACCGGCCAGCACAACGTCGCCAATGCCCTGGCTACCCTGGCAGCCGCCCGCCATGTCGGCGTGGTACCGGCCATGGGCATCGACGGCCTGAGTGCGTTCAAAAGCGTCAAGCGGCGCATGGAGAAGGTCGCCGAAGTGCAGGGCGTGACCATCTATGATGATTTTGCTCACCACCCGACCGCCATCGCCACCACCCTCGACGGCCTGCGCAAGCGCGTTGGCGAGGCGCCGGTGATCGCGGTGATCGAGCCGCGCTCCAATTCGATGAAGCTCGGGGCCCACCGTGATGGCCTGCCGGAAAGCGTCAACGACGCCGACCAGGTGATCTGGTATGCGCCGGCCAACCTGGGTTGGGACCTGGCCGCTACTGCCGAGCAATGCAAAGTGCCGAGCGTGGTGGCCGACAGCCTCGAGGCGATCATCGAGCGGATCAAGGGCCAAGCTCGCCCAGGCACCCACGTGGTGATCATGAGCAACGGCGGCTTCGGCGGCCTGCACGGTAAGCTGGCCGAGGCGCTGAAGTGAACGGGCCGGAACGCATCACCCTGGCCATGACGGGCGCCTCGGGCGCCCAGTATGGCCTGCGCCTGCTCGATTGCCTGGTGCGCGAGGACCGCGAGGTGCACTTCCTGATCTCCAAGGCCGCGCAGCTGGTGATGGCCACCGAGACCGACGTGCTGCTGCCAGCCAAGCCGCAGGCGATGCAGGCGTTTCTCACTGAATACACCGGAGCCGCCGACGGGCAGATCCGTGTGTACGGCAAGGAAGACTGGATGTCGCCGGTAGCCTCGGGCTCCGGTGCACCAGCGGCGATGGTGGTGGTGCCTTGTTCCACCGGCACCCTGTCGGCAATTGCCACCGGTGCCTGCAACAACCTGATCGAACGCGCTGCCGACGTTACGCTCAAGGAGCGTCGCCAGCTGATCCTGGTGCCACGCGAAGCGCCGTTTTCTACCATTCACCTGGAGAACATGCTCAAGCTGTCGCAGATGGGCGCGGTGATTCTGCCGGCGGCACCGGGTTTCTATCACCAGCCACAGACCATCGACGACCTAGTCGATTTTGTCGTGGCGCGCATTCTCAACGTGCTGAATATTCCTCAGGACATGCTACCGCGCTGGGGCGAGCATCACTTTGGGGTGGATGATTGAAGCGAGCGCTGGCCGGCTTGTTGGCGCTGGTGCTACTGAGTGGCTGCGCCACGGTACGTACACTGGATGCCAACAAACCCGGGGCGCCGGTGGTGTATGCCGGTACCCGGTTGGACCTGTATATGATCAATGGCGGCTGCTGCCCGCGGGACCGCTACGGGGCTGAAGCGCCGACGTATCCGCGCCTGGACCTGCCTGGGAGCATGTTGCTCGATACCTTGTTGCTGCCGTTGTCGTTGCTGACAGCAGCCGGTATCGGCTTCCAAGCTACCGGTGGCCTGTGAAGGCCCTCGCGCGGGTACTGCACCAGTTCTGAGGGCGGCGAAATCCTGTAGGAGCGGGTTTACCCGCGAAGAGGCCCTGACAGGTAAAGCCTATTTCTTGCCCAACCTGCGCAACTCATCCGACTCCACAATCCGCACGCCGTCTTCTTCCTCCAGCGCCAGCCGCCACAGGGCCCGGGCCAAGGTACAAGCCTCGATCCCCCGGTATTTCCCGGGTATCAACCGGGAAAGCGGCGAAACCAGCTGTTCACTCAAGCGTGGCTCGATTCGCTCGCCCAGCAGCAACGACGGCCGCACGATGGTCAGTTGCGGCCAGTCCTGAGCTTTGAGCGCCTCTTCCATCTCGCCCTTGACCCGATTGTAGAAAATCGACGATTTCGGGTCGGCGCCCAGCGCACTGACCACCAGCAGATGCCGCGCGCCCATTTCTCGGGCACGCTTGCTGAATGCCACCACCATGTCCAGGTCCACCGCACGGAAGGCCGATTCGGAGCCCGCTTGCTTCAGGGTGGTGCCTAGGCAGCAATAGGCAATATCGACTCGCCCGGCCAGCTGCGGAAGGAACATCGCCGGGTCGCCCACTGGGTTTTCCAGGTGCGGGTGCTCGGCCAGCGGCCGGCGGGTAGGCGCCAGTACGCGGGTGATGGTGGGCTCGTTGAGCAGGCGGTCCAGCAGGTGTTCACCCGTCAGACCCGTGGCACCGGCAAGCAGGACATGCTGAGGCGTCAAATACATGATGTCTCTCCCTTGTTACACACAAGCTTAGTGGTTGCCGGGCGTTTCTGCCTGCTCCCCCACGTTGGCCCGTGCGGCATTACGCAATGCTTCTTCGGCTTGTTGCCGGCGCAGGTGCTGCCAGTGTTCGAGCACGGTCGGCGGCGCCCAAAGCTGCGGCTCAGAGGCCTCGAAGCCTTCCCTTTGTTCTCTTTCGGCAACACTGGCGCGCGCCAGTTCAAACGCCTGTTTCAGGTCGTCGGTCTGGTTCAGCGCCTCGGCGAACAGGGCATCGCCAAAATAGGTGAAGTCGGCTTCTTCCGAGCAACCAAAGGAGACGCGGTCGGCCCGGGCGGCGGTCATGATCAGGGTGCGCTCATTTTTCAGCGATGCCACATAGCCCCCTGAGTAACAGGCTGAGATGACAATCACCTTGTCGCGGTCTTTCAGCGGTGCCAGGGCGCTGGCCAATTCGTCGGCGGACAGGTCGGCCAGCTGCAGGCGCGGCTGGTCGAGCACCAGTTGGTGGTCTTGGCTGCCATGGCTGGTCAGGTAGATGAACACCAGGTCTTCGGGGCCGCTGCGTTCGGCCAGGGTGCGGGCGGCGCGGGTGAGGTTTTCACGGGTGGCCATGGGGCGGGAGGCCATGTGGTCGCGGTGGTTCACCAAGGTCACCTGGCCTCGGGCGCCGAAGCGCACCTTGAGCAGGTTGCTGACGTAGTCAGCTTCGCGCAGGAACACACTCTGTTGGCCATCGCCGGCCACCACCAGGCTGTACAGCTGGATTGGCGGTGCCGAGCGAGGTACACGGGCCAGCGCCTCTTCCAGCAGCCGGCCCTGGTTGAGCAAGGCCAGGTCCAGCGGGTCGGGCAGCAGCTTGCCGTTCTTGTCGCGTACGCGCACGCCGTTGGCCCAGGTGCCGCTTTCCACCTTGCCGCTGGGCAGCATCAGCTGCCCATGGCCGTGGTAGGCATCGTTAAGGAAGCCGCCGACGTACTGGCTGCCGTCAGCCAGTTGCAGGGTGCCATGGCCCGACAGGCGCCAGTCGACGAAGGTGCCCTTGTAGTGGCTGCCATCACTGCCCAGCAGTTCGCCTTCGCCGACCAGCGAGCCGTCTTTGAATTCGCCAATCCACACATCGCCATCGGCGTTTTCGTAACGGCCGCGACCTTCCAGGCGGTTGTCCTTGAATTCGCCAATATACTGCTCGCCGTCGACGCTGTCGTAGGTGCCACTGCCTTGCAGTTGGCCATTGATGAAGCGGCCGCTGAACTGGTTGCCGCTGGCATCGCTGCGTACCCCGGCGCCGTTGGGCTTGCCCTTGGCGAACAGGCCTTGGTAGCGGCTGCCGTCGGCCAGTTCCAGCTCGCCTGCGCCTTCGTACAGGTCGTCCTTGAACTGGCCGCGGTAGGTCTGGTCGGTTTGCTTGAGGCTGCCTTCGCCGTCGCGGCGGCCGTGGTGGAAGGTGCCGGCATAGTGGCTGCCCGGGGTGGTCAGCTCACCCAGCCCTTCGAATAGCCCAGCGGCGAACTGGCCGCGGTACAGCTCGCCGTTCTGGCCATGCCACTCGCCCTGGCCATGCCACTGGCCGTCCTTGAAGCTGCCGGCGTACCAGCTGCCGTTGGGGTAGTCGATACGGCCCTCGCCCTGCAGCAGGCCATCGACCACCTGCCCTCGGTAACGGCCACCGTCAGGCAGGCGCGCGTCCGGCGGCAGCAACGATTCGCCATCGCCGCAGGCGGCGAGAAGCAGGACCAGGGTGAGGGGCAGCAGTGGACGCATGGCGAAGACCGGGCAATAGGTCTGCCGAGTATGCCGCAGAATGGGATCCTGAAACAGCGAACGCCAAAGCCTACGCATTCCTTTGTAGGAGCCCTTGAGCGTTGTGCAGTACCACGACTGCTTTCATAGAACTGCACATAACTCATTGATTTAGCGGGGCCACAAGGCATGCGCCTGCCTGCGAACCCCGTTCTATGCGCGACAGCGCAGCCCAAAGGGCTGGGTGATCTCCCACAGGAACCGCGTTGCCTTTGAGGTGCAATCAGCGCATGCCTGGCGAAACGATGATCTTCACGTTCTCCTCCTTGTTGTTCACCAACTCCTCGAAGCCCAGTTCGACAATTTGCTCCAGCCCGATCCGCCCGGTCACCAGTGGGCGAATGTCCAGCCTGCCATCCGCTATGAAGGCAATGACATCGGCGAACTCGCCGTTGTACGCCAACGCCCCTAACACCTGCTTCTCGGTGGACACCAACTCGAAGAAGTTGAATTCGCTGGGCTCTTCGAAAATGCCAACCAGTACGCACTTGCCCGCCTTGCGGATGGTGTCGATGGCCAGCTTGGCCGTGTGTTTGTTGCCGATGCATTCAAAACTCACATCCGCCCCTAACCCGCCGGTAAGTGCGCGGATCTCCGCCAGGGCGTCGCACTGGCTGGGGTCCAATACCACGCTGGCGCCAACCTCTTTGGCCTTGGCCTTGCGCGCCGAGGACATTTCCAGGGCGATCACCTGCGCCGCACCCGCCGCCTTGGCACACATGATGGTGCACAGGCCGATGGTGCCGGCGCCGACCACCACCACGCTCTGGCCCAGCAGGCTGCCGGCCTTTTTCACCGCGTGCATGCCCACCGCCAGTGGTTCGATCAGCGCCCCGGCCTCCGCCGGGAAGCCCTGAGGTAGCCGGTACAGCAGGTTGGCGGGCACATTCACCAACTCGGCGAAGGCGCCATTGTTCATCAGGCCGGTGAAGGCCAGGCGCTCGCAGATGTTGTACAGGCCGTGGGTGCAGTAGTAGCAGGTGCCGCAATGCTGGCAGGCATCCGCGGCCACCGGGTCACCGACCGCAAAACCTTCCACGCCGTCACCCAGCTTGGCGATCTGGCCGCAGAATTCGTGGCCGAGGATGCACTGGCCTTGGATGCCGGTCAGCGGGTGGGGTGCAGCCACCGGGATGAACACCGGGCCTGCAACGTATTCGTGCAAGTCGGAGCCACAGATGCCGCACCAGTCCACCTTGATCTGCACCCAGCCAGGTGCGGGGTCGGCTGGCAGCGGAACCTGTTCGACGCGAATGTCATTGCGGCCATGCCAGACGGCAGCGCGCATGTGGGTGTGGCTCAGGTCGTTCATTGTTGTTGTCTCCAGGCTCACGAAAAAAGGGTTCAGTGCTTGCGCAGGAACGCGAGCAGTTGCTGGTTGACCTGTTCAGCCGCCTCCATCTGCACCATATGCCCGGCCTCAGGCAGCACCAACACCTCAGCCTCCAGCCCTTGGGCATGGCTGGCCGGGATGATTGCGTCCTTGCCGCCCCACACCACCAGGGCCGGGTGCTGCCCCAGCACTGCGCGCAAGTTGTGGCGCTGCCGCTCACCGTCGGCGATAGCCGATGCCAACAGGCGCAACGCCTCGTCCACCCCTTCCAGACGCTTGAACTTGAGCATGTCCTCCAGCATCTGCCGGGTGACCAGGCCTGGGTCTGCAAACAGCTGCACCATCTGTGGTTTCAGCGCGTTGCGGTTAGCGGCAGCGACAAAGCCTTGCAGGTACTGGCCGTTGATCGCCTCGCCCAGGCCGGCGCTGGCCACCAGGCTCAGGCTGGCCACCCGCTGCGGCGCCAGGCGTGCGACGTTCAGGCTGACTGCACCGCCCATGGAGTGGCCCGCCAGGTGGGCCTTGGCGATGTCCAGGTGGTCGAGCAGGGCCAGCACGGTTTCGCTCAGCTCATCCAGGTCGCCGCGTTGCAGGGCCTTGGCCGATTCGCCATGCCCCGGCAGGTCGAGGGCGATCACCCGGCGCTCGGCAGCCAGCGCCGGGTGGTTGAACAGCCAGTTGTTGAGGTCGCCACCAAAGCCGTGCACCAGCACCAGCGGCGTGCCGCCTTCGCCCAGCTCGAACCAGCGCAGCAGGCGGCCACCGACTTCAGCTTTCTGCGGGGCCGGCCCCTGGGCCTGGTCTGCGCCACCTTCGGCAACGAACTCAGCCTGGAAGCGTTGCACCACCGCATCGATTTCCGCTTCCTCGGCTTCGCCTTCCACCACCACCGCCAGTAGGGCGCCGACCGGCAGGGTTTCATCCGGTTTGGCCACCTGGCGGCGCAGCACGCCACTGAACGGCGCTTCGACGCTGCTGCTGATCTTGTCGGTCTCGACGTCTAGCACCTCGTCGCCCTTGTTGATTTCGTCGCCTTCCTGCTTCAGCCAGGTGTCCACCCGGCCCTCGGTCATCGACAGGCCCCACTTGGGCATGGTCAGGGTATGGATCTGGCTCATGCGGCACTCCTTGCAGCTTCGATCACCTTACGGACGGCGGCCTCGATCTTTGCCGCATCAGGGATGTACAGGTCTTCCAGGGCATCGGAGAACGGCACCGGGGTGTGCGGCGCGGTGACCATCTCGATCGGCCCCTTGAGCGCACCAAAGGCCTTCTGCGCGACCAGTGCGCTGATGTCGGTGGCCATCGAGCAGCGCGGGTTGGCTTCGTCGATCACCACCAGGCGGCCAGTTTTTTCCACGCTTTCCAGGATGCTGTCTTCGTCCAGCGGGCTGGTGGTGCGCAGGTCCAACACTTCGCAGTCGATGCCCTGGCGGGCCAAGTTGTTGGCGGCCTCAAGCGCCACATGCACCATGCGGCCATAGGTGACCAGGGTTACGTCGTCGCCTTCACGCAGGAAGTTGGCTTCGCCAAACGGCACGGTGTACACCTCTTCCGGCACCTCGCCCTGCATGCTGTAAAGCAGCTTGTGCTCGCAGAAAATCACCGGGTCGTTGTCGCGGATCGCCTGTATCAGCAGGCCCTTGGCATCGTACGGCGAGGACGGGCACACCACCTTCAGGCCGGGGATGTGCGTCCACAGCGAGGTGAGCATCTGCGAGTGCTGGGCCGCCGCGCGCAGGCCGGCGCCGTACATGGTGCGCATCACCAGTGGGGTGACCGCCTTGCCGCCGAACATGTAGCGGAACTTGGCGGCCTGGTTGAGGATCTGGTCCAGGCAGCAGCCGGCGAAGTCGACGAACATCAACTCGCACACCGGGCGCAGGCCCTGGGTGGCGGCACCGACGGCGGCGCCGACGTAGCCGATTTCCGACAGGGGCGCGTCGAGCACGCGGCCTGGGAACTGGTGGTACAGGCCTTTGGTTACGCCCAGCACGCCACCCCAGGCGTCCTCCTCGCCGGGGGCACCGGCACCGCCGGCGACGTCTTCGCCAATGATGAACACGGTATTGTCGCGGCGCATTTCCTGGGCCAGGGCTTCGTTGATGGCCTGCTGGTAGCTGATCTTTCTTGCCATGGTGGTTCTCCTATTGTTCTTGTAATCCGCGGCTCAGGGGTAGGCGACGTAGACGTCGGTGAGCAGGTCGGCGGGCTGTGGCTTGGGGTCGGACTTGGCGCGGCGCACGGCGTCTTCGATCAGGTCTTCGACGCGGGCATCGATGGCGTCCAGTTGCTCGGCGCCGAGCAGGCCAGCGCGGGTGGTCTTGTTGCGGAACTGCATAAGGCAGTCGCGGAACTCGCGCAGGTTCTTCACTTCATCCGGGGCGCGGTAGGTTTGCGCATCGCCCTCGAAGTGGCCGTAGTAGCGGCTGAGTTTGACCTCGATCAGCGACGGCCCTTGCCCGGCGCGTGCGCGCTCGATGGCAGCGCCGGCGGCCTCGTACACGGCAAAGAAGTCGAAGCCGTCGATGGTCACGCCTGGCATGCCGAAGCCGGCAGCGCGGTCGGCGATGTGGTCGCAGGCCACCGACCAGTTCGAGGCGGTGGCCTCGGCGTAGCCGTTGTTCTCGGCCACGAAGATGCACGGTAGGTTCATGATTGACGCCATGTTCATGGCTTCGAACACCGCGCCTTCGTTGGAAGCGCCATCGCCAAAGAACGCCACCGACACGTCATCGCGGCCCTTGAGCTTGGCCGCCAGCGCTGCCCCGGCCACCAGCGGTGCGCCGGCCCCGACGATGCCGTTGGCGCCGAGCATGCCTTTTTCCAGGTCGGCGATGTGCATCGAGCCGCCCTTGCCGCCGCAAACGCCGGTTTTTTTGCCGTAGATCTCGGCCATCATGCCGTATACATCCACACCCTTGGCGATGCAGTGGCCATGGCCGCGGTGGGTCGAGGCGATGCAGTCGCTGTCGCGCAGGTGGGCCATGACCCCGGCAGCGGAGGCCTCTTCGCCGGCGTACAGGTGGACGAAACCGGGGATCTCGCCGGTGGCGAACTCGACGTGCAGGCGTTCTTCAAAGGCGCGGATGGTGCGCATCACTTCATAGGCATGCAGCAGTTGTTCGGTACTCAGTTGATTGGACATATTTGTTGTTCTCCGGGGTTGTCTCAACACGGGTTTGCAGGGTGCAGCCGGTGCCCGCGGGGCACGGCCAGCAGGTGATGGTGGGCGGCATGCGCCAGTACGGCCTCGACATCGACGCTAAGCGGGCCTTGGTGATCGAGGGTGATGGTGGGGGTGTCGTGCTCGGCGAATTCGATCTCGCGCTCGCCGTCCAGCGCCAGGGTGCCGCTGGCCAGGCTCAGGCGGTGGGCGACGCCGGGCATCAGCCTGCCGCTGGCGGTGATGCCACAGCCTTGCAGCAGGCCGGGCGCCAAGGGGGCCAGTAGCGCCTGTTCGGCAGCGGGGTTCAGGCGTACCCAAGCGCCGTGCGGGTCCTGGCGCGAAACCGGGCACCACAGGCCGCACAGGGCCGACAGGCCGATGGCATGGGGCTCGGCGAAACAGGCGAAGACTTCGCTAAGGTCTTCGCTGCGGCTGAGTGCGCGGGCGCCGATGAAGCGTTGTGGCGAAACCGCCACTTCCACCAGGGCCCATTCGGCAAGCTGTTGTTCGGGCACCGTCACTAGCAGGCGCTTGTTGCGGCGCAGGCCGATGCTGGCCGGCACCCGGCCGCTGGCGAGCAAGCCGCCGGCCAGGCCGGCACTGGTGGCTTCGCGCAGTTCGGGGAAGGCATTGTTGGTGCCGGTGGACAGGGTTAGCAGCGGCACGTCAGCGGCCTCGGCGGCGACTGCCTTGTGGGTGCCATCGCCGCCGAGTACGGCGATCATCGCCACGCCGCGTTCGACCATGCGCCGGGCGGCCAGACGGGTGTCGGCAACGGTCTGGGTCAGCGGCAGATCGAGCATCTCGATGGCCGGCCAGTGCTGGCTCAGTGCGCCGGGGCCCTGACTGGCCTTGAGCACGGCAGCAGCGATGCCGGTCATGTCGGTAGGCAGTAGGACTTGGCCGATACCGGTGGTACCGAATGCAGCAAGCAGCCGCTGGATCGCCGACGCCTTGTCGGTGCTCGAGTAGAGCCCGGCGCTGGCAGTCAAACGGCGCAGGTCGCGGCCAGAGGCAGGGTTAGCAATAATCCCGACAGTCGGGGCGGGTTGCGGCATGGCGCACCTCATATTCTTGTTTGCCAGTGCAAGAGCAAGGTGGGTGCCAGCTTTTGGCGGCTGGGCTGAAAAGGCCGTACCAGGGCGGTTCTCAGGGTTTGTCGCCGCTACCTGTGCAGGCACTGGCGAGACGCTGGGTGCCAGGCCGGGAGTGGCCTGGCCGAGACGCTGAGACGCAGCGTCTCAAGCCAGCCGGTAATCACACAGTGCTTGTCGGGGCATGCCCGGAGGCGCTTAATGGCCGCACAACGATAAGAACAGCAATGAGAACCGGAGGGCCTGAATGCTTGCCGCGAACTCCCGAGCCCATGTCGATTGCGTCAGCCGGGTGCTGAAGAATGCCGACCGCCTGCCGCAGGCGCCGGTGCCACCGCTGATTCTCGACTCATGGCGCCGCTCCATGGAGCTGTACCGTCTCGACCCCGGCTCCCATCAGGGGCCGCGCATCCTGTCGCAAAGCCTGCTCAACGAATGCCGTGAACGTGCCGAACTGTTCCTGCGCATCGCCAGCGACGCGGTGGCCCGCCTGCATGAGCGGGTGCGCGGCGCCGACTATTGCGTGCTGCTCACTGACGCCCTGGGGCGCACCATCGATTACCGGGTCGAGTCGGCCATCCGCAACGACTGCCGCAAGGCCGGCCTGTACCTGGGCACCTGCTGGTCGGAGGGCGAGGAGGGCACCTGCGGCGTGGCGGCGGTTTTGACCAGCAAGGCCCCGGTCACGGTGCACAAACGCGACCACTTCCGCGCTGCGTTCATCGGCCTTACCTGTACCGCGGCGCCGGTGTTCGACCCGCTGGGTGAGTTGCTGGGCGTGGTGGATGTGTCGGCTTTGCAGTCGCCGGACGACCGCCGTAGCCAACACTTGATCCGCCAACTGGTCGAGCAGACCGCCCGTGAGATCGAAAACGCCTTCTTCATGCACAGTGCGCAGGGCCATTGGGTGATGCGCGCCCATGGCACGCCGGGCTACGTAGAAAGCCAGCCCGATTACCTGCTGGCCTGGGATGCCGACGGCCGCCTGCAGGCGATCAACAGCCTGGCCCGCCAGCGGCTGGTGGAACAGCTGGGGCGCTTGCCCGAGCACATTGGCGAGCTGTTCGACCTGGGCCAGTTGCGCCGGGTGAACGTATCGTCGGCCCAACGCTTACCGGGGTTGGGCGGCTTGTATGGCCGGGTCAGCGCGCCCCAGCAACGCCAGCGCGCGCAGCCGTTGCGCCAGGCCCAGGACGCCCGCATCGAGCAGCACCTGCGGCTGGCCACGCGGGTCAAGGACTGCAACCTGGCGGTGTTGGTGCTCGGTGAGACCGGGGCTGGCAAAGAAGTATTCGCCCGCCAACTGCACCAGCAAAGCCTGCGTCGCGCGGGCCCATTCGTCACCCTGAACTGCGCCGCCATTCCAGAAAGCCTGATCGAAAGCGAGTTGTTCGGCTATGTGGCCGGGGCCTTCACCGGGGCTTCCAGCAAAGGTATGCAGGGGCTGTTGCAGCAGGCCGATGGCGGCACGCTGTTCCTCGACGAAATCGGCGACATGCCGCTGAACCTGCAAACGCGCTTGCTGCGCGTGCTGGCTGAAGGCGAAGTGGCGCCGCTGGGTGCGGCGCGGCGGGAGCGCGTGGATATCCAGGTGATTTGCGCTACCCACCGTGACCTGGCGGCGATGGTGGAAGAGGGGCGTTTCCGGGAGGATCTGTATTTTCGTCTGGCCAATGCCCGGTTTGAACTGCCGCCCCTGCGCGAGCGCGAGGACCGCTTGGGCTTGATTCACCAATTGCTGGCCGAAGAGGCTGAGGCCTGCGGCGTGGAGGTGGTGATAGCCGATGATGCCTTGCAGGCGCTGTTGGTTTACCGCTGGCCGGGCAACTTGCGCCAGCTGCGGCAGGTATTGCGCTATGCCTGTGCGGTGAGCGAGGGCGGGCAGGTGCAGTTGCAGGACCTGCCGCTGGAAGTGCGCGGTGAGGTGATTGCCGCGGGTGAAAGCGGTGTGTCCTGCCCAGCGCGGCAGCTGTTGCTGGATGCGCTGATCCGCCATCGCTGGAAGCCGGCTGATGCGGCGCGGGCGTTGGGCATTTCGCGGGCCACGTTGTATCGGCGGGTGCATGAGCACCGCATCGACATGCCGCGGATGAAGGGGTAGGGCCGCAGAATCCAACAGGCAATAAAAAACCCCGGCACAAGGCCGGGGTTTTCGGTGCATCACACTACGCGATCAGTCCTGGCTAGCCAGTTTGTGCTCGAGGTAGTGAATGTTGACGCCGCCTTTGCAGAAACCTTCATCACGCACCAGGTCGCGGTGCAGCGGGATGTTGGTTTTGATGCCGTCGACGACGATCTCGTCCAGGGCATTGCGCATGCGCGCCATGGCTTCGTCGCGGTCCTTGCCGTAGGTGATCAGTTTGCCGATCAGCGAGTCGTAGTTCGGCGGTACCGAGTAACCGCTGTACAGGTGCGAATCGACGCGCACGCCGTTGCCGCCTGGGGCGTGGAAGTGCTTCACCTTGCCTGGGCTCGGGATGAACTTCTTCGGGTCTTCGGCGTTGATACGGCATTCCAGCGAGTGGCCACGGATGACCACGTCTTCCTGACGGAACGACAGCTTGTTGCCAGCGGCGATGCTCAGCATCTCCTTGACGATGTCGATGCCGGTCACCATTTCCGACACCGGGTGTTCAACCTGTACGCGGGTGTTCATCTCGATGAAGTAGAAGCTGCCGTTTTCGTACAGGAACTCGAAAGTACCTGCACCGCGGTAGCCAATCTCGATGCACGCATCGACACAACGCTTGAACACTTCCTGACGGGCTTTCTCATCGATGCCCGGTGCTGGTGCTTCTTCCAGTACCTTCTGGTGACGGCGCTGCAGCGAGCAGTCACGGTCGCCCAGGTGGATGGCGTTGCCTTGGCCGTCGGACAGTACCTGCACTTCCACGTGGCGTGGGTTGGTGAGGAACTTCTCCAGGTAGACCATCGGGTTGCCGAAGGCAGCACCGGCTTCGGTACGGGTGAGCTTGGCCGAGGAAATCAGGTCCTCTTCCTTGTGCACCACGCGCATGCCGCGACCACCACCGCCACCGGCGGCCTTGATGATCACCGGGTAGCCGACATCACGAGCGATCGCCAGGGCGACCTCTTCGTCTTCCGGCAGCGGGCCATCGGAGCCCGGTACGGTCGGCACGCCCGACTTGATCATCGCGTCCTTGGCCGAAACCTTGTCGCCCATCAGGCGAATGGTGTCGGCTTTTGGGCCGATGAAGGCGAAGCCGGATTTTTCTACCTGCTCGGCGAAGTCGGCGTTTTCCGCGAGGAAGCCGTAGCCCGGGTGGATCGCGGTGGCGCCGGTTACTTCGGCAGCAGCGATGATCGCCGGGATATGCAGGTAGGAATCCTTGGACGATGCAGGGCCGATGCAGACCGACTCGTCTGCCAGGCCCAGGTGCATCAGTTCACGGTCAGCAGTGGAGTGCACGGCGACGGTCTTGATACCCAGTTCTTTGCAGGCACGCAGGATCCGCAGGGCAATTTCCCCACGGTTGGCGATCAGGACTTTTTCGAGCTTCCCAGACATCGTTGGCTCTCCGCGATTCAAACGATGGTGAACAGCGGCTGGTCGAACTCAACCGGCTGGCCGTCTTCTACCAGGATGGCGTCGATGACACCGCCGATCTCGGCTTCGATGTGGTTCATCATTTTCATGGCTTCGACGATGCACAGGGTGTCGCCTTTCTTCACGCTCTGGCCAACTTCAGCGAAGTTCGGCGAGGTCGGCGAAGGCTTGCGGTAGAAAGTACCGACCATCGGCGAGCGAACCACGGTGCCTTTCAGGGCCGGGGCGGCAGCGGCAGCTTCGGCAGCCGGGGCAGCAGCGGCAACTGGCGCAGCAACCGGGGCGGCAGCCATTGGCGCTGGGGCGTAGAACTGCTGGGCAGCTGGGGTCTTGCTGTGACGGCTAATACGGACCGACTCTTCGCCTTCCTTGATTTCCAGCTCGTCGATGCCGGACTCTTCCAGCAGCTCGATCAGTTTCTTGACTTTACGGATATCCATTAATCATCAACTCCCAAAGGTTCGGTCAGGGGGCGAAATACAAAAAACGTATCTGAAACGTTTCTCTCGAACCCTGGCCCACTGAGGCCAGGGTTTTCATCATTTGGGCTGTGCGTTGGCAGCCAGTTGTTCCAGTGCAGACTCCAGGGCCAGGCGATAACCGCTGGCGCCCAAGCCGCAGATCACCCCTACGGCAACATCGGAAAAGTAGGAGTGGTGACGGAACGGTTCGCGTTTGTGCACGTTGGACAAGTGCACTTCGATGAATGGGATGCTCACCGCAAGCAATGCGTCACGTAATGCGACGCTTGTGTGGGTGAAAGCAGCCGGATTGATCAGGATGAAGTCCACACCCTCGTTGCGTGCCGCGTGAATGCGGTCGATCAGCTCGTATTCGGCATTGCTCTGCAGGTACTGCAAATGGTGGCCTGCGGCGCGGGCACGTTGCTCCAGGTCCTGGTTGATCTGGGCCAGGGTCACGGCGCCGTAGTGGCCTGGCTCGCGGGTGCCGAGCAGGTTGAGGTTGGGGCCGTGGAGCACCAGTAGCGTTGCCATCTGCGGATTCCTTGGATTTGTAGGGCAATTCGACACAGCGCGGCGAGTGTGCCGTAAAGCGACGGCAAGTGTCCAGTTCCCGGCAATAGCCAGCACGATGTCCGAGGTTCGCGCGAAGTATGTGACCAAATAATTCATTCTGGTCACTGATTCGCGGTTTTTTAACGGCCCGCGGGAAGTTATAGCCCGACTTTGTCGCGCACGCGTGTAAGAATTTGCGCAAATTCACCGGCGTTTATCTCGCCAATGACCCGATCAGCGGTTATTTCGCTGCCGTTCGCGGCAAAGAACAACAGCGCCGGCGGGCCGAACAGCTGGAAGCGATCCAGCAGGCTGCGTTGCTCGGCATTGCTCTCGGTAATGTCGAAACGCAGCAGCTTGAACCCGGCCAGCTGCGTTTGCACGTGGGGGGCGGTTAGCACTTCGCGCTCAATTACCTTGCAGCTGATGCACCAGTCGGCGTACCAGTCCAGCAGCACCGGTTGCCCGGCGGCCTTGGCTGCGGCCAAGGCAGCGTCCAAGGCGCTGGGGGTGGTGATGGTCTGCCAGGTTTGCGCTTGCGCGGCCGGGCCGCTGCCCGCCGCCACCAGCGCTGCACTCGGCAGCGGTCGCAGCGGGTCGCCCTGGCCGCTCAGGGCGCCGTACCAGCAGGCCAAGGCATACACCAGCAATGCCAGGCCAAGCAGCTGGGCCAGGCGCTGGCGCGCGGTCTTGACGACGAACTCCAAGGCCCCGAGGAACAGTGCCACCCCAGCGGCGAGGAAACCGACCAGCAGCAAGGTCAGCGGACCCGGCAGTACACGGCTGAGCAAGCCGATGGCCAGGCCCAGCAACAGCACGCCGATGGCGTTTTTCACCGTGTTCAACCATGGGCCGCTTTTTGGCAGCCAGGCTGCGCCACCGGTGGCTACCAGTAGCAGGGGGGCGCCCATGCCCAGGCCCAGGGCGAACAACTTGAGTGCACCGCCCAAGGCATCACCGCTGGCGCTGATGTACAGCAAGGCACCGGCCAAGGGCGCTGATACACACGGCGAAACCAGCAGGCTGGAGAGCACGCCGAGTATCGCCGCGCCCAGCAGCGAGCCGCCCCGGGTATGGTTGGCGACGCTGTTCAGGCGGTTGTTCAGGGCCTGTGGCAACTTCAGTTCGAACAGGCCGAACATGGCCAGGGCGAAGACTACGAAGAACAGCGCGAAGGGCACCAGCACCCAGGCTGACTGCAGGCGCGCCTGCAGGTTCAGCCCGGCACCGAACAGGCCCATCAGGGCGCCGAGTACCGCGAAGCTGGCCGCCATCGGTAGCACGTAGGCCAGCGACAGCGCTAGCCCGCGCAGGCCGCCGACTTGGCCGCGCAGTACCACGCCAGACAGGATCGGCAGCATCGGCAGCACGCAAGGGGTGAAAGTAAGGCCGACCCCGGCGAGGAAGAACAGCAGTAGCGACTTCCAGTTCCAGGCGTATTCGGCGTTAGCCGGGGTGCTGGCGCCGCCTTCGCCATCGATGCTTAGGCGCGCGGTTTCCGGTGGGTAGCACAGGCCCTTGTCGGCGCAGCCCTGGTAGCCCACCAGCAGGGTGAAGGCGCGCGGGTCGTTGCGCGGCAATTCGATGTCGAGCACGCCGTGATACACCTCGACATCGCCGAAGAATTCATCGTGCTTGGCCTCACCCTTGGGGATGTTCGGCGTGCCCAGGGCGATGTCGCTCGGTTCGCTGCGGAACTGGAAGCGGTGGCGGTAGAGGTAGTAGCCATCGGTGGCGACGAAGCGCAACTTGATGGTTTGCGCATCGGCCTGGACCAGGCTGAGCTTGAAGGCTTCGTGCACCGGCAGGAAGTCGGCGTTGTTGGACAACGAGGAGGCGCCGAGGGTGGCGCTAGGGCGGTTGTCGAGCAGGCCCGTGGCGAAGGCAGGGCTGGCCAGCAGCAGGAACAGCAGGAAAAACAGGCGGCGCATGGCGGACTCGCGAGGTGGAACGTGCTGGGCATGATAGCGGAGTTGGTGCGGGTTGGGGCCGTACGGGTGGCGGGCGCGACACAGGCCGCTGGCTCGTGTGTGCCTGTAACGGCCTCTTCGCGGGTCAACCCGCTCCTACAGGGCGTGCGTTGTTTCCGGCTGACACCCCCCGCCAGCAACGTTGTGCCTGTAGGAGCGGGTTTACCCGCGAAGAGGCCAGCACAGGCCAACCTAGACCCTGAATGCCCGCACCGCCCGGTTCAGTTCACTACCCAAACTCAGCAACTGCTCCCCTTGCTCACGTCCCTCGCCAATGCGCTGCAAGTTATCCTCCCCCAACTCATGAATCCGCTCGCTGTGGTCGCGAATCTCACTCACCGCACCGCTCTGCTGCGCCGTGACATCGGCAATCCGTACCGCCGTATCCGAGATGGTGCGAATGGCACAGACAATCTCATCCAGCGCCCCATCCGCCGCCTGCGCCCGGCTGGCCGTGGCCTCGGCATGTTCAAGCTGCGCACGCATCCCCGCCACCGAGCTTCTTGCCGCCTGCTGCAAGCGGTCGATCAGCGCCTGAATTTCGCCGGTGGCCCCGGTGGTGCGTTGCGCCAACGAGCGCACCTCATCCGCCACCACGGCAAAACCACGGCCCATTTCACCCGCGCGGGCCGCTTCGATTGCGGCATTCAGCGCCAGCAGGTTGGTTTGTTCGGCAATCGCGCGGATCACCGTCAATACCCCGCCAATGGTGGCCGACTCTTCCGCCAGTTGTTCGATCATGCGGGCGTTGCCTTGCACTTCATCGACCAGCTCACGCAAGCCCAGCAGGCTCTGGCCAATCACCGCCTGGCCCTGTTCCACCGCACGCCCGGCATCGCGGCTGGCATCAGCGGCGGCGCTGGCGTCGCCGGCCACCTGCTGGATGGTTGCTTCCAGTTCACCCAGGGCATCGCGAATCTGCCCGGTATCGCCCGCTTGGCGCTCGGCGCCGTCGTGCAGGGCGGCGCTCATGCCGGCCAGTGCATGGCTGCTGCCTGCCACTTGCTCGGCGTTGTGGCGCAGGGTGCCAACCAGCTCCACCAGGTACTGGCGCAGGCGGTTGAGCGATGCCTGGATGTCATGCAGTTCACGGTTGGTCTTACCCAGAGCAATGGCCTCGGCGAAGTCACCCTCGGCCCAGCGCGACAGGGCCGGTGCCAGGCCGGTCAGGGTACGCGCCAGGCGCCGCTGCAGGGTGTCGATCAGCAGCGCGATGAGCAGGATCAAGCCGATCATCAGGCCTTGGATGATGCGTACCTCGGCGGCAATCTTCGCATGCTGGCCTCGCACTTCGGGCTCCAGCGCCGCAATGGCCTGTTGCACGGCCTGCAGGCGCTGGCCAGTGCTGGCAGCAAGGGCGGCACGGCGCTCGATCTGTTCACGGGTGCGCTGCAGCTCGGCCGGGTAGCGGCTTAGCAGGTTTTGCAGGTCTCGCTTGAGGCCAACGGCAATGTCTTCTTGTTGGGCGTTGGCCTGGGTTGCCAGGCCCATCAGCGCGGCAAAATCGTCGGCGCCGGATTCGGCGGCGCGGGTGACGCCCAGCAAGGGCAAGCCGTCGATGACTTGGGCCTGGGCGCGGATCAACTGCAGCTCGCGTTCCACTTCGGCAGCCAGCTCCGGGCGGCCACTGCTAACCAGCTTGTCGCGGGCCAGCGACAAGCGGCCGAGGTGCACGGTGGCGTCGAGCAGCGGCACCAGGTAGCGGTTGGCGTCGGCGCTGCCGCTGTCGCGGGCGTAGCTGGCCAGTTGTTCAAAGTTCGCCCCCAGTTCCCGCTCGGCCTGCAATAGCAGGGCTTGCGGGTCACCGGCCAGCTTGCCAGCGGCCAGCAGTTCGTCTGCGGTAAAGGCCTGCAGGTTGCCCAGGCTGGGGCGCAGCTTGTCGGCCAGGTCGCTGGGCCAATCGGCCAGCGCGGCTTGCAACTGCTGGTTGGCCGCCATGGCAGCGGCATGGCGCAGGGCATCACCACTGCCCAGGTAATCTTGGATGTTGCGTGCTGCCTGGTTCTGGAACTGCTGCGACAGACCCAAGTAGCGCTCCATCAACTGATATGGGCGCTCCAGCGCCCGTTGCGACCACCACAAGGTGGCGCCCAGGGCGATACACACGGTCACCAGCAACAGGGTGTTGAAATTGGTCAGCCACTTCAGGCGCATAGCCGCGAGCTTCCTGCGGGAGGGGAGAGGTCGGTGGCTGAAGTTATGGCGATTTTGTGACGGGGTGATGACGACGAGGGGTTGGCGCCCTAAAAAAGTGGCACAGTGCCTGTATCTGTGTTGGCTGTACTGGCCTCTTCGCGGGCTTGCCCGCTCCCACAGGATATCTACCAGACCTGAATGCTGCGCAATCCCTGTAGGAGCGGGCAAGCCCGCGAAGAGGCCAGTACAGGCAATGAAGATCTCAGGGCTCTACACGCACCACACAATTACGCCCCGCATGCTTGGCCCGGTACAGCGCCTCGTCCGCCGCACTGGCCATGGTCAGCGCGTCCAACCCTTCATCCAGCTCTACTACCCCGGCACTGAAGGTGCACTGCAAATCCCGTGGCTGCGCCGGGTAGATAATCTCGGCAAAGCGCCGGCGAATTTCGTCCAGCACCTTGTGCGCCGCGTCCAGCGTGGTTTTGGGCATGACAATGGCGAACTCCTCGCCGCCGTAGCGGCCGATGAAGTCGGTCTTGCGCAAGCGCTGCTTGAGAAACAGCGCCAGGCTCTTGATAACACGGTCGCCCATGGGGTGACCGTGGTGGTCGTTGATCTTCTTGAAGTGGTCGATGTCGAGCATCGCAAAGCTCAACGGCTGCTGTTCACGGCGGGCGCGGAAGCTGCAGTCTTCGAGCAGTTGCAGGATGTGGGTGTGGTTGTACAGCCCGGTTAGGCTGTCGCGCACCATGCGTGCGTTCAGGTGCCGGGCACGGGCGGCGCGGTTGCGCACGGTGGTGATCAGGTGGCGTGAGCGGAACGGCTTGGTCAAAAAGTCATCACCGCCCTCGCTCATGGCATCCAGCTGTTTGTCCAGGTCGTCCTCGGCAGACAGGTAGATGATCGGCACGCTCACATAACGGTCGTTGTGGCGGATCACCTTGGCCAACTCCGGGCCGGAGCAGGCGGGCATGTACAGGTCAAGAATGATCAGGTCGGGCTGGAAGTCGGCCAGCTCGGCCATGGTGCGGATCGGGTCGTTCAGGCTGCGGGTGAGCATGCCGGCGCTGGCCAGCACGCGCTCGGTGTGCAGGGCCTGGGTGCGCGAGTCATCGATGATCAGCACACGCAATGGGTCGTGTGGGGTGGCATTGGTCAGCAGTTCGATCTTTTCCAGCAGGCTGGAAGCTTCCAGGGTGCCGGTGAGAAAGTCCTGGCCACCGGCGCGTACGGCGGCCAAGCGGGTTGGCGTGTCGGTTTCGTGATGGCTGAAGAACAGCAGCGGGATGTGTCGGGCCAGCCCCTGCTGCACCTGGGCAGCCAATAACAAACCCTGGCCGCTGCCAGTGAAGTCGACATCCATGATGATGGCCGAGGGCGGGTATTCGCCGATCGAGGCGTGAAACGCTGCGGCACTGGCCAGCGCCTGCACCACCAGGCCAAAGAATTCCAGTTGCTGGGCCAGGCGCAGGGCGCGCTCGTGGTCCTGCAGCAGGATGTACACCGGCTTGCGCAGGCGCGGCAGCAGCACCTGGTCGAGCGGGTCGTCCTTGCGCAGGCCGCTACGCGTCAGTTGCTGGGCGGGGCACTGCGGGCTCGGCTCGACTGCTTGGCTCATGTCCTGGCTACTTGTAGGTTGGGATGTGCAGGGGCGATGATGGCTCTATGCTAGCAGTTCTTCTTGGTGGCGTGATTGTCCTGTATCAACAAACCGGCTGGGAACGATTATTCAGTTACTGACTGATTGGTCGCTTATACGTAAGGCAGTGTCTGCTTTATAGTGCTGCCACGCGGGCTTGCCGTGGCACCCTGGCGTAGGCCTGTGGTCCAAGCCCCTGAACCGTCGTGACTGATTAAGGACAAAGCCATGCTGGACTGGAAAAACCGCGAGGCCAAAGCCGAGCCCCGTGAGCGTGTCGATGGCCGTGGTGCCGCCGCCCGTAGCTACCTTGGCGGCCTTTGGAGCCGTGCCCTCGGGACCCTGATTGGGTTGTACCTGCTGGTGTGTATCGGCTTGGGCTGGTACTGGAGCCAGGAGCCGGCCCTGTTCCCGGTGCAGCAGAGCGCCCAGGCAGCGGCCGAGCGCACTGGCCAGCAGATGGTGGTGGGCTACACCACCGTTGAAACCCTCAAAACCGTGGCCGGCACCCTGCTGAACAAGCCGGGAGGCTACATTTCCAACGACCGCTTCCCGCCAGGGCTGTGGATGGACAACATGCCGAGCTGGGAATACGGCGTGCTGGTCCAGGTGCGTGACCTGTCGCGCGCCCTGCGCAAGGACTTCGCCCGCTCGCAGTCGCAGTCTACTGAAGACGCCGACTTGGCCAAGGCCGAGCCGCGCTTCAACTTCGACAACAAGAGCTGGATTTTGCCTTCGAGCGAGTCGGAGTTCGAAGAGGGCATCAAGTCGCTGACCCGCTACCAGACCCGTCTGGCTGCTGGCGACAAGGGCGCGATCTTCTACACCCGTGCCGACAACCTGAACAACTGGCTGGGTGACGTGGCCACCCGTCTGGGCTCGCTGTCGCAGCGCCTGTCGGCCAGCGTTGGTCGGGTCAAGCTCAACACCACGCTGAAGACCGAGTCGCTGGTCGCCGGCCAGGCGCCGCAGGTGGACGAGGAGCTGGTGGAAACCCCATGGCTGCAGATCGACAACGTGTTCTACGAAGCGCGGGGCCAGGCCTGGGCGCTGTCGCACCTGTTGCGCGCCATCGAGGTGGACTTTGCCGACGTGCTGGCGAAGAAGAACGCCACGGTCAGCGTGCGCCAGATCATCCGTGAGCTGGAAGCCTCGCAAGAAGCCCTGTGGAGCCCGATGGTGCTCAACGGCAGTGGCTTCGGCATGTGGGCCAACCACTCGCTGGTCATGGCCAACTACATTTCCCGGGCCAACGCCGCGGTCATCGACTTGCGTCAGCTGCTGTCCCAGGGTTGATGATGGCTATCAGCCCGACCGAGGCCGCCCACCGGGCGGCTTCCGACCGAGAACTGGTCACCTGGGTGGACGAAACCGACCAGGTGCTGGGCGCCTTGCCCCGCGCCGAATTGCGCGAGCGCGGCCTGATCGGGCGTTGCACGTTCATATTGCTGTTCAACAGTGCCGGTGAGTTGTGCGTGCATCGGCGCACCTTGAGCAAGGCGCTGTACCCAGGGTATTGGGATGTGGCCGCGGGTGGCATGGTGACGGCCGGGGAGGCGTATGCCGACTCGGCGGCGCGTGAGCTGGCCGAGGAGCTGGGGATCGACGGCGTCGAGTTGCGCTTTCATGAGCGGTTCTACTTTGACCAGCCCGACAACCGGTTGTGGTGTGCGGTGTATTCGGCGGTGTCTGATGCGCCGTTGCGCTTGCAGCCGGAAGAGGTGAGCGAAGCGCGCTTTATTGGGCTGGAACAGGCTGAGCAAGAGAGCCTGAACATGCCGTATTGCCCGGACTCGCTGGCGGCGTTGCAGCGCTACAAAGCCAGCCTGGCATGATGTAGGGGGCTGCAAAGCAGCCCCAGACCCGGGATAGTCGCAAAACATTCGCAAAATGCCGCAATCCAGTACTTAGCAACGGCCAGATTTATCGTTACACTGCGCGCCCTTTTCGGGCTGCCGCAATTCTTGCAGCAGTAGCGCCGCCCCTGCCAGAGTGGGGCTTCGCGGTCGGCCTCACCCCCAAGGCACGACCAGTTTTTGTCCTCAGCACAGAGGAACAAAAGTGGCCAAGAAAGCTTCTTCCTTCGCCGCCCTTGGCGGTCTCGTTTACTCCACCGACGCCGGTCGGCACTGCCCCGACTGTGGCCAGCCGGTGGATGCCTGTACCTGCAAGCAGCAAACTGTCCCCGATGGCGATGGCATAGCCCGTGTGCGCCGCGAAAGCAAAGGCCGTGGCGGCAAGACCGTGACTACCGTCACCGGCGTGCCGCTGCCCACCGAACAGCTCAAGGAACTGGCCGCCACCCTCAAGCGCCGCTGTGGCACTGGCGGCGCCCTGAAGGATGGGGTTATCGAAATCCAGGGTGACCATGTCGAGCTGTTGATCGGTGAACTGACCAAGCAGGGCTTCAAGGCGAAAAAGTCCGGCGGCTGATGCGGTCGCGCGATTTTTTGCCCAGGGCTTTCTAAACTCGTTGCCGTGACCGGGGTCTACCTCCGGGCACGGATGAATCGTCATTTTTGGCTTTTACACTGCGCCCGCCTCTTGTGGGGCAGTGTCTTCGACTTATCTATAGGGGACTTGAATGTCCGTACGACGCACACGCAAAGACGATGGTAGCCAATGGACCGTGGCCGACAGCCGCAGTGTTTATGGCATCCGCCATTGGGGCGCTGGTTATTTCGCCATCAATGAAGCCGGGCGCGTCGAAGTGCGCCCCAACGGCCCCAAAAGCGCGCCGATCGACTTGTTCGAACAAGTCGACGAACTGCGCCAGAGCGGGCTGTCGCTGCCACTGCTGGTGCGCTTCCCCGACATTCTGCAAGACCGCGTGCGCCAGCTGACCGGCGCCTTCGACGCCAACATCGCACGCCTGGAATACCAGAGCCAATACACCGCGCTGTACCCGATCAAGGTCAACCAGCAGGAAGCGGTGGTGGAAAACATCATCGCCACCCAGAACGTCTCCATTGGCCTGGAAGCCGGCTCCAAGCCGGAGCTGCTGGCGGTGCTGGCGCTGGCGCCGAAAGGCGGCACCATCGTTTGCAACGGTTACAAGGACCGTGAGTTCATCCGCCTGGCGCTGATGGGCCAGAAGCTCGGCCACAACGTGTTCATCGTCATCGAGAAAGAGTCGGAAGTGGCTCTGGTGATCGATGAGGCCGCTGAGCTCAAGGTCAAGCCGCAGGTCGGCTTGCGCGTGCGCCTGTCGTCGCTGGCCTCGAGCAAGTGGGCCGACACCGGTGGCGAGAAGTCCAAGTTCGGCTTGTCTGCCGCCCAGCTGATCTCGGTGGTGCAGCGCTTCCGCGACGCCGGCCTGGACCAGGGCATCCGCCTGCTGCACTTCCACATGGGGTCGCAGATCGCCAACCTGGCCGACTACCAGCACGGCTTCAAGGAAGCCATCCGTTACTACGGTGAGCTGCGTGCGCTGGGCCTGCCGGTCGACCACATCGACGTTGGCGGTGGCCTGGGCGTGGACTACGACGGTACCCACTCGCGCAATGCCAGCTCGATCAACTACGACATGGACGACTATGCCGGCGTGGTGGTGGGCATGCTCAAGGAGTTCTGCGACGCGCAGGGCCTGCCGCACCCGCACATCTTCTCCGAGAGCGGCCGTTCGCTGACCGCGCACCACGCCATGCTGGTGATTCAGGTGACCGACGTCGAGAAACACAACGACGACGTGCCGACCATCGAAAACAAGGAAGCCCTGCCCGAGACCGTGCAGTGGCTGGTCGACCTGCTTGGCCCCACCGACATCGAGATGGTCACCGAGACCTACTGGCGCGCCACCCACTACATGGGTGACGTGGCCGCACAGTACGCCGATGGCAAGATCAGCCTGGCCGAGAAGGCCCTGGCCGAACAGTGCTACTTCGCCGTGTGCCGCCGCCTGCACAACTCGCTGAAAGCTCGCCAGCGCTCGCACCGCCAGGTGCTGGACGAGCTGAACGACAAGCTGGCCGACAAGTACATCTGCAACTTCTCGGTGTTCCAGAGCCTGCCGGACACCTGGGCCATCGGCCAGGTGCTGCCGATCATCCCGCTGCACCGCCTGGACGAAGAGCCAATGCGCCGCGCCGTGCTGCAGGACCTGACCTGCGACTCCGACGGCAAGATCAACCAGTACGTCGACGAGCAGAGCATCGAGACCAGCATGCCGGTGCATGCGGTGAAGGAGGGCGAAGACTACCTGCTGGGCGTGTTCCTGGTCGGGGCCTACCAGGAAATCCTCGGTGACATGCACAACCTGTTCGGTGACACCGACTCGGTGAACATCTACCAGAACGCCGATGGCAGCGTGTACCACGCCGGCATCGAGACCCATGACACCATCGAGGACATGCTGCGCTACGTGCACCTGTCGCCGGAGGAGTTAATGACCCATTACCGGGACAAGGTGGCCAACGCCAAGATCACTGCGCGTGAGCGTACGCAGTACCTGGATGCGTTGCGTTTGGGGTTGACGCGGTCTTCCTATCTGTCTTCCTGACAACCAAAGGGGCCGCTATGCGGCCCCTTTGATTTCTACTTTTGCCGCGCCGTTGCCGTGAGCTCGATTGTAACGGGCAAGACTGCGCCATCTTCTTTGAGGACCGCGGTACTCGAATAGCTATAGACCTGCTCTTCTGTTCGAGCCGCTATTGTCAGGCCCTCGACGTGTTTCACGGCGCCCGATTGTCGGGTAACGAGGAAGGGTGTAAGCCTCCCAAGGCTCTGCAATGTCTGATCATCGTGCTGTTTTTTTTCAGCCACAAAGTACAGGTAGGTCAGCGGCACCGTTGCACCGCCAGCATCGCTGAGCACCTCATAAATGGCACTTTGTTTGCCAATCGGCGTTACAGAAACAATCTTGGTCAATGCAGGCGTCGAATCTGCGGAGACAATCCATAGGGTTTGCCCGAAGGTGAGCAGTAGCAGCCCTGCTATTAGCCACCTAGTAACCGTATGACTTGGCATATTCGATACCTTTATTGCGGGTCTTCAGGGTCATCACCCTAAGGGGACCTGAGACTGGGAGGTAGCCAATCGAGCATATCGTTCATATTGTGTTTCCTGACCCTTCGATCCATTTGCCTCCCTGCTTCAAGCGCCAGCCAACCCATCCCAAGGTCACTGCTCGCAAGGCCATGAAACCCAAGAACGCCAACCACAGCCCATGGTTGCCAAACCCGCTCATGGCTACCGCCACCGGCAACGCCACCACTACCGACAGCAACATCGCATTGCGCATCTCCCGCGCCCGGGTCGCGCCGATGAACAGCCCATCCAACAAGTAACTCCACACCGCAATCAACGGCAGCAACGCCAGGTACGGCAAGTATGGGTAAGCCGCTGCGCGCACACTCTCGATGTCGGTCTGCAAATCAATGAACAGGTGCCCACCCAGCAGGAACAGCCCGGCAAACCCCAGGCTGGTAATCAGCGACCAGCCACAGGCCACCACTAACGAGCGGCGCAGGGTGTCGCGGTCACGGGCACCAATGGCGTGGCCACACAGGGCCTCCACTGCATGCGCCAGCCCGTCAAGCGCATAGGCAGTCAGCAGCAAACCATTGAGCAGCAGGGCGTTGGCCGCCACGGTCGCTTCGCCCAGGCGTGCGCCTTGCACGGTAATCAGCAGGAAAACCAGTTGCAGCGCCAGGCTGCGCAGGAAAATGTCGCGGTTCACCGCCAGCAGCGGCTGCCACGCCTGCCAACGCTTAAGCGTCGCCCACACGATATGCCCCGGGTACGCCCGCAGCGCCGGGCGGGTCAGGGCCAAGCCAAGTACTGCGCCGCTCCATTCAGCAATCACCGACGCCCGCGCCGAGCCCAGCACACCCCAGTCCAGGCCAAGCACGAACCACAGGTTCAAGGCGATATTCAGCAGGTTGGTGGCCAACAGGATGGCCAGCGGTGCCCGGGCGTTCTGAGTGCCGAGGAACCAGCCGACCAGCGCATAGCTGGCCAGTGCCGCGGGCAGGCCGAGCAGGCGGGTGTGGAAGAAGTCTTCGGTGGCTTGCTGCAGCGCTGCGCTGGGTTGCATGGCGTGCAACGCCAACTGGCTTAACGGCAGGGCTAGCAGGCCGATCAACACAGCGAAGGCGAGCGCCAGCAGCAGCCCTTGCACCAGCACCTGGCGCAACACCGCGCCGTCGCCACGGCCGGCAGCCTGGGCGGCGAAACCGGTGGAGCCCATGCGCAGGAAGCCCATCAGGCCGACCATGAAGGTGAACAGCGTGGCACCCACTGCCACGGCGCCCAGCTGGTGAGCGTGAGGGAGGTGGCCGATGACAGTACTGTCGACCAAGGCTACCAAAGGCACGGAAATGTTGGACAGGATCATCGGCGCGGCCAGGGCCCAGACTTTGCAGTGAGTAGGGCGGTGGCGCCAGTCGGTGGAGAGTTGGGACATGTGCATTCCATTGGGCCCTGGGGCGCGCAGCGGCCCCTTTAACGAATGGCACAGTGTACCGGCCAGGCAACCTCTGCGCGCAACGCCGGGTGCTGCCCCTGCCATTGCGCTATAGTTGCTGCCCTCACGTACCGCTGCCCAAGAGTTCCTACTCCATGTTCAACAAAGGATTGTTGCTGGCCTGCGCGCTGGCGTTGCTCAGTGCCTGTGACTCTTCGACGCCGGACAAACCGGTGCCAGCCGAAAAGCCGGTGGTTGTCGCGCCCGCCGCCACCCCAGCAGCCCAGCACTCAGACCCGGCTGCGCTCGCCAAGCGCTACGAGGGCCGCGAACTCACGGTGCTCGACGTCTCGGAAGTGCAACTCGATGGCGCTGCCACCCTGTCGGTCAGTTTTTCTGCACCGCTGGATGCCAAGCAGGACTTCGCCACCAAGGTGCACCTGGTCGACACCGTCAAAGGCAAGCTCGACGGGGCCTGGGAGCTCTCCGACAACCAGATGGAACTGCGCCTGCGCCACCTGGAGCCGCAGCGCAAGCTGGTGCTGACTGTCGACAAAGGCCTGCTGGCGGTCAACGGCAAGCAACTGGACAGCGAGTCGATCACCCGCCTGGAAACCCGCGACATGCAGCCGACCATCGGCTTCGCCAGCCGCGGTTCGCTGCTGCCCACGCGCCTGGCCGAGGGCCTGCCGGTTATCGCGTTGAACGTGGACAAGGTCGATGTCGAGTTCTTCCGCGTCAAGCCGGAGATGCTCTCGACCTTCCTGGCCAACTGGGGACGCAACAGCAGCCTGTACTACTACCAGTCCAAAGAAACCCTGGACATGGCCCAGTTGGTCTACAGCGGCCGCTTCGATCTCAACCCCGCACGCAACACCCGCGAGACCGTGCTACTGCCGATCGCCGGCATCAAGCCGCTGCAAGAACCCGGCGTGTACCTGGCGGTGATGCGTGCTTCGGGCACCTACGATTACTCGCAACCAGCGACCCTGTTCACCCTCAGCGACATTGGGGTGTCTGCGCACCGCTACCGCGACCGCCTCGATGTATTCGCCCAGGCTCTGGAAGGCGGCAAGGCGATGAACGGCGTCAACCTGGAAATCCATGACGACAAGGGCAAGCTGCTGGCCCAGGCCAGCACCGACGGCAAGGGCCACGCCCAGCTGCCGATCACGCCCAAAGCCGATACCCTGATCGCCACCCAGGGCGTGCACACCACCTTGCTGCGGCTGAACAGCGCGGCGCTGGACCTAGCCGAGTTCGACATCACCGGGCCGCAGGCCAACCCGTTGCAGTTCTTCGTCTTTGGCCCGCGTGACCTGTATCGCCCAGGCGAGACGGTGCTGCTCAACGGCCTGCTGCGCGATCAGGACGGCAAGCCGGTCAAGGCCCAGCCGGTGAGCGTGGAGGTGCGCCGCCCGGATGAGCAGGTTAGCCGCAAGTTTGTCTGGGAAGCCGACAGCAATGGCCTGTACCAGTACCCGCTGCAGCTGGCCACCGAGGCCCCGACTGGCCGTTGGCAACTGCTGCTCGACGTGGGCGGCGGGCGCAAGCAAGTGTATGAATTCCTGGTCGAAGACTTCCTGCCCGAGCGCCTAGCGCTAGAGCTCAAAGGCAGCAGCAAACCGCTGTCGCCTGATGAGAACGCGCGCATTCAGGTCAATGGCCGTTACCTCTACGGCGCCCCGGCTGCCGGCAACCGCCTGAGTGGCCAGGCCTATGTTCGCCCGTTGCGCGAGGCGGTGCCGGCGCTGCCTGGTTACCAGTTCGGCTCGGTCACCGAAACCGAGCTGAACCAGGACCTGGAGCTGGACGAAGTCACCCTCGACCAGGCTGGCAAGGCGGTGGTCGATATTGAAAGCCGCTGGGCCGAAGCCCGCTCGCCGCTGCAACTCACCGTGCAGGCCAGCTTGCAGGAGTCCGGTGGCCGGCCGATTACCCGGCGCCTGGAACAGCCCATCTGGCCGGCCGAGCGCTTGCCGGGCCTGCGCGGCCTGTTCGAGGGCGAGGAAACCGACAGTGACGGCCCGGTGGAATTCGAGTTTCTGCTGGCCGACCGCGACGGCAACAAGCTGGCGGCCGATGAGCTCAAGGTGCGGCTGATTCGCGAGCGCCGCGATTATTACTGGAACTACTCGCAGAACGACGGCTGGAGCTACGCCTACAACGAGAAATTCCTCACCCAAAGCGAAGAAACCCTCAGCGTCAAGGCCGGCTCTACGGGCAAACTGAGCTTCCAAGTTGAATGGGGCCCGTACCGCGTCGAGGTAGAAGACCCACAGACCGGCCTGGTGTCCAGTGAGCGCTTCTGGGCCGGCTACCGCGCTCAGGACAACGCCGAGGGTGGCGCCGTGCGCCCAGACCAAGTCAAGTTGGCGCTGGACAAACCGTCCTACGCCGACGGTGCTACCGCCAAGGTTACCGTCACCCCGCCTGCCGCCGGCAGTGGCTACCTGATGATCGAGTCCAGTGATGGCCCGTTGTGGTGGCAGGAAATCGACGTGCCCGCCGAGGGCAAGACCTTCGACGTGCAACTGGACAAGGCTTGGGCACGCCACGACCTGTACATCAGCGCGTTGGTGATACGCCCCGGTGAGCGCAAGGCCAACGCCACGCCCAAGCGTTCGGTCGGTGTGCTGCACCTGCCGCTGGACCGTGCCGCGCGCAAGCTTGCCGTGAGCCTGCAAGCACCAGAGAAAATGCGCCCGAAACAGCCGCTGACGGTGAAGGTCAAGGCCGCCAATGCCGATGGCAGCGTGCCCAAGCAGGTGCATGTGTTGTTGTCGGCGGTGGACGTGGGCATCCTCAACATCACCGATTTCAAAACCCCCGACCCGTTCGCCAGCCTGTTCGGGCGCAAGGCCTACGGTGCCGACCAGTTAGATATCTACGGCCAGCTGATCGAAGCCGGGCAAGGCCGCCTGGCCAGCCTGGCGTTTGGCGGTGACGCGGCGATGGCCAAGGGTGGCAAGCGCCCCAACACCACGGTAACCATCGTCGCCCAGCAGAGCTTGCCAGTAACCCTGAACGACAAGGGTGAGGGCCAGGCCACGGTCGATATCCCCGACTTCAACGGCGAACTGCGGCTGATGGCCCAGGCCTGGAGCGAGGAGCACTTTGGCATGGCCGAAGGCAAGACCGTGGTCGCCGCGCCGTTGATCGCCGAGCTGTCGGCCCCGCGCTTCCTCGCCGGTGGCGACCGCACCAGCCTGGCGCTGGACCTGGCCAACCTGTCGGGCCGTGCCCAGCAACTGAGCGTTGAAATTACAACCGAAGGGCAGCTGAACCTGGCGGCCAGCGCCGTGCACGACGTGGCCTTGGCCGAAGGCCAGCGCTCGACATTGATGATCCCGGTGCAAGCCCAGGGTGGCTTGGGGCAGGGCAAGGTGCATGTGCGCGTTACGGGCCTGCAATTGCCGAACGAACCTAGCACCGCCTTCGAACGTGAGTGGACACTGGGCGTGCGCCCGGCCTACCCGGCCATGCTCAAGCACTACCGCGTGGCCTTGAAAGAGCAACCTTGGACCTTGCCTGAAGCCGACCTGGCTGCCTTCGAAGCCGCTGGCCTGGAAGCCAGCCTGGCCTTGTCGAGCCGCCCGCCGCTGAACCTGGCCGAGCAGATTCGCGCCCTCGAAGCCTACCCCTATGGCTGCCTGGAACAGACCACCAGTGGCCTGTACCCGTCGTTGTACGCTGATGCCGACAGCCTCAAGCGCCTGGGCATCAAGGGCGAACCGGCAGACGTGCGCAAGCGCAAGATCGAAATGGGCATCGAGCACTTGCTGGGCATGCAGCGCTACAACGGCAGCTTCGGCCTGTGGAGTTCGGACAGCGAAGAAGAATACTGGCTGACCGCCTACGTCACCGACTTCCTGCTGCGGGCCCGTGACCAGGGTTACGGCGTGCCGGCCGAGGCGCTGAAGAAGGCCAGCGAGCGCCTGCTGCGCTACCTGCAGGAGCGCAACCTGATCGACGTCGACTACAGCGAGAACGCCGAGCACACCCGCTTCGCCGTGCAGGCGTATGCGGCGCTGGTGCTGTCGCGCAGCCAACAGGCGCCGCTAGGTGCCCTGCGTGGCCTGTTCGAGCGCCGTGTCGACGCCCGCTCTGGCCTGCCGTTGGTGCAACTGGCCGTGGCGCTGGACAAGATGGGCGACAAGCCGCGTGCCGAGCAGGCCTTGCAGGCAGGGCTGGGCATTAACCGCGGTAAAGGCTGGATGGCCGACTATGGCAGCGCCCTGCGTGACCAAGCGCTGATCCTGGCGCTGCTGCAGGAAAGCAACCTGGCCAGCAGCCAGGTCGACCAGCGCCTGTTCGCCTTGTCGGACGAACTGGCGGCCAACCGCTGGTTGTCGACCCAGGAGCGCAACGCGCTGTTCCTCGCCGGCCGTGGCCTGTTGGGCAAGCCGGAAGGGAAGTGGCAGGCGCGCCTGGACAGTGCTGGCGAGGTACGTGAGTTCAACAATGCCGAGGCTGGCATGAAGCTCGAAGGCCGGTTGCTGGCCTCACCGCTGAGTGTGCAGAACGAAGGCAGCGAGACGCTGTACCAGCAGCTGACCCTGTCGGGTTACCCACGCCAGGCGCCTGCGGCTGGTGGCAATGGCATGCAGATTCGCCGTGAGTACCTGGGCATGAACGGCCAGCCGCTGGACCTGCGCAACCTACGCAGTGGCGACCTGGTGCTGGTACACCTGGCGCTCAAGGCCGAAGAGCGGGTGCCAGATGCGTTGGTGGTAGACCTGTTGCCGGCAGGCCTGGAGCTGGAAAACCAGAACCTGGCGCAAAGCGCTGCCAGCCTGGACAACGCCAGCAGCGCGGTGAAGGAGTGGCGTGAGTCGATGCAGAACGCCAGCGTGGTGCACCAGGAGTACCGTGATGACCGTTACGTCGCCGCGCTCAAGCTCGACGGCTACGGCACCACCCACCTGTTGTACCTGGCACGCGCGGTAACCCCGGGCAGCTACCGCGTGCCGCCACCGCAGGTCGAGTCGATGTACCGGCCGAACCTGCAGGCGGTGGGCGATGGGCAAGGGGAGATGACCGTCAAAGCCCGGTGAGCTGTGAGCTGCGCGCTGCAAGCTACCGGCTTGCGGCTTGCAGCTCGCAGTTGCTCCTCAATGAATCACCCAGCTCATCACCCACAACCCCAGTACCAGCCAGATGATCCCAAGGATGATCGAGGCGCGCATGAACGCGCGGATTGCCGAATACAGCAGCATCAGGCCGATAACCAGGGCGAGGATGCTGAGCAGCGAGGTGTCCATGCCCAAGGTACGCGCCAGGCCGTCGATGAAATTACCGCCAGCGTTGGCCAGCAGGTTGAACAAGCCGCTCAAGGCGTCGACGATGAAGCGAATTACCGCCCCCAGTGCCTGGCCCAGCCACTCGAAAAAACCTTCTACATGCATAGTTGCTTCCTGATCAACAAATCGGCGAATTTGCCGTTCCCAAGCCTTTGGCCATCACCTGGCCGGGTCGGTTCCCGATGCCAAGCTTAACGCGGCCGCGTACCCGTGCGGGCAGGCTGTTGCGCACGACACTGCTCGCCATGCTGGTGCTGTTCGGCCTGCTGTGGCTGGCCGACCGGCTCTGGCCGCTGCCTATGCCGGGCGATGACCTGGCTCGGGTGGTGCTGGCCGAGGACGGTACGCCGTTGTGGCGCTTTGCCGATGCTGATGGCGTGTGGCGTTACCCAGTCAGCCCCGACCAGGTTTCGCCCCTGTACCTGCAGGCGTTGCTGACCTATGAGGACCGCTGGTTCTACACCCACCCTGGGGTCAACCCGCTAGCCTTGGCACGCGCCGCCTGGCTGAACCTGCGCGGTGGGCGTGTGGTATCGGGCGGCAGTACGCTGTCGATGCAGGTGGCACGCCTGCTTGACCCGCATGACCGCACCCTGGCGGGCAAACTGCGCCAGCTGTGGCGTACGGCGCAGCTGGAATGGCATTTGTCCAAGCGCGAAATCCTGCAGCTCTACCTGGACCGCGCGCCCTTCGGTGGCACCCTGCAGGGCGTTGCGGCTGCCAGCTGGGCCTACCTGGGCAAGTCGCCCCTGCACCTGACCCCGGCTGAAGCAGCGCTGTTGGCCGTGCTGCCCCAGGCGCCCAGCCGGCTGCGCCCGGACCGCCACCCCGAGCGTGCCCAGCGTGCCCGGGACAAGGTGCTGCAACGCCTGGCGCAATACCAGGTGTGGCCGGCACAGCAAATCCGCGAGGCCGCCGAGGAGCCGCTGCTGCTGGCGCCACGCCAGGAGCCGGCCCTGGCGCCGCTGCTGGCCCGGCGCCTGAACAGCGCCGACAGCCCACCGCTGATCCGCACCACGCTCGACGCCGCGCTGCAGCGGCGCCTAGAAGACCTGCTGCTGGGTTGGCGCGCGCGGCTGCCAGAGCGCACCTCCGCCGCCATCCTGGTGGTCGAGGCGCAGACCATGGCAGTGCGTGCCTACTTGGGCTCGATCGACCTGGGTGACGAGCGCCGCTTCGGGCATGTGGACATGGTGCGTTCGCTGCGTTCACCCGGCTCCACCCTCAAGCCGTTCCTTTACGGCATGGCGCTGGACGACGGCCTGATCCATTCCGAATCGCTGCTGCAAGATGTGCCGCGGCGCTATGGTGATTACCGCCCTGGCAACTTCTCCATGGGCTTCAGCGGGCCGGTGTCGGCCAGCTCGGCGCTGGCGTTGTCGCTCAACCTGCCGGCGGTGCAGTTGCTGGAGGCTTACGGCCCTAAACGCTTTGCCGCGCAACTGCGCATGGCCGGCATGCCGTTGATATTGCCGCCCTTGGCCGAGCCCAACCTGTCGTTGATCCTGGGCGGTGCTGGTAGCCGGTTGGAAGACTTGGTCGGTGGTTACGCGGCGCTGGCGCGGGGTGGCAACAGTGCGCGGGTGCGCCTGCAACCACAGGACCCGTTGCTGGAGCGGCACCTGCTATCGCCAGGGGCCGCATGGATTATCCGGCGCATCCTCAGCGGCCAGGCGCGCCCCGATCGCGACCCGCATGCCGAACTGGTGCAACGCCCGCAGTTGGCCTGGAAAACCGGCACCAGCTATGGCTTTCGCGATGCCTGGTCGATTGGCGTGGGCCCGCGTTACCTGATCGGCGTATGGATCGGCCGACCTGACGGCACGCCGGTCCCCGGGCAGTTCGGCCTGGCTTCGGCGGCGCCGCTGATGCTGCAGGTGCACGACCTGCTGAGCAACCGCGACAGCCAACGTGGCATCGGTGTGCCGGTGCAGCGGGTGCCGGCGAATGTCGGTGTAGCGGCGATCTGTTGGCCGCTAGGCCAGCCGATTAATAAACAGGACCCCAATTGCCGGCGTCAGCGTTTCGCCTGGACCCTGGACGGCACCACGCCGCCCACCCTGCAGGCCGCCGACCAGCCGCTGGGCCTGGGCTTGCGTGAGCGCGTGTGGGTCAATGCCCAGGGGCTGCGCGTGGATGGCAGTTGCCCGGGCGCCAAGGTGCGCGACATCGCCCTCTGGCCGGCCCCGCTGGAGCCTTGGCTAGCGCGTGTCGAGCGGCGTGCGGCGCGCCTGCCAGCCATCGACCCGGCCTGCCCGCCGCAGGTGCCGGCCAGCGCGCCGCCGCTGTCGATCGTGGGCGTGCGCCCAGGCGACAACTTGCGTCGCCCGGCCACCAGCAGCGAGCCGTTGCAATTGCAGGTGTCGGCGTTGGGCGGTGGCGGGCGGCGCTGGTGGTTCCTCAATGGCCAGCCATTGGGTGAAAGCCAAGGGCAGGACAGCCTGGTGGTGCGCTTGCCGCAGGCCGGGCAGGCCGAGCTCAGCGCGTTGGATGAAAGCGGCGAGACGGCACGGGTGACTTTCCAGGTCAGCGAGTAGCCGTTCGACGGCGCGCTGGCCAGCACCTACGCTTGCAGGTGACGGGTGTGAGCGGCTGGCGCCCCGCACACTCAAGGGAACATGGAGCACCCTATGCGTCCTCTGGCCGTGCCCCTGTTGTTGCTGCCTTGGGCGCTGGCGGCCCAGGGCGAACCGTTGCCAGGTTTTCTCGACAGCCATGAATACCAACGTCGCCTGCCCAGCAGCAACCTGCCGCTAGAGGCCTACCGCCCCGTCAGCCCCAACCTGCAGGTGACAGACCCGCGTGCCGGTAGCCCCGCCTGGGCGCCTGCAGATACCCGGCTGGTGCTGCATAAAGTGCGCTTCGAGGGGGGTACGGTGTTCCCCTTGAGCGACCTGCGTGAGCACTACCAGCCGCTGATCGGGCATGAGACCACCTTGGGCGAGCTGCAGCAGTACACCGAGCGCCTGACCCAGCGCTACCGGCAGGAGGGTTACCTGCTGTCATACGCCTTGTTGCCGCCACAGGACGTGGCTGATGGCCGGGTCAATGTGGTACTGGTCGAAGGTTACCTCCGCGATTGCCATGTGGATGGCGATATCGGCCCGGCCAGCGCCTACCTCCAGCAGCTGCTGGCCCGCCTTGAAGCCGAACGCCCACTGACCCGGGAAACGCTGGAGCGCTACCTGGGCCTGGCCGCGCGGCTGCCAGGGGTGACGATAGCGGCGCAACTGGCAGTGGCGCAAACCACCGATGGCGCCGCCCACCTGACCGTGCAGGCGCGCCGCAAGCCGTTCAGCGCCGCGGCTACCTTGGCCGATGGCAATCGTGACGATAGCCAGGCGCTGCTGACGGCAACCAGCAACGCGCAAACCCGCTTTGCCGAGCAAATCGAGGCCAGCCTGCTGCTGCCCCCCGGGGATGACCAGGCCTATTACCAGCGCCTGGTCTACAGCCAGTACCTGGACGCTGGGGGCAGCCAACTGCTGCTGTCGGCGTCGCGCTACCGCAGTGAGCCTGGCACGCGTATTCGCCTGGACGATGGCAGCGACATCACCCGCAAACGTGACAGCCAGCGCTATGCAATCGGCCTGCGCCAGCCGGTGATCATCAGGCCGGAGGAATGGATGACGGTGGAGGGGCAGTTGTATTCGGTCAGCGAGCACGCCGAGGACCGGGCGGGTGAGCTGTCAGCGGAGCGGCAGTACGACACCTACGTACGCGCGCTTTCATTCGCGGGCGACTGGCGCAAACAGGAAACGCACCGCTTGCGCATTGTCAGCGCCGGGGTCTATCAGGGCCTGGACTACCTGGGGGCACGCAGTGACGCTGACGAAGACATGGACTTCCTGCGGTTGCGGCTTTCGGGGTTGCAGAGTGATGCGCTGCTCGATAACGGGCAGGGCGTGGTGTCCGGGGCGTTGTACTGGAGTGATGACCGGCTGCCTGACAGTGAGCGGGTAGGGTTTGGTGGGCAGAATTTCGGGCGTGGCTACCCGCGCGACCAGGCCGACGGGGATAAGGGCTGGGGGGCGGCTTACGAGGTGAACTACAGCCTGCGGGGCCACCGGTTGGCGTTGGTGCAGCCCTATGCGGCAGTGGATGCGGCACAGGCTTGGCACAACCGGGGGCCGGTGGAGGATGCCCATTTGGCCTCGGTGGCATTAGGGGTGCGGTTGGGCGATGGGCGCTTGTTCAATGTAGCGCTGGAGGTGGCGAAGCCTTTGGCGGATGTAGCTTTGGATAGCCTGGACCGCAGCCCTCGGCTGACCTTGAGTATCGGCGTTCAGATGTAAGCGGCAATGTGGGCGAGGGCTGTCAAGCAGCCCCAGAATTTTCCAGCCAACCGTCAATGGGTGGTAAGCCGCTGATGCACCGGTGAAGAACTGGGCGTTAGCGCCAATGCCAGCTGCGTGCGGTTGTGCATGTGCGTCAGTCGCAGTACCTGCGACACATACAGCTTCACGGTATTTTCGGTAATGCCCAGTTCACAGGCGATCTGGTAATTGGTCTTGCCCTTGCTCACCAGGCGTGCCACTTCCAACTGGCGTGGCGACAGCTTCTCGAACACCGCTGGCAGCTCGCTTTCAGCCTCTTCCACATCACCGGCGCGCCGGTGGACGCCCTGGCCGCGGGCTCTTTCCAAGTCCTGATACAGCTCGTCCACCGAGCTGGCGAGGTCATGCAAGCGCTGATTCAGCCCGCCCAAGTCGCTCAGGCTGCGCTGGCGCTCTAGTACCACCTGTTCCTGGCGGCGAACGCCTTCCAGCAATTCATCGAGGTCCATGGGCTTCTGGTAGTAGTCTGCAAAGCCCTCGCGCAACGCTCGGATCACGTCCTGCTTTTCCGCTCGCCCAGTCACCATGATGGCCTCGAACTTGCGTTGGTTGCCGTCGACTTCTTTCAATGCACGTACCAGCTCGATGCCGTCACGCCCGGGCATATGCAGGTCGCAGATAACCAGGCCAATGGCTGGGTCTGCCGCATAGCGCTCGATGGCCTCGTCGGTGGAATAGGCGGGCGCGCAGCCATAGCCCTTGGATTCGAGGAACTCACACAATTGTTCGACAATGACCGGTTGGTCATCAACCAACAGAATCTTTACGCCGCTTACGGGTCTGGACACGGTCAACTCCCTGTTTGTATACGGCACTGCTCCCGGGCCAGACGCTCTGGCAAACTAAAAAATAGACGTAGGTGGCAACTTTGTACAAGTCGTGTACAAGCCACCCGACTGTGGGCTTGCTCATTGGGTCCATACCGCTGTTAGCAAAAAGCCGGTGAGCACATACGGGACAAATGCTTGTTTGTCGCCCATTTCTTCGGTCAGGGCCTGCAACCGTTTTTTTACTTTAGGGTTGAGCAGGGTCCACAGGCGCCGGCGGGTGAGCAGCCACACCAGTACGCTGACACCGGCGCCGATGAAGGTGCCGAGCACGTATTGCGGGCTGGTTGCCAACGCCAGGGCGCCCATCAGCTTGACGTCATCGGCGCCGAAACGGCCGAGCATGTAGCCAGGCAGGGTCAGCAACATGACGATGGCCAACCCCCAGCCGGCATCGCTGGCATCGGCGCCGATCCAGGTGTGGCCGGTGGCGAACAGCCAGACCAAGGCGCAGGTAGCCACGCCCACGGTCAGCAAGTTGGATATCTGGCGTTGACGCACGTCCTGTTCGGAGCACAAGGCAAGCCACATCAGGAGAACAATGCTTTGCATTGGCAGGTCGCCTTTCCCAGTTGTTGAACACATCTACCCGGTCAGTCAGGTTTCCTTAAGTGAAGATAGACCGGTGGGAGCGGGCTTGCCCGCGAACAATCCAACGCGCAGGCGGAAACCGGCTGTGCCGCTGTTCGCTGCGGCCCGACACCCCCGATAAACCCACGCCCAAAACCCTCTATTTCTTGCTGCCGGGTGGGTAGTTGGCCAGCACTTTGGACACGGTGTTGTGGATTGCGCTGTTGCGTTCTTCCGGGCTTGGCGGGTAGTTGTTCATGATTTGCTCGGCACTGCCGCGCCACACCAGCTTGCCGTCATGGCCATCGAACATGTCGACCTGAATAGTCGCGACCTTGTAGTCGACACTGCGGGTTTCGTTGTACATCGGGCCACCCCAGTAGCCGCCCCAGTAGCCCCCCCAGCCACCGCCGTAGTTGGTAGTGATCTGTTGTTGGCGCTGCTCGACGATCAGGTACGTACGGACTGTCAGGTCTGGCCGGGCGCCGCCTTGCACCGGCCGCAGGCCACGCTGGTCGAGCTGGTCGGCGACCGCCTGGCGAATACGCTGTTCGGTCAGGTCGCTTTTGATCCGCGGGTCGTCCGGGCGGTATTGCAGGCCCGGCTCCTGCCACGCCCAGCTGCGGTAGGCGGCAAAATCACGGCTGGCATCGAAATCCTGCTGGACGTTATTGCTGGAGCAGGCAGCCAGCAATAACGCGCATGACAATAGAAAGAGACGGCGCAACATGATGGTTCTCCGTTAGGCATTAACTGGGAGGATAGCCGTTGAGCGCCTTGTGCACTGAATCGCGCAAGGCGCTTTCGCGTTCACGCGGCGAGTCCTTGTCGCTGCCGCTTTCGGCGCTGGCGCTCCATACCGGTTGGCCGTTGCGGGCGTCGTACAGGTCGATGCGCACGACCATCACCTCCACCTCGTAGGTGCGCACGATAGGCACGCTGGCATAGGCCCCATAGCCATTACGGTAGCCGCCATAGCCGACACCGCCATAGGGGTACGGGCCGTAGTAGGGGTCGTAGGCATCGTAGTCACGCACCTGGCGCAAGCGCTTTTCCAGGCGTATGTCGGCGCTGACCAGCAAGTCGCCGGGGCCGCCGCGGGCGGGGCGCAGGCCATGTTGGTCGAGCGCGCCGCTGACCGCATCGGCCAGTTGCGCCGGGTCGGTATCGACCGAGCCGCTGGGCAACTGGCCGTCACGCCAGCTCCAGCTGCGGTAGTGCCCGTAATCACGGGCGGGGGCCGGGTAGGCACTGGCATCGAAGGTAGTGGCCGCCTGGGCAGGGGCTGCTGGTAAAGGGCGGCTGCTGGCCACATAGGGGTTGCTGCCCTGGCAGCCAGCCAGGGCAAGCGGCAGCAGCGCCAGGCACAACAGACGGTACGGCATTTAGTCCTCCGGCGGGCGAGTCAGCGGGGGCGGCAGACCCAGTGCAGGTAGCGGCCGAGCCCAGCGAAACTGGGATGTCGACGGTAGGCCAGTTCCATTTCCAGCAGGTCGAGCAACTCGGCCTTGCCTTGGAATTCCTTGGGCATGTAGTCGTGGAACACCCGCACGCCGCTTTCGCTTTCAACCTGCCACATAGGATCAAGTTGCGCCCGGAGCTCGCGTGGATCAAGTGGTTTCTGTGGGGTGAGGCTCTGCTTTTCACCCTCCAGTCGGTTGCTGCGCAACTTGCGGAAATGGCCCTTGAGCAGGTTGCGGTAGACCAGTGCATCGCGGTTGTAGAAGGCCAGCGACAACCACCCGGAAGGGGCCGTGAGTTGGTGCAGCACCGGCAGGATGGTTTCAGGTTCGGCCAGCCATTCGAGCACGGCGTGGCACAACACCAGATCGTAGGGTTCGGTCAGCTGGCCAAGCAGGTCTTGCCAGGGCGCCTGGATGAAGGTGGCTGTTTGGCCGGCCTCGGCAAAGCGCGCGCGCGCGCCGTCGAGCATCGGCGCGGCGGGTTCGGCCAGGGTCAACTGGTGGCCACGTTGTGCCAGCCACAAGGCCATGTGGCCCAGCCCGGCACCAATGTCGAGGATGCGCAGCGGGCGCTCGGGCAGGGCCTCGGCCAGGTCGGCCTGCAGCACGGCCAGGCGGATCGCGCCTTTGGCACCGCCGTAGATTTTCTCGGCAAAGCGGGTGGCCAGCTCATCGAAATGACGGTCGTTCATCGGGCGAAGCGCCTCTCGCTGTCGGCCAGTTTGGCCCGCACCACCTGGTCCATGTCCAGGCCCAGCTCACTGCACAGCAGCAACAGGTAGAGCACCACATCCCCGACTTCCTGGCCGGCGTGGGCCAGTTTGTCGGCGGGCAGCTGGCGCGATTGGTCTTCGCTCAGCCACTGGAAGATTTCCACCAGCTCGGCCATTTCGACGCTGGCGGCCATGGCCAAGTTTTTCGGGCTGTGGAAGCCACGCCAGTCGTTGTTGTCGCGGATCTGGTGCAGGCGTAGGGTGAGTTCTTGCAGGTTCATCGGGGGTCTCCTAGTGCTGCATAGCTTCTGCGCAGGCCCGATGCAAAGCAAGCGCATACCGCCAAGCCAGGCAAGGCCGCGCCTACAAGGGAGCCCAGCGCCCGACCATATGCAGTACCCCGCCGTGCCCATCCAGCCGCAGCGCCCCCTCGGGCCCGGCCTCACTGGCACTGAGCACCACCTCCGACGGCAACCGCACTGGCTTGCGGAAATCCACCTCGAAGGCATAGCCACCGTGCGGCAGGTGCCCGCGTAACGCTGACAAGGCCATGGCCTTGCTCCACATGCCGTGGGCAATGGCCGTGGGGAAGCCGAACAGCCGCGCACTGGTGGCGCTGAGGTGGATAGGGTTGTAATCCCCGCAGACCTTGGCATAACGCCGGCCGATGTCACTGTCGGCATACCAACGGGTCGCTTCAGGCAATGGCTCAGGTTCACCTTCGCCAGCTTCGCCAGGCTCACCTTCCAGCTTTAGCCCACGCACCAGCATGCGGCTGGTCTCGCGCCAGAGCAGGCCGATGCCGTCTGCCGCCTCGGTAACCAGGTCGAAGGTGCCGCCCTTGGCATGGGGCTGCAGATTGTCCGCATGCACCGCAAAGCGCAGCCCTTCGATAGCGCCCAGGGGGCGCAGCACTTCGATGCGGTTGTGCAGGTGCACCATGCCGAGCAACGGGAAAGGGAAGTCGCGGGCGGTCATCAATTGCAACTGGAGCGTGAACGCCATGACATGGGGATAAGTACCCGGCAGGCGGCCATCGTCAGTGAAGTGGCACAGCCGCCGATAAGCGGCCAGGTTGCCTGGCTGGAGGTGGATGAAACAGCGCAGGCCGTTGGCGGGCAGTGGGTCACCGCTGATGGTGCGCTTGCTGGCCGCGCGCAGGTACAAGCTGGCGCGCGAAGCCGGGCTGTGCAGGTCGTGCCAGTGTCGGTTCATGCTTAGGCTCCCATCAAGGCCTGGCCGCAGACCCGCAGCACCTGGCCATTGACCGCCCCAGAACCGGGCTGGCTGAGCCAGGCGATGGCCTCGGCGACGTCCTGTGGGCGGCCGCCCTGGCCCAATGAGCTGAGGCGCCGCCCAGCCTCACGCAGGCCCATGGGCATGGCGGCGGTCATGTGAGTTTCAATGAAGCCGGGTGCCACAGCATTGATGCTGCCACCACGCTCGGCGAGCCTAGGTGCCCAGGCCTGGGCCAGGCCGATCAGCCCAGCCTTGCTCGCGGCATAGTTGGCCTGCCCGCGGTTGCCGGCGATGCCGCTGACCGAGGCCAGTAAGGTTATGCGTGCGTTTTCACCCAGGGCGCCGTTGTCATACAGCGCCTGGGTCAGCACCTGCGGTGCCTTGAGGTTAACCGCCAGCACCGCGTCCCAGTATTCTGGGGTCATGTTGGCCAGGGTCTTGTCGCGGGTGATGCCAGCGTTGTGCACCACGATGTCGATGCCGTCGGGCAGGGCCGCGAGCAGTTGCGTGGCGGCGTCGCTGGCGCAGATATCCAGCGCCAGCGCCTTGCCGCCCAGGCGGGCGGCCAAGGCGTCAAGGTCTTGGCTGGCCTGCGGCACATCGAGCAGCAACACGTCGGCGCCGTCGCGCGTCAGGGTTTCGGCAATGGCGGCACCGATGCCGCGGGCGGCGCCGGTCACCAGGGCGCGGCGGCCTCCCAGCGGCCGGGTCCAGTCCTCGACTTGGCTGGCGCAGGCTTCCAGGCGCAGCACCTGGCCGGAGATGAAGGCGCTTTTGGGTGAGAGGAAGAAGCGCAGGGCGCCTTCCAGCTGGTCCTCGGCAGCGGGGGCCACATACAGCAATTGTGCGGTGGCACCATTGCGCAGTTCCTTGGCCAGCGAACGGCTGAAGCCTTCCAGGGCGCGCTGGGCAATGCTGGCCAACGGATGGTCGAGGCTTTCTGGCGCACGGCCCAGCACCACCACATGGGCGCACGGCGCCAGGCTGCGCAGCAGCGGCTGGAAAAATTCACGCAACTGCTTCAATGCATCGCTGTCGGACAAGTGACTGGCGTCGAATACCACGGCCTTGATTTTCGGCCCCAGGCCAGCCACCCAGGCCTCGGCTTTTAGGGTGTCGGCATTGAAGCTGTAAAGCGTATCGGTCAGGCGCGGGGCAATGCTTTCGACCTGGCTTGCCAGTGGCCCGCCACCCAGTACCAGGGCACCCTCCACCGGGCGCAGGCGGCCGGCCTGCCAGCGCTCCAGCGGCGCCGGGTGTGGTAGGCCAAGGGCATCCACAAGACGGCGGCCCAGGTTGGAGTTGGCAAAACCGAGGTAGCGATCGCTCATGAGTGGGTCTCCCAGAAGGCAAGCTTGAAAGTGTGGACCAACTTTGTGCCAAGGTCGTTCGAATGCGCTAAAAACACCTAGGCTGTACCGAGCAAATTGTTTCAGGAGGAGCAAGCGCATGCGTACACCTCGCCGGGTCGCGATTTTGGGCGGCAACCGAATCCCGTTCGCCCGCTCCAATGGCGCCTACGCCACGGCCAGCAACCAGGCGATGCTCACCGTCGCCCTTGAAGGGCTGATCGAGCGCTACCGCTTGCATGGGCTGCGCATGGGCGAGGTGGTGGCTGGCGCGGTGCTCAAGCATTCGCGCGACATGAACCTGACCCGTGAATGTGTGCTGGGTTCGCGCCTGTCGCCGCAGACGCCGGCGTATGACCTTCAGCAAGCTTGTGGCACCGGCCTGGAGGCGGCGCTGCTGGTGGCCAACAAGATTGCCCTGGGGCAAATCGACAGTGGCATTGCCGGTGGCGTCGACACCACCTCCGATGCGCCGATTGCCGTCAATGAAGGCCTGCGCCACATCTTGCTGCAGGCCAACCGTGGCAAAAGCCTGGGCGAGCGGCTTAAACCATTGCTCAAATTGCGCCCCCACCACCTGAAGCCCGAGCTGCCGCGCAACGGCGAACCGCGCACCGGTTTGTCGATGGGCGAGCATTGCGAGCGCATGGCGCAGGCCTGGCGCATTGGCCGTGCCGAACAGGATGAGCTGGCGCTGTTGAGCCACCAAAAGCTGGCGGCCGCGTATGCCGAAGGCTGGCAGGATGACCTGCTGACGCCGTTTCTAACGCTGACCCGTGACAACAACCTGCGCCCCGACCTGGCTTTGGCGCAACTGGCCAAGCTCAAGCCGGCCTTCGACCGCAGCGGCCAGGGCACGCTGACGGCGGGCAACTCCACGCCACTCACCGATGGTGCCTCGTTGGTGCTGCTGGGGAGCGAGGAATGGGCGGCGCAGCAGCGGCTGCCGGTGCTGGCCTACCTGGTCGATGGCGAAACCGCTGCGGTGGATTTCGTCACGGGCCGCGAGGGGCTGTTGATGGCGCCGGTGTATGCGGTGCCGCGGTTGCTGGCGCGCAATGGCCTGACGCTGCAGGACTTTGACTATTACGAAATTCACGAAGCCTTTGCGGGCCAGGTGCTATGCACGCTCAAGGCTTGGGAAGATGCCGATTATTGCCGGGAGCGGTTGGGGTTGGATGCAGCGCTTGGGGCGATTGACCGCAGCAAGCTCAACGTCAAGGGCAGCTCGCTGGCGGCCGGGCACCCGTTTGCCGCGACCGGCGGGCGGATATTGGCCAACCTGGCCAAGTTGCTGGCGACGGCGGGGAAGGGCAGGGGGCTGATTTCGATCTGTGCGGCGGGTGGGCAGGGGGTGACGGTGATCCTCGAGCGGTAAGCTGCTGGTATACCGCATTGCCTTCTTCGCGGGCAAACCCGCGAAGCAGGCAATGCCGATATCACAGTCACACCCTATCAACTGTTAGGCTTGTCTGCTCAGAACTACAAGAAGCCGCCATGCCGATCATCGGACACCCCCGCGCCATCCCGCTGCTGGACCACCTGCCCAGGCCGCTCTATGCCCGTGCCGAAAGCCTCGGCGCCGGCTCCTGGACCACTCGCCATCAGCACGACTGGGTGCAGTTTTCCTACGCCATTAGCGGAGTACTCGGCGTGTACACCGGCGAAGGCAGTTACTTCGCCCCGCCCCAGTGGGGGGTGTGGATCCCTGCCGATGCCGAACACGAAGTGGTCACCTCGATGCAGGCCGAAATGCGCAGCCTGTACGTGCGCCGGGATGCTTGCCCGTGGGCGCCGGAGCAGTGCCGGGTACTGGAAGTGACCCCGTTGGCGCGCGAGCTGATCAAGCAGTTTTGCCTGTTCCCGGCAGACTACCCTGAGGGGGACAGCGCCGAGGCGCGGCTGGTGGCGGTGCTGCTTGACCAGTTGCGCACGCTGCCTGAGGTGGGGTTCTCGCTACCGTTGCCACGCCACCCGGGGTTGCTGGCGCTGTGCAATGGGTTGATCGCCGCGCCGGATCAGTCGCCGACACTGCAGCAATGGGCGCGGCAGTTGGGTTGCTCGGAAAAGACCCTGATGCGGCTGTTCCAGCGGGAGACGGGCTTGAGTTTTCGTAACTGGCGGCAACGCATGCGGCTGCTGTCGTCGCTGGCCTTGCTGGAGGCGGGGGAGAATGTGACCGAGGCGGCGTTGGGCTGTGGCTATGATTCCACTTCGGCCTACATCGCGGCGTTCAAGCAGTTGTTTGGGGCGACACCGGGGGAGCTCAAGCTTTAGTGTTGCCGGTGCCGGCCTCTTCGCGGGTATAGCGCAGGCCTTAAGGGCAGCGCTGTACCTGTAGGCGCGGGTTTACCCGCGAAGAGGCCGGCACCCGGCACCGCATCAGGTGCGGAACCTGCGTACCAGTGTATCCAGTTCGTTGGACAAGCCGGCCAGGCTCTCGGAGTCCTGACGCGCCGCCTGGGCCAGTTCGGCCACCAGCTGCGCATCGCCGTGAATCTGGCTGATGTGGCGGTTGATGTCCTCGGCTACCTGGTGCTGTTCCTCGGCTGCCGTGGCGATCTGTGTGTTCATGTCCCGGATTACATCCACCGATTCACGGATTTGCCCGAAACTGTCGCGGGCCAGGCCGATACGGCTCACCGACTGCTGCGAAACCTCCAGGCTGGCATGCATCTGCTCGGCCACTTCGGCAGTGCGGCTGGCCAGGTTGCCCAGCAGGCCGTCGATCTCGGCAGTGGAGTCGGCGGTCCGCTTGGCCAGCGCCCGCACTTCGTCGGCCACCACGGCAAAGCCACGGCCCTGTTCACCGGCGCGGGCTGCTTCGATGGCGGCGTTGAGGGCCAGCAGGTTGGTCTGTTCGGCAATCGAGCGGATGGTGCCGAGGATCGACTGAATGGCGTTGCTGTCACGCTCAAGCTGCTGGATCGACTGTGCCGACTGCTCGATTTCCTGGCTCAGGCGGTCGACGCTGTGTACCGCGGCATCGATCTGCTGCTGGCCTTCGCGCGCCTGCTGCTGGCCGTTGTCGGCCGACTGCGCCGCCTGGCTGCAGGACCGCGCCACTTCGTTGGCGGTAGCGACCATTTCATGGAAGGCGGTGGATACCATGTCCACCGCTTCACGCTGGCGGCCCGCTGCTTCTGCCATGTCGCTGGACACCCGGGTGGAGCTGGTCGAGGTGTTGAGGATTTTGCCGGCGGCTGCGCCGATATGCTGGATGAGGCTGCGAATGGCCCCCAGGAACTGGTTGAACCAACTGGCCAGCTGTGCGGTTTCGTCGCGGCCGCGGACTTCCAGGTTGCGGGTCAGGTCGCCTTCGCCCTGGGCGATGTCTTCCAGGCCACTGGTGACGCTGTTGATTGGCCGCACGATCAGTTTGGCGAAGGTAGCACCCACGACGGCGAACAGCGCCGCCAGCACCAAGGCGACGATACCAATCAGCCAGGTTAGACGGGTGGTGGTCTGCATCACTTCGCTTTGTTCGATCAGGCCGATCAAGGTCCAGCCCAGCTGTTCATCCGGGTAGATGTTGGCCATGTACTGCACACCGTTTAGCTCTACTTCGACCAGCCCTTTGCCATGCTTGGCCAACTCGCCGTAGCCGTCGCCAAAACTCGCCAGCTGCTTGAAGTTGTGCTTGGCGTCACGGGGGTCGACCAGCACGTTGCCGTTGTTTTCTACCAGCAGTACGTAGCCGCTTTCGCCCAGCTTTATTTGCTGGACGATCTCAGTGAGGCCTTTAAGCGATACATCCACGTTGACCACGCCGCCGGGGTTGCCCAGCTGGTTGGCAACGGTGCGCACGGTGCTGATCAGCACGGCGTCGTCGGCGGCCCAGTAGTAGGCGCCGGTGCGCAGGGTTTTGCCAGGGTTGGCCATGGCCAATTGGTACCATGGGCGGGTACGTGGGTCGTAATTGACGAATTTCTGCCCGGCTGGCCAGCCCACGTAACCACCGTCATTCACCCCGTAGGACAGGTAGGCATAGGAGGGGTGCGAGGTGGCCAGGCGGGTCATGAACTCCAGCAACTTGCTGGCCTGGTCACCCAGTTCGTAGGACGGGGTTGCGCTCGTGTACTTGTTCAGCTCGCTGCCGGTAGCGGCGACCAGCGGCTGTGACGCCATGTATTCGACGTTCTGGTTGATGCCTTGGAAGAAGATGTTCATCGCGTTGCTGACCTGGCGGATTTCCCGGCTGCTGCCATCCAGGAATCCGTCGCGGGCTTCGCCACGCAGGTTGAGAACCACCAGGGTGGCTACAAGGACGATGGGCAAGCCGGCGATGACCGCGAATGCCCAGGTCAGTTTCTGTTTGATGCTCATCGACGCTCCCGGAATTTTTGTTGTAGACACACGAGGCAGGTATCTCTTGCATCGGCAGCATCCGGGTTTTATGTAGGAAAACGCCCGTATTTATTGAATCAGGTCGCAGTTAGTGACTATTCGGTCGTGTTTGGTCGTATATGGCATACCAAGGCGCAGCAGGCGGCTCAGTGGCAGCAATTGCTTGCGGCGCCATTGGCTAGGTCCTTGAGGATCGGGCAGTCCGGGCGGTCGTCCCCCTGGCAATGCGAAACCAGCTCGCCAAGGGTGTCGCGCAAGCTCACCAGCTCCTCGATGCGCCGGTTAAGCTCCTCGATGTGCTGCATGGCCAGCGCCTTCACGTCGGCGCTGGCCCGTTGGCGGTCCTGCCACAGGGTCAGCAGCTTGCCGACCTCCTCAAGGGAAAACCCCAAGTCGCGGGAGCGCTTGATGAAGGCCAGGCTGTGTAGATCTTCGGCTTGGTACAGGCGGTAGCCACTGTCACTGCGCGTGGCCGGCTTGAGCAGGCCGATGGACTCGTAATAACGGATCATCTTGGTGCTGAGCCCGCTGCGGCGGGCGGCCTGGCCGATGTTCATGGGGCCTCCTGGGTGCTGCTGGTGGGTTTCCACGCCTTGAGCCACAGCGCGTTGCTGACCACGCTGACGCTGGACAGGGCCATGGCGGCACCGGCCAGTACCGGGTTGAGATAACCCAGCGCGGCCAGCGGGATACCGATCAGGTTGTAGATGAATGCCCAAAACAAGTTCTGGCGGATTTTTGCGTAGGTCTTGCGGCTAATTTCCAGCGCGGCAGGCACCAGGCGCGGGTCACCGCGCATCAGGGTGATGCCGGCGGCTTGCATCGCCACGTCGGTACCACCACCCATGGCAATGCCAATGTCGGCGGCGGCCAGCGCCGGCGCATCGTTGATGCCATCGCCGACCATGGCGACCACGCCATCTTGCTTGAGTGTGGCCACGGTCGCAGCCTTGTCGGCTGGCAGCACTTCGGCGTGCACGTCGTCAATGCCGAGGGCGTCGGCCACCACCTTGGCGCTGCCCCGGTTGTCGCCGGTCAATAGGTGGCTGCTGATGTTTTGCGCGTGCAGCGTGTCGATGGCCTGCGCGGCACCGGGCTTGAGGCTGTCACCAAAGGCGAACAGGCCCAGCACACGGGGCTGCGCACCCCGTTCGATCAGCCATGACAGGGTGCGCCCCTCGGCTTCCCAGGCCTGGGCCTTGGCGGCCAGTTCACCGAGCGGCAAGGCGCTTTCATCAAGCAGGCGGCGGTTGCCCAGCGCCAGTTCGCGGCCGTCCACGCGCCCGGCGATACCACGCCCGGTCAGCGACTGGCTGGCGACGACGCTGGGCACCTCCAGCCCCTGCTCAGCACAGGCATCCAGCACCGCCTTGGCCAACGGGTGTTCGCTGCCGCGTTGCAGGGCACCGGCCAGCCGGTGCAGGTCGGCGCTGCTGCCCACCTGCGCGTGGCTGTGGACCACCCGCGGGCTGCCCGAGGTGAGGGTACCAGTCTTGTCGAACACCACGCGGTTGACCGCATGGGCGCGCTCCAGGGCCTCGGCGTCCTTGATCAGGATGCCGTGGCGGGCGGCGACGCCGGTACCGGCCATGATCGCCGCGGGCGTCGCCAGGCCGAGGGCACAGGGGCAGGCGATGACCAGTACGGCGACAGCGTTGATCAGCGCGGTTTCCAGCGGCGCACCGGCCAGCCACCAGCCGCCCAAGGTGACCAGCGCCAGCACTAGCACGGCTGGGACGAACACCTGGCTGACCCGGTCGACCAACTTCTGGATCGGTGCCTTGGCGGCCTGGGCGTCTTCCACCAGGCGGATGATGCGCGCCAGCACGGTCTCAGTGCCCAGCGCTTTTGTACGCACCAGCAGCCGGCCTTCGCCATTGATGGCGCCGCCGGTGACGGTGTCCCCGGGCTGCTTGGGCACTGGCAGGCTCTCGCCACTGATCAGGGCTTCATCAGCATGGCTACTACCGTCCTCGACCACGCCATCGACCGGGAAACGCTCGCCGGGCTTGACCAGCACCAGGTCGCCCAGGCGCAGTTGGGCGATGGCCACGTCTTCTTCGCGGTCATCGACCACGCGCACAGCACGTTCCGGGCGCAGGGCTTCGAGGGCGCGGATGGCGCTGGCGGTCTGGCGCTTGGCACGGCTTTCCAGGTATTTACCCAACAGCACCAGGGCGATTACCACGGCCGAAGCTTCGAAGTACAGGTGTGGGGCCATGCCGGCGGGGGCCTGTGCCCACTGGTACAGGCTTAGGCCATAGCCGGCGCTGGTGCCCAGGGCCACCAGTAGGTCCATGTTGCCGGTGCCGGCGCGCACGGCCTTCCAGGCGGCTACGTAGAACCGTGCGCCGAGCACGAACTGCACCGGTGTTGCCAATGCAAACTGCGCCCAAGCGGGCAACATCCAGTGCAAGCCGAACGGTTGCACCAACATTGGCAATACCAGGGGCAAAGCCAGTAACAGGGCCGTGCCGACCGCCAGGCGTTCGTTGCGCAGACGCCGCTGGGTAGCACCTGAGTCATCGTTGGCGGTTTGCGGCAGGCTGGCGCTGTAGCCAGCCTTTTGCACGGCGTCGATCAGCAGGTTGTCGTCGAGGGCTGTGAGCACTTCAAGGTGCGCACGTTCGCTGGCGAGGTTGACACTGGCGTGCTCGACCCCCGCTAGCTTGCCAAGGGCACGCTCTACGCGGCCGACGCAACTGGCGCAGGTCATGCCGCCTATTTGCAATTCGACGGTGCGGGTGGGTACGCCGTAGCCGGCAGTGCGTACAGCGTCGACCAGGGCGGGCAGGCTGTTGGCCGGGGCTTGCACCCGGGCCTGTTCGGTGGCGAGGTTGACGCTGACCTGTTCAGCGCCGGTGACCTTGCGCAGGGCGCGCTCGACCCGGCCAGCACAGCTGGCGCAGGTCATGCCGGAAATCGGCAGGTCGTACGTGGTGGATGCGGGCATGGCTCTCCTCCTTGGACAGGCCTCCAGCATCAACCTTGCCACGCAGGTAAGGTCAATAGCCTAGGCCGGCTCGCTGCAACTCCAGCCCATAGTGCCCCATTGCGATGCGGTATTTGTTGATTTGCCCCGCTTGCAGGTTCAAGCGTGTGCTGCGCTGGTCCTCAATGCCCGCGGCGCAGCCCGGCATTTGCCCGGGCAGCAAACGCAGGCGTACGTCTACAGGGCCCGGCGGCAAATTGAACGAGGTGGATTGCTCCTGAAACACGCGCCCAGAGAGCTGGTCGTTCAGGTAGACGCCGATTTCGCAGTGGGTTGCCACTTCCAGGCGCTCCCGGGAAATGATCAGTACGCTGTAGTCCGAGTTGCCCTCGGCGCTGGCCGGTGGCACCACAGCCAGCGTGCTCAATAGCCCGACGACGCCCAATGCTGCCCTGAACATGAAGAATCTCCTGCTTGCCTGATCATCAAAGGCGCAGCTTGGCCGACCCGGGCGCGGATTTCCACCCCAGGCGTTGCTGGCAGGGCTTGACCTTACCCTGATGGCAAGCTTGAGACTCGTTGAAAACCTGAAGGAGTGACCCCCATGCAAGTGTTCAATGTACAAGGCATGACCTGTGGCCATTGCGTGAAAGCCGTGACCCGGGCGGTGCAGGAGCAGGATGCCGCAGCCAAGGTAGAGGTCGATCTGGCGGCCAGGCAGGTACGGGTGCAGAGTGAGTTGGCGCAGGAGCAGATCCTTGTCGCCATTCGGGATGAGGGCTATCAGGCCGAAGTTGCCTGAACACTTGCCTGTAGGAGCGGGCTAGCCCGCGAACATCGGCACAGCCGGTGCCATCCACCGCGCCGCGTGCTTCGCGGGCGCGCCCGCTCCCACAGGGACCGCACCAGCCCCCAGGTTTGTTGCAAATGTTTTCGTACCGGTAGGGCTCGCAGCAGTTAGAATCAGGCACTTGCTTAGCCTGCTATGGATTTCTGATGAACCTGCGAATGGTGCTCATCCTGGGCGCACTCAGTGCGTTCGGGCCCTTGGCGATCGATTTTTACCTGCCCGCCTTCCCGGCTATGGCGCAGGCGTTCGCCACCGATGAAAAACACGTCCAGACCACGTTGGCCGCTTACTTCCTCGGCCTGTCCATCGGCCAACTGGCCTACGGGCCGGTGGCTGACCGCTTTGGTCGGCGCAAACCGCTGATGTTCGGCGTGACCCTGTTCACCCTTGCGTCACTGGCCTGTGCCTATGCCCCCAACCTCGACACCCTGGTGCTGGCGCGCTTCGTCCAGGCCCTGGGTGGTTGCGCCGGCATGGTGCTGTCGCGTGCCATCGTCAGCGACAAGTGCGACCCGGTGGCCTCGGCCAAAGTGTTCTCGCAACTGATGCTGGTCATGGGCCTGGCGCCGATCTTGGCACCGATGCTGGGCGGGGTGTTGGTGAACGTGGCCGGCTGGCAATCGATCTTCCTCGCCCTGAGCCTGTTCAGTGCCGGCTGCCTGCTGGCGGTCAGCCTGGGCTTGCCGGAAAGCCTGCCCGAGCACATGCCGCGCCAACCGCTATCTGGCGCCTTGCGCCAGTACCTGCGCCTGCTCGCTGACCGGGTGTTCGTCGGCCATGCCTTGACGGGTGGTATCGCTATTGCCGGCATGTTCGCCTACATCGCCGGTTCACCGTTCGTGTTCATCAAACTCTACGGCGTACCGGCCGAGCATTACGGTTGGTTGTTCGGCACCAATGCTGCCGGCTTTATCCTGGTGGCGCAGGTGAATGCACGCTTGCTGGCCAAACGCGGGCCGGCGTTTCTGTTGGCCCGGGCGGTGTGGCTGTACCTGGCTGCGGGCCTGGTGCTGCTGGGCGTGGCGGCCCTGCAGCCGACGCAGCTGTGGCCTCTGTTGGTACCGCTGTTCATCTGCATCGCCAGCCTGGGCTGCATCATCCCCAACGCCTCTGCCTGTGCCATGAGCGGGCAGGGCGCACGGGCCGGCAGTGCGTCGGCACTGATGGGCTGCCTGCAGTTCAGTGTGGCTGCGGGCGCGGCGGCTCTGGTCGGGCTGCTGCATGATGGCAGTGCAGTGCCGATGGCGCTGGTGATCAGCTTGTGCGGGGCACTGGTGGTCAGTGTCGCGCTGCTGACCCGACGCTTGCCGGCCAAGGCTCCCGCATAAGCGGGTGAGGTGCCTGTAGCCGGGTCTCCAGCGTGGCGACAAAGGCACGCGCCTCGGCCTCGCTGCGAAAGCTGACCACGTGTTGATCGAGCTGGACCTGCCAGGGGCAGGCGGGGTTTCGGCTCGATGCACTGACGACAATTTTCATCGCTGCATACCTCCAGAAGGGGTGGTGCGGATCAAGTGTAGCGCTGCCTCCCCTGGCTGGCATGAGGTGCTTCAGCGTCCTGACTGACGGTCGGCGTGGGCATTTTCTACCGCCGCTTTCAACGTTGGCGCAATGCCCGCAAGTGCGCGGAACCTTCGCTTTGGCTCGCGCTACTTGTGGAAAGTAGCTGTCGGTCGCATCCGAAGTTGTGTCTGGTGTTTTTTCCGCAGGGCGTTCCTGTGCCGCTACGTGCCTGTAGCTGGCGGCCTTAACGTGCGGTCTGGATAGGTTTCACAGTTTTTATCGCGGCTTGCCATGGGTAGGCATACCCAGTGTTTATTGTGCTGCAGTGCTACCGCGTGGGGCTGCCTGAGTGGCGTTTTTTGCGGCTTATACTGGCGAACCAGGCCAGTGCCAGCGAGAGGCGCTTCCCTGCCAGGGTTGGCCATCGCATCCACACAGTGAACTTGCAGGGAGTTATAGGGACATGAACGCAGCTAGCAGTATCAGCCAGATCGCCAGCCTGATGGCCGATCCCAAGCGCAGTGCCATGTTGTGGGCATTGATCGATGGCACGCCGCGGTTGGCCAATGAGCTCGCGGTAATGACCGGTCTGACCTCGTCGTCAGCCTGCGCGCACCTTTCATTGTTGTCGTCGGCCGGTTTGCTGCGGCATGAGGCGCGAGGCCGCAAGCGCTACTTCCGCCTGGCGACCCCGCAGGTGGGGGCGGCGGTTGAGGCGCTGGCCAGTGTCCAGCTGCTGAGCACCAGGGAGGCACAAGCCAAGGCGCCGGTGGCACCACTGCCCATGTCGATACGCAGGGCTCGCCGCTGCGGCGATCACTTGGGTGGGGAGCTGGCCAGTGAGCTGTATCACCGCTTGCTGATCGCTGGTTGGCTGGAAGGCAGTGGCCGACAGTTGATGGTGAGTGATGAGGGGCGGTCGCAGTTGGCTTTGGTCGGGGTCTACATCGATGCGCTGGCGCCGCACCAGCAACGTGGCTGTGTGATCTGCCGCTGCACCGAGTGGAACGATCAAGGGCCGCACTTGGGTGGTGTGCTGGGGCAGGCCTTGTTCAGGCTGTTCCTGCAATCTGGCTGGATGCGCGAGGCCGAAGACACGCGGGCATTGCATATTTCGGCGCTGGGTATCCAGCAGATCAATCGCATTGCCCGGGTGCCGACGTTGCAGGTCGGCTGACCGCAACGGCGCAATGCCCGTCAGACCAACCGGGCATCCAAGCTGTTCTGGGCCAGGCGACGAGCTTGGTCTTCGGTCATGCCCAGGTGGGTGTACAGGGCGTGGAAGTTCTCGGTGACGTAGCCACCGAAGTAGGCTGGGTCATCCGAGTTGACCGTGACTTTCACACCGCGCTCGAGCATGTCGAGAATGTTGTGCTGGCTCATGTGGTCGAACACGCAGAGCTTGGTGTTCGACAGCGGGCAAACCGTGAGCGGGATCTGCTCGTCGATGATGCGCTGCATCAGGCGCTCGTCTTCGATGGCGCGCACACCGTGGTCGATGCGCTTGACCTTCAGCAGGTCCAGTGCTTCCCAAATGTACTCGGGGGGGCCTTCTTCGCCGGCATGGGCGACAGCGACCAGGCCCTCGCTGCGGGCGCGGTCGAACACACGTTGGAATTTGCTGGGTGGGTGGCCCATTTCCGAGCTGTCCAGGCCAACGGCAATGAAGGCATCGCGGAATGGCAGGGCCTGATCGAGGGTTTTCTGTGCCTCGTCTTCGCTCAAGTGGCGCAGGAAGCTGAGGATCAAACCGCTGCTGATACCCAGTTGTTCGCGGCCATCCTTGAGTGCCTGGTTGATGCCGTTGAGCACCACTTCAAAGGGGATGCCGCGGTCGGTGTGGGTCTGTGGGTCGAAAAACGGTTCGGTGTGGATCACGTTCTGTGCCTTGCAACGCTGCAGGTAGGCCCAGGTCAGGTCGTAGAAGTCCTGTTCGGTGCGCAGCACGTCGGCGCCTTGGTAATACAGGTCGAGGAACTCTTGCAGGTTGTTGAAGGCATAGGCGCTACGCAAGGTCTCCACTTCGGCCCAGGGTAGGGCGATCTTGTTGCGCTCGGCCAGGGCGAACAGCAGCTCGGGCTCCAGCGAGCCTTCCAGGTGCAGGTGCAGTTCGGCCTTGGGCAGGGCGTTCAACCAATCATACATAGTGGGTCATCTCGATCAGGTACGGTTGGCACCATTCTACAGGGCCCTACCGGGCAATGCGCCCGGCCAGGCTGCGATGGGGTGAATCACCAGACCAAGGGCTCGCCCTTGTAGTTGATGAAACGCAGGCCGGCGTTGCCACTTTGCGCGTTGATCTGGTCAAGCATGCCGCGGGTGCTGGTGAGCACGTCGATCTCGGCGTTATCGCCGCCCATGTCGGTTTTCACCCAGCCTGGGTGCATGGCCAGCACGCACAGGTCGGGGCGTTGTTGCTCGACGACGAAACTGTTGATCATCGAGTTGAGCGCCGCCTTGCTGGCTTTGTACAGGCAGATTTCGCCGCCGTCGGGGATGGTCACGCTGCCTAGGATCGAGCTCATGAAAGCCAATACGCCGCTGCGTTCGCGTACTTGGCCAACCAGGCGGCGTGCCACGCGGATTGGAGCCACGGCGTTGGTCATGAACAGGTCGCCGATGTCGTTGTTTTGCACCGCCTCCAGGTCTTGAGGCAGGGGCCCCATGACGCCGGCGTTGACGAACACCAGGTCGAACACTTGGCCTTGCAGGCGTTGCTTCAGGCTATCGAGCTGGGCCGTGTCGTTCATTTCCAGTTGCTCGATATGCACGCCGGGCACCTCGGCCAAAGCCCCAGGTTGCTGCGGGTTGCGCACGGTAGCGGTGATGTTCCAGCCGTCCTCGTGCAAGCGCTGCACCAGACCCAGGCCCAGCCCCCGCGAGGCGCCGATGATAAGTGCGGTTTTTGCGTTAGCCATGTGCAGGCGCTCCGTGATCGGTTTGCAAATAAAGGTATTGAGGATAACGCACAGTGGCAGTTGCTGCCTTGCCCGTGGTTGGATAAAAAATGATCAGTAGCGCCAGGGCCTTGGGTGGCCGGGCACTTCGCCGGTTGGCGCACGGGTTATCCACAGGCTGGTCCACAGTTATTGTGTGCAAAGCCGAGGCGCAACAGGCAGGCGCACCTGCCTTGGCACTGGGGATAACGTCTATGCATTCAGCAAGTTGCGACTGTCATCAAATAGTGATCAAAATATGATCAAAGCTCTGCAGGCCTTGAAAACAATAGCCTGCAAGCAAGTGCCCAAAGCTTATCCACAGGCCGGCCCACAGTTGTTGTGGGCAATGTCTTGTGGGTAATGTTCAGCGCGCTTCGAGCAGAATGCGCCCGCGGCTCAAGTCGGCCAACTGTTGTTGCAGGGGGGCAAGGTGGGTGTCACCCAGTGCAATCAGCAGGTCCACGCCATTGGCGGTGAACTGCTCATCCAGTACCAGGCCGTCGACCTCCGCCAAGCGCAATTTCACCAAGGCCAGTTCGCTGAAACTGCAGCTGCAGGCGAATTCGCTGCGTTGTACCAGCAGCCGTTTGGGGGCCTGCTGCAGGCATTTGTTGGCGCCGCCGCCATAGGCTCGGGCCAGGCCGCCGGTGCCCAATTGGATGCCGCCGTACCAGCGGATCACCAGCACTACCACTTGGTCGCAGTCCTGCGCTTCGATCGCCGCCAGGATTGGCCGGCCTGCGGTACCGCCAGGCTCGCCGTCGTCGCTACTGCGGTACTGGGCGCCGAGCTTCCAGGCCCAGCAGTTATGGGTAGCGGCCAGGTCGCTGTGGCGTTCGATGAAACTCATCGCTTCGGCAGCACTGCTGATCGGCCCGGCGAGGGTGATGAAGCGGCTTTTGCGGATTTCCTCGCGATATTCGCAGAGGTCGAGCAGGGTAGAAGGCATAAATGACGGTCAGGCAGCCGGCTTGATGCCGCAGCCTTTCAGGATGATGTGGATAAGATTGTTGCTCGCGTCTTCCATGTCCTGCTTGGTCAGGCGGCTGCGGCCGGTGACTTGGCAGATTTGGGTGGCGAAGTCGGCGTAGTGCTGGGTGCTACCCCACAGCAGGAAGATTAGGTGCACCGGGTCGACCGGGTCCATCTTGCCGGCGTCGATCCAGGCCTGAAACACCGCGGCTCGGCCGCGAAACCATTGGCGGTAGTCGGCACTGAAGTATTCACTCAGGCAGGTGCCGCCGCTGATCACTTCCATGGCGAAAATCCGCGAAGCTTGCGGGTTGCGCCGAGAGAATTCCATCTTGGTGCGGATGTACTGGCTCAGCGCTTCGCCTGGGTCGTCCTCGACGCTCAAGGCGTTGAAGGTGCTGTCCCACAACTCGATGATGTTGCTGAGCACGGCAATGTACAGGCCAAGTTTGTTGGTGAAGTAGTAATGCAGGTTGGCCTTGGGTAACCCCGCCTTGAGGGCGATGGTATTCATGCTGGTGCCCTTGAACCCATGGCGGGCGAATTCGTCTTCGGCGGCCTGGATAATGGCCTGTTCGTTCTTCTGGCGGATGCGGCCCGCGGGCTTGCCCGAGGCGGAGAGGCGATGCGCAGGGACTTCTAAGGTCATGGACGATTCCGTACGGGGCAGTGGCTGCGGCTGTCGGACAAGATTACCTGCCTGTGCCGAAGTAACAAGCGTTTGCGGCAGAGACTGACATCAGCGTGTCGCAGCCAGGCTTTCGAGGAAGCTTTCCAACACCAGGTTTGGCCGCCGGCCTTTGCGCGTTACCCAGCTTAAGCTGAGGTCATAGAAACGCTGCCGCGGCTTGAGGGCGCGCAAGCGGCCCTGTTGCACCCAGAACGTGGCGTAGTGGTCTGGTAGGTAGCCGATGTAACGCCCGGTGAGGATGAGGAAGGCCATGCCTTCCCGGTCCGAGGCACTGGCAGTGCAGTTGAGCGCCTGGTAATGCGCCTGGATCTCGGCCGGCAGGCGGAAGGTGGGGGTGATGGCTTCCTGGCTATTGAGGCGCTCGTCATCGATTTGCTGGTCGTCGGCATAGAACAACGGGTGGCCGACGGCGCAGTACAGCAGTGAGCGCTCGCTGTACAACGGCTGGTATTCAAGACCCGACAGCGGGCTGGTTTGTGGCACCACGCCAACGTGCAGGCTGCCGTCCAGTACGCCGTGCTCGACCTGGCTGGGCGCGATCATGCGGATCTGGATACGCACTTCGGGGCCGCGGTCCTTGAGTTCGGCCAGGGCATGGGTGATGCGCATGTGCGGCAGGGTTACCAGGTTGTCGGTCAGGCCAATGTTCAGCTCGCCGCGCAAATGTTGGTGCAGGCCGTTGACCTCGGTGCGGAAGCTTTCCAGGGCGCTGAGTAGTTGTAGCGCCGAGTGGTAGACCTCGCGGCCTTCCTCGGTCAGCGAAAACCCGGCCCGGCCGCGTTGGCACAGGCGCAGACCGAGGCGCTGCTCCAGGTCGTTCATCTGCTGGCTGATGGCTGAGCGGCCAATGCCCAGCACGTTTTCGGCGGCCGAGAAGCCACCGCACTCGACTACGCTGCGGTAGATCTTCAGCAGGCGGATGTCGAAATCACTGACTTGGGCAAGTGGATCGGGGCGTCGGCTCATTAGTTTAGTCAAGGCCTGTCTGAAGATTAGAAATGTTGGCTTTTTCAGACTTTATCGCCGTGCCAATTTAGCTGCAACAACATCCATCGTTGCCTATTCGTCTTCCGAGGAACCGCCGATGAACATGCCGGAAACCGCCACCACCGGGATCGCCAGCCAGCTCAAGCTGGATGCCCACTGGATGCCTTACACTGCCAACCGCAACTTCCAGCGCGACCCACGCCTGATTGTGGCGGCCGAAGGCAACTACTTGGTTGATGACCAGGGGCGCAAAATTTTCGATGCCCTTTCCGGTCTGTGGACCTGCGGTGCCGGGCATACCCGCAAGGAAATCACCGACGCGGTCAGCCGCCAGTTGGCTACCCTGGACTACTCCCCGGCGTTCCAGTTCGGCCACCCGCTGTCGTTTCAACTGGCTGAAAAAATCGCCGACCTGGTGCCGGGCAACCTGAATCACGTCTTCTATACCAACTCTGGCTCCGAGTGCGCCGACACCGCGCTGAAGATGGTACGTGCCTACTGGCGTCTGAAAGGCCAAGCCACCAAGACCAAGATCATCGGGCGTGCCCGTGGCTACCACGGCGTGAACATCGCCGGTACCAGCCTGGGTGGCGTCAACGGTAACCGCAAGATGTTCGGCCAGTTGCTGGATGTCGATCATCTGCCCCACACCGTACTGCCGGTGAACGCCTTCTCCAAAGGCATGCCGGAAGAGGGCGGTATCGCCCTGGCTGATGAAATGCTCAAGCTGATCGAGTTGCACGATGCCTCCAACATCGCTGCGGTGATCGTTGAGCCGCTGGCTGGCTCGGCCGGTGTGCTACCGCCGCCAAAGGGTTATCTGAAGCGCCTGCGTGAAATCTGCACCCAGCACAATATCCTGCTGATCTTCGACGAAGTGATTACCGGCTTTGGCCGTATGGGCGCGATGACCGGCAGCGAAGCCTTTGGCGTTACCCCGGACTTGATGTGCATCGCCAAGCAGGTAACCAACGGCGCCATCCCGATGGGCGCGGTAATTGCCAGCAGCGAGATCTACCAGACCTTCATGAACCAGCCGACCCCGGAATACGCCGTGGAATTCCCGCACGGCTACACCTACTCGGCCCACCCGGTAGCCTGTGCCGCCGGTATCGCTGCACTGGACCTGTTGCAGAAGGAAAACCTGGTGCAGTCCGCTGCCGAGTTGGCCCCTCATTTCGAGAAGCTGCTGCACGGCGTGAAGGGTACCAAGAACATCGTCGATATCCGCAACTACGGCCTGGCTGGTGCGATCCAGATCGCCGCCCGCGACGGTGATGCCATCGTCCGTCCGTACGAAGCGGCGATGAAACTGTGGAAGGCTGGCTTCTACGTGCGCTTTGGCGGCGACACCTTGCAGTTTGGCCCAACGTTCAACACCACGCCGCAGGAACTCGACCGCCTGTTCGATGCTGTAGGCGAAACCCTGAACCTGATCGACTGATCGTTCCGATTCTGATGCCAGGCGCGTGAGCGCATCGCGCGCCGGCTTCAACCTTCTTTATCTGGAGTTTTG